>NZ_JBBEVD010000069.1:0-371679 GCF_037414265.1 Pseudoalteromonas sp. C12FD-1
GGATGCAGCAGGTAACACCGGCACAGGCACAGACAACGGTGAAGTGGATGTAACGCCACCGACTTTAGAGATCATTCCTTCGTTCTTACTTGGCAACTTAGTCTCTCTTTCTGGGGATTCTGATTTACCCGAAGGGTCAGTGATCACTATTACCGAGTATCTTGTTGGCGGTGCTGTAGGCGCTACCTATACGGCGACGACGAATGCTGATGGCACATGGGGACTTGCAAACATAACAGTACCTTTGCTTAGCCTTGCATATGTTACTGCAACTGCAAGTGATGCGGCCGGCAATGTTGCGAGCGTTAACTCACTTAATTTTGATAATGAAGCACCTGCGCTTAGTGTGACTGTAGATGCATTATCGAATGATGCAACGCCAGTGATTTCTGGTACTACAGATATGGATCAAGGAACCGAGATACAACTTACCGTTGTAGATAGTGCAGGTCAAAGCCAGCAGTTTACGGCCATAGTTCAAGCTAATGGAAGTTGGTCTGTTGAAGTGCCAACCGAGCTTTCGCAAGGGCAATATACGGTTACCGCTGAGGTAAGAGACGACGTTGGGAATTTAACTTCTGAGCAAGCACAAGGTGAAATAGACAGCATAGCACCTACTCTTAGCGTTAACCCTATCGACACTACAGCAGATACAACGCCAACCCTATCAGGCACCAGTGATGCCATAGGTGCTGATGTAATAATAAGCATTGATGGCCAAACCTTTATTGCGGTAGTAGATACTGACGGAAATTGGCAGGTAGAGGTACCATCTGCACTTACCGATGGTAACTATACGGCGCAAATTAATGTTGCTGACGACGCTAATAATATCACTAGCACAACAATTGACTTAACAATTGATACTCAGATACCCATAGTCACATTGGATGAAATAACCGTATTTAACACAGATACCCCAGTTATTAGCGGTACATCAACAGAGCCTACTGGCACAAATGTAGATATTGTTATTACAGATAGTAATGGGGATACGCATACGTTAGCTGCTACGGTTGATACAGATGGTAATTGGCAAACCACAGCGCCCAATTTACCACAAGGAAATTACAGTGTTGTTGTTAGTATTACCGATGATGCTAATAATACTGGTTCAGCGACTGGAACAGGTCTTGTTGATACTCAAGCACCAACCATTACCATTGACGCATTAGGTACAATTAATAGCAGCACGCCTACTATTTCAGGTACCTCTAATGAGGTTGAAGGTACTACAATCAATGTCACAGTTACTGATGGTGATAGCGTTGATACCTACACAACGACTGTGGGTGCAGGCGGGGTATGGAGTGTTGATGTAACTACGCCATTAACTGATGGACAAGTGACAGTTTCAGCAAGCATTACTGATACTGCAGGTAATAGCAGTGAAGCAAATGCGACTGCCACACTTAACACTAATGCACCTACCATTAATATAAACACCATTGTTGATACAAACGATCAAACGCCTACGCTTTCTGGGTCGAGTAGTGCTGAAAATGGTACGGTAGTTACAGTTACTATTACTGATGTTAATAATGTTTCGCATACGGTTACAACTACTGTAATTGACAATACATGGAGTGTAGATGCGACAAATATTCTTCCTGAGGGCACGTTTACTGTTTCAGCCAGTGTAACTGAAGGTGGCTTAACAAGCAGTGCAACAGATACAGGGCTTATAGATTTAACAGCCCCAGTATTAAATATTACACCGCTACTAACGAGCAATGATACAACGCCTACAATTTCAGGTACAAGTACAGCCCCACAAGGCGCGATAGTCGCTATTTTGATTACAGATAGCTTAGGCGCAGAGCAAACAGTTAATGCCACAGTTGGTGCAAATGGTACATGGTCAGTTGCTGCTCCTTTATCGCTTAGCGAAGGTACGTATACTGTTACTGCATCAACCAGTGATACAGCGGGTAATCCTGTAAATACTAGCACTACCGGTGTGGTTGATATAACTGCGCCAGTAGTAAGCATTAACGATATTATAGGTAGTACAGACTTAACACCTAGCGTTTCTGGCAGCGTAACAGGTGCAGCTGTAGGAGATGTGGTTGCTGTGGTATTTACCGACTTCCAAGGTAATGCGCATACTGTCAATACAACGGTGCAAGCCGGTGGAACTTGGTCAGTAGAGGCAAGCAACAGCCTTTCTCAGGGGGCATATTCAGTAGAAGTATTTATTACTGATAATGCCGGAAATACAGGCAGCAATATCGCTAACGCTAATATAGATACAATTGCGCCAGAAATTAGTATTGATCAAAGTTCATTAATACTTACCCAAGACAGCACGCCATTAATTAGCGGCACATCCAACGAGCCAAATACAAATGTTTTCGTTACGTTTACGGACTCAGCTGGCGCATCGCATCAAATTACCGTACAAACGGATGCTAATGGAGACTGGCAAGCTGCTGCAGATAACGTATTAGCCGAAGGGGTTTACAGTGTTACGGCAACGATTACTGATAACGCAGGAAACACATCGGTTGACAGTAAAACAGGTGGCGAAGTGGATACAGTGCCTCCAGAGCTTACTATTGTTCCTTCGTTCTTATTAGGTCAGTTGATTTCTTTATCTGGTACATCCGATTTGGGCGAAGGTAAAACCGTTACGGTTACTCTAGAGCTTGCAGGTGATTTACTTGACTTAACATACGATGTAACCACCGATGCCAACGGCGATTGGGAGTTATTGGGTCTAGCAGTTAATGTTATTGGCTTATCAGTTGTTGAAGCCTCTGCCACTGACGATGCAGGTAACACCACCACTATTACGACTGCAGATGTAGATGCCTCAACGCCATTACTTAATGCGGTGGTTGACTTTGTAACTGGCGAGGGAGATTTACCAATAATTAGCGGTACGACCGACCAAGCCCCAGGCACCGAAGTGCTAGTTAGAGTAGTAGATAGCGATAACGTAGTGCAAGATTTGATTGCCATAGTGCAGGCAGATAATTCATGGCTTGTACAAGTTCCTCAATCACTTGCTGAGGGCGTGTTTACTGTAACTGTAAATGTATTAAGTGAAGTAGGGATCACAGCTACACAGCTGCTAAGCAGTGTAGTAGATACCATCTCGCCAACACTTAATTTGCAAGTGATTGGTACAACGTCAGATTCTACTCCAATTATTCAAGGGACCAGTGATTTAATTAATGGTGTGGTAGAGATTCAACTGGACGGAGGTTCAGTATTAACAACAACAGTGAATGCAGCAGGGCTATTTTCACTGGAAGTTGATGCGCTGACTGAAGGGCAGCATGTTGCCAACGTCAGTATCACTGATGATGCTGGCAATGTAGTAACACAAACACTTGAGTTTGTTGTTGATACGTTAGTACCTGTGGTAGATATTTTACCGTTGAGCATAAGTAATACTGACATACTAACTATTTCGGGTACTTCAGAGGAGGCTCCGGGTACAGACATTGATGTAACTGTAATTGATAATAACGGCAACGCAACAGTATTTGATGCCCTTGTTGGGAGTGATGGCACGTGGTCATTACTAACCACGAGCCTACCCGATGGTATATATAGTGTATTTGCAAGTATTACTGATGCTGCGGGTAACGTAGGTCAATCGGTTACTGAGCAAGTGACCATTGATACCATTCCACCAGCGCTAGGGATAGACGCCTTTGGTGTACTTAATACATTAACGCCAACTATTACTGGCACCAGTGACGAAGAAACCGGTAGCTTAATCACGGTTAACATTACAGACTCTACAAGTACACTCTTTGTAGTTACTACAACGGTATTAGGGGATGGGACATGGCTTATTGTTACTCCGGTTCTAGCTGAAGGTGATTTAACCGTTGAAGCCATTAGTATTGATGATGCAGGAAATATAGCAACAGTGACACAAACGGGCACCGTTAGCACTACTTTACCGGGCCTATTAATCAACCCAATAATAGATACAAGCGATACAACCCCTACCATTAGCGGTACTACCGATGTGTTAAATGGCGATGTAGAAGTTGTAATAACCGATAGTAGTGGTACAGCAACTACTTACAACACACAGGCTATTGCAGGAGTGTGGACATTAATACCAACCACTCCATTAGCTGAAGGTGCGTTTACGGTTGATGCGACAGTCGAAAACTTAAACCTTACAAGTTCTACAAGCCTAAGTGGTATTGTTGATTTAACACCGCCAGCAATCGAAATTGACCAGCTACCAGTGACTAACAACTCTCTACCAACTATTACAGGTACAAGTGATGCGCCAGCAGGTACAACACTGAGCGTAGTTATAACAGATTCTAATAACGATTCTCAAACTATTACTGCCCAAGTCGCAGGAAATGGCACATGGACAGTAACAGCGACTACCATACTGAGTGAAGGTGGCTTTAGCGCTACAGCATCAATAAGTGATACTGCGGGTAACTCTGCTAGCGATACTATGGTGTCAAGCACAGACTACACAGCGCCAACTGTCGTCATAGAACCAATATTGGGAGGGCAAGATACTACGCTTACTGTTACAGGCTCAGTAACGGGAAGCTTCGCAGGCGCGTTAGTAGTCGTTATGTTTACTGATTCAGCGGGTGCCACTCATAATGTTGAAACAACTGTTGGACCTGATGGAACTTGGAGCGTCACTGCTACAGAAGTACTACCTGAAGGTAACTACAGTGTGGATGTAAACATTGTTGATGCTGCAGGCAACACAGGTACGCAATCCATAAGTAGCGTAATTGACTCAGGTATTACGATTGACTCGGGACTCGCTCTAACAGCGGATCAAAGTCCACTTATTACAGGAACTGCTGGTGCTGGAGAAACTATATTAGTCACCTTTAGCGGCGCAACGGAAGTAACTAAACAGGTAACTGCCGACGCATCCGGGGCATGGAGTGCTTCACCGGATACGGGGTTAGCTGATGGGGCTTATACTGTAACAGCAGTAGCAACTGATACATCAGGCAATACAACATCAAGCGGTAGCGTATCTGGGTTGGTTATAGATACAACACCAATAGGTTTCGAGGTTACTAATTTTAGTTCAGGGGTTTTAGGTGTTGTACTTCCATCAGTTCAAGGAACAACAGAGCCAGATACCGAAGTGTATATTATTGGCTCTTCATTATTAGGTGTTGACTTGCTCGGTCTAGATTTAGATGTATTAGAACTATCAAGTAGCTTTACTTCAGATAATAATGGGGATTGGGGAGGGTTCTTAAACTTAGCTAATCTGAACATTGGTGGAGGGGAGCAATATTATTTCGTTACTGTTGATGAGGTAGGAAACTACTTAATCAAAAATACTTCTAATGAGATAGAACAGTCTGGCAATATATACACGTCACAATCTGGCTCTGGGGCAGGCGATACCATGCCTTCGTCATTTTTTGATGAGTCAGCATTGGGTGATACGCAGAGCGATGGAGTGTTAAGCACAGAAACGATAAACCTTGAAAATATAGGAAGTATGACAAGTTCATCTGAGCAAGTTGTACAGGTAAGCGAAACAGAGCCACTTAATATAAACGATGTAATTATTGACTCTGAAACAGAGCAATTGCTTGCATTAAATAACTCACTTGATGAAGAAGGCTCTGCAATTGCGTACTCATCTGCACAAAGTGGCGGAAGTACCGATGAGGCAGCGCCAGCCGTTGATGTTCAAAACCAATCAGAGGAAATGATTAAACACTTAATTGAAAATGGTAACAATCAAACAGATATTTAAATGACTAACCCACTTCAGTTAAATAGCTGAAGTGGGTTTCTAAAACTCACTTAATCAAAAGTTTGGTCTAAGTAGTGAACCTAAAAAGCCCTTATTGAGACTTCAATAAGGGCTTTTTAAATAAAATAGGATAAATAAAAGCAGTTAAGCTTTTAGGTTACGAACCAGCTTGCTGTCGGTATTAACCACGCTACCGCCTTGGTCGTAAGTCATGCTAGTTGGGGCGCCTATTAAAATATCTTTTAGTTGTTTTACACTTAAGTGCGCTTGGCGGGCAGCATGTGAGTTTACTTTATTTTGTTTTTGGCACTGCGCTAACTGCACTTTAACTTGCGCTACTCGATCAGTTACTTCAGAGGCATTTTCATCATTAGCAGCAAAGAGTTTATTTAACTCTTTATCGAGCTGGGTGAGTTTGGTTAAAAAAGACATTTTTTGTTGGGCAAGCTCTTTTAAACCTTCACCTCTGCGAGAGGCAATAATACTAAGCTCTTCGTTTAATAACGCATATAATGAATCCAAGCATTTAACTTGCTCATCTAATTTAACGCTAATTAAACTATTGTGATCAGCCATATACGTTAAACTCAAAATCAGCTAAGTTTTTAGTCAGCTTTTCGGCATCAATTTGGTATTTACCTTCGGTAATCGCTTTTTTAAGTTCAGCAACTTTTTCACTATCAAAGCCAGATGACTGCTGCGCTTTATCTTGCAGAGTTTTTAACTGCTGTGCTTGTGGCGTCAGGCTCACTGAATCGCTCGCCGCTTTAGGCGAAGGAGTGTGTGCTGTTTGTGTACTTGCAGCGTTATCTTTTTTAATATCAACTTGTTGCTGTTTAGCGTTTGTAAGCGCATTAGCTTGTTGATTACTACCATTAACTTGATTAACCATAATAATAAACCTGTATATTACCCAACTTATGCCAAGTTATCGGCATATACATAGGATACTTTAGTATAAATCGAAATTAAATATTAACTTGAACAGACTCTACACCATCTACACGTGCATTCAAAATTTTACCGGATTTTTTATTCTTGATCTGTACTTGCTCACCAAGGGTGCCATCTTCAAGTGCTATCCCCGTGGTTTTTATTCTAAGTCCTTTAATACTCGCATAAATATTAACAGCGTCGCCTTTGCAAACCATACAAATTTGGTTGAGCAAAACAGGCATCCCGCTTCTAATATTTCGCTTACTACGACTGCCAATGAGCATTAAAGGGTCATCTAAATATTGTACTCTTACAAACTGCGAAGGCTTCATTTGTACGCTTAGATGAGACTTAGTAATAACCTCACCACGTGCTAGATTTGCCGTGGCAACCACAACGGGTGCCATTTTAACAATTCTTACATGGACATATTGAGTCCAGCTTTGCGCATCGTTACACTTTATTTGTACAGTCACCTGACGTGTAAAGGGTGGCTCATTTGGTACAACTAGCTCTGGCTCGTTTTCACATACTCTATCAGGAATACGGCTATCGAGGGCAAGGGCGGTAATCTCTACATTTTTTTCAAGTGGCACGGTAACTTGTTCAGCAATATGAGAAATTGCTATTTCTTGTAATATATCTTTGCTATACACATTTGCCTGAGTAGGTAATGCAAAGCATAAGCTAGCAAGAAAATAAAAAACATTGTATCTTCTGGACTTTTTTAACAAACTCATAATGTTTCGACTATGCTTATGGTTTCAAACAGGGTATAAATATTTTGCGTCAAAAAGTAGACGCTCCCGCGATGTTATGTAGCTTTATAAACAGAAAGCAATTATCGTTCCGCATTATTTGTTTTCTTTAGGAGATTTGAATGGCAGGCATTTTAGACTCAGTAAACCAACGCACCCAGTTGGTTGGGCAGAACCGCCTAGAATTACTATTATTTAAGCTCAGAGGGCGTCAGCGTTTTGGGATCAACGTATTTAAAGTAAGAGAAGTACTACAATGTCCTCCTTTAACAAGTATGCCAAAATCAAATGCATACATTAGAGGAGTTGCGCATATTCGAGGTCAAACTATTTCAGTTATCGACTTATCAATGGCCGTAGGCGGTCGACCTATCGAAAATGTAAAAGACAGCTTTATTATAATTGCAGAGTACAATCGTTCAGTGCAGGGCTTTTTAGTTGGCGGCGTTGAGCGAATAGTTAACATGAACTGGGAAAAAATAATGCCACCCCCATCGGGAGCAGGGCGTTACTCTTATTTAACTGCCGTTACCGAGATTGAAAACGAACTGGTCGAAATTCTCGATGTAGAAAAAATCTTAAACGAAATTTGCCCAGTAAATACCGAAGTGAGTGCCGACCTTGCTGCCGACAGTGCAATACAAAAAGACTTAGGTGAACGTATTGTATTTATTGCCGACGATTCAGCTGTTGCACGTAACCAAGTAAAAAGAGCACTTGAGCCACTTGGTGTGCAAACTGAACTTGCAAAAAATGGTAAAGAGGCTTTAGTTAGGCTTAAAGAAATAGCCGAGCTTGATTGTAAAAATGATATTACTGAGCGTGTAGGTTTATTGATATCTGACGTTGAAATGCCTGAAATGGACGGCTATACATTAACGGCAGAAATTAAAGCAGATCCAAAATTAGCGCCTTTACATGTTATTTTACACACTTCTTTGAGTGGCGTGTTTAATCAGGCGATGATCGAAAAAGTAGGCGCGGATGACTTTATAGCAAAATTTAACCCAGATGAATTGGCAACAGCAGTAAAAAAATGGGTTCACTGTGACTAAGCAACAATAGGTGTTAGTAATTTGAATAGTAAAGATTTGCAGCAAAGTGACTACGATCAATTTCGCTCATTTTTAGAGCAGCA
Source organism: Pseudoalteromonas sp. C12FD-1 (assembly GCF_037414265.1). Lineage (NCBI taxonomy): Bacteria > Pseudomonadati > Pseudomonadota > Gammaproteobacteria > Alteromonadales > Pseudoalteromonadaceae > Pseudoalteromonas > Pseudoalteromonas sp. C12FD-1. The sequence continues at coordinate 8,564 of NZ_JBBEVD010000069.1, forward strand.
ATGTGGTATTGTGTTAGGGGAAAACAAGCAATATTTAGTAAAAAGTAGGCTTGCTCCGCTTATGGCTCGTTTTAATGTCGAATCTTTATCACAATTAGTGACTAAAACGCTTGCCCCCCATGAGCGGCAACTTAGAGCCGCTGTGGTCGATGCCATGACCACTAATGAAACCTTATGGTTTAGGGATCAATATCCTTTTGAGCTTTTAAAAAATAAATTGTTTCCAGAGTTTAAAGACCTCCGTAGGCCATTAAAAATTTGGTCAGCGGCTAGCTCTTCAGGCCAAGAGCCTTATTCTATTGCCATGTCTGTGGCTGAGTTTCAGGCACATCAACCGAGCGTACTGCGTATGGGGGCACAAATTATTGGTACTGATATTTCCAATACAATGCTCGATATGTGTAAAAACGCTGAATATGATGCGTTGGCATTAGCACGAGGCCTATCAGCAGAGCGCCGTAAAAAGTTCTTTATGGATAGCGGCAACGGTATGGCAAAAGTTGTCGACTCAGTCAGAAAGCAGGTGAGCTTTAGGCATTTAAACCTGCTTGATTCTTATGCCTTAATGGGCAAATTTGATATTATTTTTTGCCGCAATGTACTTATATATTTTTCACCTGAGGTGAAAGCAAAAATCATTAGCCAGTTTGCCCAAGCACTAAACCCAAAAGGATATTTATTTTTGGGTGCCTCAGAGTCAATGACTGGCTTAAGTAATGAGTTTGAGATGGTTCGTTGTAACCCTGGGATCATCTACCAAAAAAAATAATTTGCCCTTCCTTCCCATTAAAAACGACGTTTAAACGTCGTTTTTTCATTTATATAACAAGCCCCTATAAAAAAATAGCGTAACACAATACTACTGGCTTATTAATTGCTTTAACTTAGGTAAGTCAATTTTTTGGAGAACGTTATGGCTATCAGTTTTGATAAAGCATTAGGTGTGCACCCGCATGCAATGTTGATCCGCTCACAGCGGGCAGAAGTACTTGCCACAAATATAGCGAATGCTGATACGCCTGGCTATAAAGCAAAAGATATCGACTTTGCTTCTGCATTAAAAGCGGCAAGGTCAACTCAGCAAAGCGGCAATAGCATGGTTACTACCAATGAAAAACATATTACTGGCGGTACTCGCAGTGTAGGTGGGGTAGAATTATTTCGCACACCAAATCAAGGAGATACAGGCGATGGTAACTCGGTTGATATACAGGTGGAACGAAACTTGTATACACAGAATGCGATGGAGTATCAGGCAAGCCTGCAATTTTTAAGTAGTAAATTTAAGGGCCTGAATAAAGCGCTCGGTAGTCAAGGGTAATAATTATGAGTTTATATAACGTTTTTGATATTTCAGGTAGTGGTATGAGTGCGCAAAATGTGCGCTTAAATACTACCGCAAGTAATATTTCGAATGCTAATACAATTAGCTCATCCCAAGATAAAACTTACCGAGCACGCCAACCTGTATTTGCTGCCGAGCTGACTAAAGCGTCTGCCTCAGCTAGCAACCCTCAGGGCTCCGCTGTTGGTGTTAAAGTGCTGGGAATTGTTGAGAGTAACAAACCACTACAAATTGAATATAACCCTAATCACCCAAGTGCGGATGAAAATGGCTATATCTATAAACCCAACGTTAATGTTGTTGAGGAGATGGCAAATATGATCTCTGCTTCTCGCTCTTATCAGACAAACGTGCAAGTTGCCGATGCAGCTAAGCAAATGTTAAGCAAAACGCTGTTACTTGGGCAGCGATAACCGAGGGTAGGTTATGAGTAACGATATTAGTACTAGTTCATCTTTTATGGACTCGATAACTTGGCAAGAAACCCAAGTAGCGACATCCACTGAAGAGAGCGATGCCTTAACGCAAGAAGATTTTTTCTCGTTGCTAACTCAGCAGCTATCGTATCAAGACCCGAGTAATCCGGCTGATAACGATCAGATGATTGCGCAAATGACTAATTTTACTATGGCGCAAGGCATCACAGATTTAAACACAAACTTTGAGTCACTTGCCTCGTCAATGACCTCAAACTCTGCCTTACAAGCATCAACGCTGGTTGGTAAGCAAGCGCTTTTAGAATCTAATACGCTTGAGCTTGGCGAAAGCGGCGAAGCAAAAGGGTCTGCGGTTGCTGAAGAAGCCGTTGATAATTTAAAAATTAAAGTCACAGATGCTTCTGGCCAACTGGTTAGAACTATCGATATGGGTTCGCAAGCAGCTGGAGCAGTGCGCTTTAGCTGGGATGGTAATAATGAATCCGGTGAGCGCCTACCAGAGGGTGAATACACCATTACTGCAGAGGGCAGCACCAATGGTGAGTTTTCAAGCTTACCGGTGGCTACATTCAAAAACATTGAAAGCGTTAATATCAATGGCTCTAGTGGCATTATTATTAACACCAAAGAAGGCGCGGTTAGGTTGACAGATGTCGCAGAGATCGCATAACCAATTAAAAAGTATTTCGCCTGCTAGCAGGCTATTAGATCAAAAGTTAGAGGTGAATTATGAGCTTTAATATTGCACTTACAGGCCTAGCAGCCGCACAAAAAGATTTAGACGTGACGGCAAATAACATTGCCAATGTAAATACCACAGGTTTTAAAGAATCGCGTGCTGAATTTGCTGATGTTTACGCTGCATCTGTGTTTAGCGCAGGCAAAACTAAAAATGGTGATGGTGTGCAAACAACCATGGTTGCACAGCAATTTCACCAAGGGTCACTGCAATTTACTAATAACTCATTAGACTTAGCGATTACTGGCGAAGGGTATTTTGCAATGACCGATGATATTTCGTCGCAAGATTTAACCTATACTCGTGCAGGTGCATTTAAGCTTAACCAAGATAACTTTATGGTTGATGCTAAAGGCAATTATTTACAAGCTTTTCCAGTAGACTCATCTACAGGTGATACCACATCAGTTAGTTTAAGTACTACAAACCCGATTCAAATTCCTGACTCGTCTGGTTCACCTCGCGCTACAGAGAACGTATTTTTATCGTTTAACTTAGATGCAACAGCTGATGCAACAGGCCTCGATTTTGATCCGACATCTAACGGCACCTATAACTCATCAACGTCTACAACAGTTTATGACTCATTAGGTGAACCACATATTCTGCAATACTTTTTTGTAAAAGAAGAAGATGCTGCCTCCGGTGGTACTGATAATAGCTGGGAAGTCTACGCCACACTTGATGGCAAGGTAATAGACGGTACATCTGGTGCAGAGCAAACAACCACGCCATATACACCGATTACTACACTTGGTTTTGATTCTAGCGGTTTACCTGCCACAACGGGTGGTGTAGCAAATACTAACGCGACTACATTTGATGAAATTAATTTACCGGCAGGTGCAGGTACTGGTTTATCGTCAATGCTTGATAACGGCGCAACCTTCCCAAGTACAGGGATTGAGCTAAACTGGCGCGATGAAAACAATACCGCAGGGCGTATTCCTACTCAGTATTCAAGTGGTTTTGAAGTAAAAGCACTTGACCAAGATGGCTCTACAGTGGGTCGTTTAGCGGGTATTGATATTGGCACAGATGGTAAAATTGTTGCCTCATACAGTAATGGTGATTCAACCTACTTAGGCCAAGTTGCTATGGTACGCTTTCCAAACTCTCAAGGCTTATCACAAGTAGGTGATACCAGTTGGAAGCAAAGTATTGACTCTGGTGAGCCAGTAGCCGGTGAAGCAGGCTCGGGTACTTTTGGTAGTATTAACTCATCTGCGCTTGAGCAATCAAATACTAACCTCACAAACGAGTTAGTTGATTTGATTACCGCTCAACGCAACTACCAAGCAAACTCACGAGCGCTTGAAGTTAATTCAACAATTCAGCAAAGTATTTTGCAGATTCGATAAGTTAATCTTATTTTTGGTTAAAATTCTAAGGCTGCATTTTTGCAGCCTTTTTTGTAGCTGAGTGGCTAAAATTAGCGGAGCTGAACCGCTCACCACCTTCCTAATATTGCGTCAAATTTAATCTGGCATCTATTTTGCATTTATCAACTCAGAGATTTTTTATGTGAGTCGATGTTATGGACAAAATGGTCTACATTGCAGCCTCTGGTGCTAAGCAAAGCCTACAAGGGCTTGCACTCAAAGCCAATAATTTGGCAAACGCAAACACCACAGGCTTTAAAGCTGACTTTGCGCAAGCGCGCTCTATGCAAGCATTTGGCGAGGGCTTACCAACACGCGTGTTTTCAATGCAAGAGCGACCAGGTTCTAACATGACCTCTGGCGGCATAATCGAAACAGGGCGAGATTTAGATATTGCCATGAGCGATAACGCCTGGCTTGCCGTTCAAGATGACTCAGGAAATGAAGCATACACAAAAGTAGGTACGCTGAACATTACTGCTCAAGGCATGTTAGTAACGAGCCACGGTCGTCAAGTTATTGGCGAAGGTGGCCCCGTAATTCTACCTGTTCCTATTGAAAAAATAAGCTTTAGTGAAGATGGTGCCATACAGGTTCGCCCCCAAGGCGCACCAGCCAATTTTTTAGAAGAAGTAGATACGCTACGTGTTGTTGAAGGAAACAGCAGGCAGCTTGAAAAAGGCAACGATGGCTTATTTAGACCAGTACCTGGGCAAGCCGTCGATACTTCTGCAAATGTAAAAGTGTTAAGTGGTGCACTGGAAATGTCTAACGTTAATCCAGTTCACGAAATGGTCGATATGATCAACCACCAACGTCAATTTGAGTTACAAGTAAAACTAATGAAAACAGCTGAAGAGATTGACGAGCGTCAAGATCAGTTGATGCGCATAGTTTAACTTTAAAATGAGGGCATACTTATGAATCCTGCATTGTGGATAAGTAAAACAGGGCTAGACGCTCAACAAACTGATATTTCAGTTATTTCAAATAACTTGGCGAATGCCAGTACCGTAGGTTACAAAAAAAGCCGCGCTATTTTTGAAGATTTATTGTATCAAAACATCAACCAGCCTGGCGGGCGTTCTTCGCAAGATACTGAGTTGCCGTCTGGCTTAATGCTAGGTGCTGGTGCAAAAGTGGTTGCTAACCAAAAAGAGTTTACGCAAGGTAATATGCTCACCACCGAAAACTCACTCGACTGGATGATCTCTGGCGAAGGTTTTTTTGAAGTGTTGCAGCCTGATGGCAATATTGCTTATTCGCGTAATGGGCAATTTACTACCGATGAAGATGGCCGCATTGTTACCTCAGGTGCGGGTTTTGTGGTTCAGCCCGAAATGAACGTACCGGATGATGCGCAATCAATCACTGTTTCGCAAGATGGCGAGGTATCTGTACGTGTAGCAGGGCAAGCCGATAATGTGGTGATTGGCCAGCTAACAATTAGTGACTTTATTAATCCATCGGGTCTTGAGCCAATTGGTCAAAACCTTTACACCGAAACCGCTGTTAGTGGTGCGCCTGTACAAGGCAATCCGGGTGTAGAGGGCTTAGGTACTATTATTCAGGGCTCGCTTGAAACATCAAACGTTAATGTAACGGAAGAGTTGGTAAACCTTATCGAAACTCAACGTGTGTACGAAATGAACTCAAAAGTAATCTCGGCCGTTGACGAAATGATGAGCTACATCAATCAACAGTTATAACCGTGCACAAGGGGATAGTTATGCGTAATGTTATTTTATTTGCAGCAGGCAGCTTATTTTTAACTGGCTGTGTTTCTACGCAAAATAGTGAAGTGGTTCAAGATGACCCATACTACGCACCCATGTACCCAGAGCCTGTAGCAGAGCCTGTTGTTGCAACGGGCTCGTTGTTTAACACCAATACATTTAATGATTTGTACTCAGACAAAAAAGCACTTAGAACAGGCGATATCATCACCGTTAAGCTTGAAGAGTCAACACAAGCTACAAAAGCCGCTAAAACCGAAACTGATAAAGAAACCGAAGCCAGCCTAGACCCCGTTATCGGGTTAGGAGGTTTACCTGTCAATATAGGTGGCGACAGTATCCAGTTTGGCATTGGTAGTGATTCATCATTCACTGGAGATTCTAAATCAAATCAGTCAAACAGTTTAGTGGGCGATATTTCTGTGAATGTTATGCGCGTTTTACCCAATGGCAACTTAGTTATCCGTGGTGAAAAATGGCTAACACTTAACACCGGCGAGGAGTTTATTAGGCTCGAAGGCCTTGTGCGTCCGCAAGATGTGAGCGCCGATAACACGGTTGAGTCGAATAGAATTGCCAATGCCCGTATTCAATACTCAGGCAAAGGGCAAACACAAGAAGCGCAAAGCCCAGGGTGGCTAACCCGCTTCTTTAGTAGCTCATTATTTCCGTTTTAGAGGATAGTAGTATGAAAAGCATTAAAGCGATTATTTTAATCATACTGCTAGGCTGGCAATTTTCTGCCAGCGCTGAGCGTATAAAAGATGTCTCTATGGTTGAAGGTGTACGGGCCAACCAGTTAGTAGGCTATGGTTTAGTGGTGGGGCTGCCTGGTACAGGTGAGCAAAACTCTTACACGCAACAAAGTTTTAGAGGCATGCTAAACAGTTTTGGTATTACGCTGCCTTCAACACAAAGCCCTAAAATTAAAAATGTAGCTGCAGTGGCAGTCCATGCTGAGCTGCCGCCGTTTAGAAAACCTGGTCAAACAATCGATATTACGGTTTCTTCTATTGGTAGCGCAGGCAGTTTACGTGGTGGTACGTTGTTGCAAACCTTTTTAAAAGGGGTTGATGGTAACGTATACGCCATAGCACAAGGTAGCTTAATTGTAGGTGGCTTAGGCGCTCAAGGGCTTGATGGCAGTAAAGTGGTTATTAATACCCCGACAGTTGGCCGCGTACCTAACGGAGCCACTGTTGAGCGAGAAGTTAAGAGCCCTTTTATGCAAGGCGACTACATTACGTTTAACTTAAACCGCCCAGACTTTACAACGGCAAAACGCCTAGAAACAACAATTAACAATTTGGTAGGCCCTAATAGTGCACAAGCTATTGATGCTGCCTCAGTACGCGTTATTGCGCCACGTGATGCATCGCAACGGGTGTCTTATTTATCAACGCTTGAAAACCTAGAGTTTAAACCTGCTGACACCTCAGCCAAAATTATTGTCAATTCACGTACGGGCACGATTGTTATTGGCAAAAATGTGAAGTTACAGCCTGCGGCAATAACCCACGGCGGCCTAACAGTTACTATTGCTGAGCAGCAAAATGTGACGCAGCCTAACCCATTAGCAGAAGGCGAAACCGTTGTTACACAGCAAAGTATTATTGATGTTAATCAAGATGATTCTCGTGCGTTTGTATTTAACCCCGGTGTAAGTTTAGATGACTTAGTACGTGCAATAAACGAAGTAGGTGCAGCACCTGGCGATCTAATGGCTATTTTAGAAGCTCTAAAAGAAGCAGGTGCAATTAACGGACAACTTGTTGTTATCTAAAATTATTAAAAGCTCGGTATTCCAGTAATGTAGCCGAGCTTTTTTAATAGAACCTTCCTTTAAAAATACCTTTGGCTCAATTTTTGCATTTTCTAAAACATTATTCATTTTTGTGTCAAAAAGCTGATGGAAACAAATCACCTCGATAAGCAAAACTTTTTTGATTTAAGTAATCTTAATACTTTACGTCAAGACGCTTTAAACAGCGGTGATGCATCTACAGATGCCTCTAAAGCAGCGCTAAAAAAAGCAGCAGCACAATTTGAAGCTATTTTTACACAAATGCTGTTAAAAGGGATGCGTAAAGCCAACGAAGCATTTGAAGATGAAGACAGTCCGTTTAACTCTAGCGGCGTAAAGTTTTTTGAAGAAATGCACGATCAGCAACTTTCTTCTGAGCTTTCATCAAATGGGTCTTTGGGTTTGGCTGATTTAATCGTTCAGCAGCTCTCACCAGAGGCTGAGAATTTTATGCCTGGTTCAGTTTTAAGAACAACCAACGACTTTATGAGCGATAAACGCGCAGGCTCTGAGCTGCCGCACGAAAAAGTGCACAGTATAAAGCAAGCAAATAAAGATGACTTAGTAGCCAGCAGTGAAGCAACACAAACTAAAACCACAACACAGCCTACACAGCAGTCGTCGTTTAATAATGCTGAAGAGTTTGTGAGTTCCGTGTGGGAGCATGCTAAAGCAGCGGCCGAAAAAATTGGTTTAAATCCTGCTGTAATGGTGGCCCAAGCGGCTCTTGAGACGGGTTGGGGCAAGCACATAATTAATAAAAGCGATGGGAATAGCTCAAATAATCTGTTCAATATTAAATCAGATAGAAGTTGGGATGGTGATAAAGCAAGTAAAGTTACGCTTGAATTTGAGCAAGGTACGCCTGTTAAAAAGCAAGCAAGTTTTAGAGCTTACGATTCTATAAAAGAAAGCGTGAACGACTTTGTCGATTTTTTAACGCAAAACCCACGTTACGAAGAAGCATTACAAAAAACAGCACAGCCAAATGAATTTTTAGATTCGCTACAAAAAGCAGGCTATGCAACAGACCCTAATTACGCGAGTAAAATAAAAAAAGTGCTAAATAGCAGTGAGCTTAAAAATATTGCAACAAGCGCGTTTGCCAAAGGAGTGAAGTAATATGTCGTTTAGTTTATTAAATATTGCCAGTGCTGGGGTACGCTCAAGCTCTGAGCTGTTGCAAACGACCAGTAAAAACATCACCAATGTAAATACAGAAGGCTACGTTCGTGAGCGCACTGAATTTACTACGATGGTAGATAACCAAGTAGGGCGCGGCGAAACATATAGGCTTTTAAATGAGTTTGCCCAGTCGCAGTTAAACCGCGACACGTCAAATAAATCGTTTTTTGATCAGTTTGTAACAGAAGCCAACCGTGTTGATACTATTTTTTCAGAAGAATCTAATAACTTATCAACGGGCATAAATTCATTATTTAATAACGTGCAAGAGGCGCTAAATCAGCCGTCTTCATCAGTTGCTCGCTCACTCGTAATGACCGACGCGCAAAGTTTGGTTGATCAAATGGACAGGCTCTCAGATATTGTGCTTGAGCAACAAGGCATTGTGAATGAACAGCTTGAAATTTTTTCTGAAGAAGCCAATTCGCTCATACAAAATATAAATACGTTAAACCAAGAAATTGCAGTCGTAAATGGTACTAATAACGCATCAGACGCGAGTTCTATTTATAACCAGCGCGACTTAGCAATTCGTGAATTATCAGAGCTCGTAGATATAGAAACACTCGATGGCCCTAACGGCGAAAAACTCGTATTTATGGGGAGCGGTGAATCTTTAGTTATGGAAAACGGTACATTTAACTTGTTTTCGCTGTCGGGCGACCCGGATCCTAATTTTAAAGAATTGACGCTTGACTTTAATGGCGGCAAAGCTGTGCCGCTAGAAATAGATGCAACTAAATTAAAAGGCAAAATTGGCGGCTTACTCGCATTTAGAGACGACATACTCGTGCCTGCACAAAATCAAATTGGCCAAATGGGATTGGCAATTGCTGATGCGTTTAACGAGCAAAATAAATTGGGTATGGATGCTAATGGCGAGCTAGGCGGTGATATTTTTACCATACCTACCGTGGGTGCTTATGCATACCAAGCTAATACCGGCAGCGCCAGTTTAACCGCCACGCTTGAGGCCGGTAAAGGCAGTGAGCTACCTGCTAGTGACTTTATTGTTACTTATACCGCTAATGCAAATGAAGTGAGCATTCAGCCTATAGATAATAAAGGCGAGCCACTAGGCAGCGCTTCTTTAGCGACGATTCCACCATCTGGTGTCATCGACTCAGATGACATTACGAATGGTGGTGAGTCATTTGGGCTGCAAATTAATGTTACAGGAAGTGGTATAGAAGGCGACCAATTTCAAATAAAATTAAACTCAGAAGCCGCAACCAGTATTTCACTTGCTACCAGTCGCGGTGAAGACCTAGCGCTTGCTTCACCAATTCGCACAGCAAATAGTATCGACAATACAAGTACAGCAACTATTTCAGCAGGAGAGGTAACAAGTGTTACCTCCGGTGGTTTTAATTCGGCTCCTGGCTTAACAAACGGTGAAATAACCTTAGTTAAAGCTGCAGGTACCAATGATTATTTAATTAGTGACGGTAATGGCACTAATGTACCAATAACCATAGTACCACCAGCTGAAGGTGTGCTTTCACAGGCAGGCCCGCCTTATGACAGCTATGGTTTTGATTTTGACATTGAAGGCACGCCAGCTACCGGAGACACCTTTACCCTTGAATTTAACGAAGGCGGCTTTGACGATAACCGCAATGGTTTAAAACTCGCTGATTTACAAAATGGCGAATTTGTGCGTAAAAATGTAGTGACAACAGCCACTGCCGACAATCACGACACATTTAATCAAGCCTATTCTGGTTTAGTCAGTGATATTGGCGTAGTCACTGGTCAAGCCATTACCAGTGCCAGCGCATTTAATGCGTTAGCAGAGCAATCAGAAGCGTGGTATGAGTCGCTCTCGGGTGTAAACCTTGATGAAGAAGCTGCCAATTTATTACGTTTTCAACAATCATATTCGGCATCAGCTCAAGTATTGGCTGCTGCCCAAGAAGTTTTTGACACCTTATTAAGTGCGGCGAGGTAATTATGCGTTTATCAAATAACTTAATGTATCAAAACAACATTAATAAAATACTCGATAATCAACAAAGTGTTGCTAATGCACAAGAGCAAGTAACAACAGGTAAAAAATACTTAACGACCTCAGAAGCGCCTGCTGCTATTTCACAAGGGATGCTGTATTCAAATAAAATACAAACAAATGAGCAATATACTAAAAATATTGACCAATTAACTGGCCGCCTTGAAACCGAAGAAACCATCTTACAAAGTATAAATACCAATATTCAACAAGCTCAAGAGCTAGCTATTCAAGCGGGCAATGGTGTTTATACTCAAGATGATTTAGAGTCAATCGCGGCAGAGCTGAGTGAAATACAAAAAACACTCGTTAATTTAATGAATACCCGCTCAGAAGACGGTAAGTTTATATTTTCAGGCTACCAAGACAGCACCCAACCCTATCAATTTGACTCTACAACAGGTGAGTACACCTATAATGGGGATCAAGGCCAGCATGTTATAACCATTGCTGAAGGCGTGAGTATTAAATCAAGCGATAACGGTTTTGATACGTTCGAGAAAAGTGATGCAAGGTTAGATGTTACTGATAATCAAGCTGCGATCCCGGTAACTACGCCTGCAAATAATATTACAGCGGGCACGGTTTATGTAGATGGTCAAACAGAGTTCGACCGTTTCCATCAAGATAATTACAATGCAGATCCAACCGCAGCGGCAACAGCGAACACGTATAATGTTGTAATAACACCAGGCGCTACCGCTAACGACCCTGATACTTATGAAATTTTGCGTGACGGCGTGTCGCTAAGCCCTGCACAAGTAGGCGAGGTAACGGATGAGCCAATCGATTTTGCAGGGATGAAAATCGAATTTGAAGGCGCAGCACCCGGGCAGCTTGATTTTACCCTCGAAAAGCCGCACAAAGAAAATGTGCTTAATACATTACAATCGCTCATTACGGGGTTAAATGATGGCACACTTGAAAACGATGATTTTCAGCAAGTGTTAGCCGATGGTGTAGTACAGCTTCAAAATGCAAGTGAGCAAGTTGTGTATACGCAAGCGAGCTTAGGCGGGCGTATGAATGCGGTTGAAAGCGTAAGCGACTCAAATCTTGCGCAAGATATTCAAAACAAAAGCAACCTTTCTGATTTAGTAGAAGTAGACATGGCAGAAGCCATTAGTGAACTCACTAAACAAGAAACCGCACTGCAAGCCTCACAGGCTACATTTGGCCGTTTAACAAACCTTTCTTTATTTGATTACTTATAAACAGATTATAAGCAGAAATACCTTGCCGCTTTAGTTAGCATAAAGCGGCAAAAACCTCCCTCATTAGCGTGGCAATAATTTGTCACTTTAATACCTAAACATTTAACGCTTCGTTAACTCTGTGATGCTTCAAATAAAATTGTTTAAAAACAAGGTTTTAAATATATTTCAAAGTTGGCACAGTAAATGCTTTTCTAATAATTAGAAATTATCGAATAGTGGTTCCTGTTAAAACGTGTTGAACCACACTCTGTTTAAACCTAGGAGATGGTCAAATGGCATTAACAGTAAATACTAATGTGTCGTCATTGAACGCACAGCGAAACTTAACAAAATCTGGCGAAGGCCTAGCAACGTCAATGGAACGTTTATCATCAGGTATGCGTATTAATAGCGCAAAAGATGATGCCGCAGGCTTACAAATTTCAAACCGTTTAACCTCACAAATAAATGGTTTATCAGTGGCTCAACGTAATGCCAATGATGGTATTTCAATGGCGCAAACTGCTGAAGGTGCAATGAATGAATCGACTAATATATTACAGCGAATGCGTGAACTTGCACTACAATCAGCAAACGGTTCAAACTCAGCAGAAGACCGTGAAGCACTTCAAAAAGAAGTATCAGCACTTCAGGTTGAATTAACCCGTATTGCTGACACAACCTCATTTGGTGGTCAGCAATTATTAGATGGCAGCTACGGTAGCAAAGCTTTCCAGGTGGGCGCTAATGCAAATGAAACTATTAACGTATCACTATCAAGTGTAGCAGCTGAAAAAATCGGTTCTAACCAGGTCAATCTTCAAGGGGCTACCTTAACTACAGGTTCTGACGGCTTTGGCCAAGTTACAGCCACTGCTGCGGGGGCATTATCTGCAAGCACTACTGTTTTTGGTACGCTAGATATATCAGGTCGAGAAGACTCTCAAGTAACCATACAAAGTGGCTCTACTGCTGCAGAAGCGGCTGATGCCATAAACAGTGTTAAAGATGCTACAGGTGTTACTGCACAAGCTAGAACTGAAGCGCGCTTGGATATATCAGGTACAGCTACACCTCCGGGTGAATCCGTTAGTTTTGAACTGAATGGTGAGAAAGTTTCGTTTGTAGCTACGGGAACAGCAACAGGCGATGAACAAGCAATGGCTGAGGCTATCAATAAAGCAACAGATGAGCATGGTGTAACAGCAACGTTAGACAATGGTGTACTTTCAGTATCGAATAATAGCGGCGATGATATAGAAATTGAAGAATTTGCTGGCGGAGCTAGCTCTTCATTACTCATAACTCCGCGTGGCTACGATGATACTGTAGGGGAGGCTGTTACATTAATAACTGGCGCAACAGACTCAGCTAGAGTCGCAGGTGCCATTCAATTAAATTCATCAGAAACATTTACAACAATAGCGCAAAATGACGAGATTGATAATGTGACGACGAAGGTAACTAGCCAGCTTGAAAATGTAGCGGATATAAACATAACTGACCAAAAAAGCTCTCAGGGCGCACTTTCTATTATAGATAACGCTATTGCAAACATTGATGCACAGCGAGCAAGTTTAGGTGCTGTACAAAACCGCTTTAGCTTTACAATTAACAACCTCGCAAACATTGAAGAAAATGTGTCGGCATCACGTAGTCGAATTCAAGACACCGATTTTGCTACTGAAACGGCTGAGATGACCAAAAACCAAATACTGCAGCAGGCGGGCACATCAATCCTTTCGCAAGCAAATCAGGTTCCACAGGCAGCAATTAGCTTGTTAGGTGGCTAAAAAACCTTACTTTGAGTGATTATAAAAACGCGCCTATTTAGGCGCGTTTTTATATTTTTAACTTATGTGCGTACAATTTATAAAGCTAATATATGGATAATGTAAAAAATAAAAATTATTATTGCACATAAAATCAAAGGTTTATTATTTTTTGTTAGAAATATTCAAAATTAAATCAAAATACTGCTAAAGATAAGTTTTCTCCTGCCGTTAACTTAACCAGTACAGAGCTTGAACATACAATTGTGACAGCTCTTGGTTAAATCTAAACAGTCACATTACGAAAGTAATCAGGAGTTTTATTATGATTTCAGTAAATACAAATGTATCTTCATTAAACGCTCAGCGTAACCTATCTACCTCAGGCTCTGACCTTGCAACGTCAATGGAGCGTTTATCATCAGGTATGCGTATCAACAGCGCAAAAGATGATGCGGCAGGTCTACAAATTTCAAACCGTTTAACATCACAAGTAAATGGTTTAGCAGTAGCACAGCGTAACGCTAACGACGGTATCTCAATGGCGCAAACAGCTGAAGGTGCAATGAGCGAGTCTACAAGCATTTTACAACGTATGCGTGAGCTAGCACTACAATCTGCTAACGGCTCAAACTCAACTGAGGACCGTGAATCACTTCAAAAGGAAGTGTCTGCATTGCAAGTTGAATTAACACGTATCGCAGATACAACATCATTTGGTGGTCAACAGCTTTTAGATGGTAGTTTTGGTTCTAAATCTTTTCAAATTGGTGCTAACTCAAATGAAACTATTAACGTTTCGTTATCAAGTGTAGCCGCTGAAAAAATTGGTACAAACCAAGTTAATTTAAGTGGCGACACTTTAGGTTTAGGTCAGGCGGCAGCGAGTACAGCTAATGGTGTTGGGAGTGCTAGCTATACAATTTCAGGGCGTGAAGAAGCAACTGTGGCAGTCGCTACTGGTGCTACTGCCGCGGAAATTGCAGACTCTATAAATAGCTATAGTGATTCAACTGGTGTTGATGCACAAGCTCGAGCGGAAGCTCAAATTGATATTACTGTTGCTGGAGAGGTTGGTGAAATAATTAGTTTTGATATAGATGGTGCTGGTTTGGCTAGTGGTGATGAAGTAGCAGTGTCGTATGTTGGTACAGGTACGATTGAAGGCGACCAACAAGCGATGGCTGAAGCTATTAATGCCAAAACGGATGATCATGGTGTTACAGCTACTGTTGAAAATGGTAAATTAGCCATATCAAACAACACAGGAAAAGACCTTGAGATTTCTAGTTTTGCAGAGAGTAATGGTACTTCAGGCACAACTGCCACTGCAATGACAGTAGCCGGCGTATCATACGATGGGGCTGTATCAACAACAGCAGCTACATTATCAGTGGCTGGAGGAGGGGAAGTTGTGGCAACTGGCTCTATTCAAGTTAATTCATCTGAAGTATTTAGTGTTACAGGTAGCGCAACGCTCGGTGCAACCACCGAAACTGTAAGCACGCTTGAAGATGTAGCCTCTGTTGATATTACTGACCAAAGAGGTTCGCAAGATGCGCTAGCTATTATTGATAATGCGATTGCAAACATCGACTCTCAGCGTGCAAGTTTAGGTGCTGTTCAAAACCGTTTTGACCACACTATTAGTAACTTGTCTAACATTTCTGAAAACGTATCAGCGTCACGTAGCCGTATTCAAGATACAGATTTTGCGACTGAAACAGCAGAGATGACTAAAAACCAAATCTTGCAACAAGCAGGTACGTCAATCTTATCGCAAGCGAATCAGTTACCACAAACAGCACTTAGCTTATTAGGTTAATAAGTAAAACGTTATAGCTTAATGGGTGGCTAGCTAGTACAAAAAGTCAGTATTAGTTTAAAAAACAAGGAGGTGGCTTTAGCTACCTCCTTTTGTGGTTTAAGGGTATAAATTAAGCTATTGTTAGTCTGATAATTATACAAAATCGGCAATTTTAGGAGGCGTTATGAACACCATTACTTCAAACGCAGAAGTTACTATACCATCAACATCTTTAACTGGTGAAGATAAACAAATAGGCCAGTCTGGTTCAGTATTGACTCAGCGCGCTGTTGATGACGTAAATAAAACGGATGAACAAGGCCCACAAAATCAGTTAAAAAATCAATACGCACAACAAAGCTCTGAGGGTAATAGTTCACAAAATCAACAGCTTGAGCGTGAGCAGCTTGAAAAGGTGGCACAGCAATTGCAGGATTTTATGGGTGATATGAACCGTAGTCTACAATTTCAAGTTGATGAAGACTCTGGGCGTGATGTAATTAAAATACTTGATAAAACCAGTGGTGATGTAATTAAGCAATACCCTTCGGAAGAGGTGTTGAGTTTAGTGTCAAAGCTTTCTGAATCTGCGGGTATTTTAATCGACCAAACCGTTTAGTCGACGTATCGCTGATATATTATTAGTTAAATTTTTTGAGTATAAAGAGGTGAAGTATGTCTATTTCGTTTAATGGCTTAGGCTCAGGCTTGGCTGTATCAGACATAGTTGATGCATTAGTTAACGCTGAGCAGGCTCCTGCTGAGGCTCGTTTAAATACTCAAGCAAGCACTTTAACTACTGATATCTCTGCAGTAGGGGCTCTAAAATCTGCGCTACAACAAGTGCAAACAGCAATGGAAGCGCTAGGTGATGCAGATAATTACCAAAAACGTAGTACGTCAGGCAATGATGATTATATATCGATAAGTGCAGATGAAAACGCTCAACCAGGTAGCTACAACGTAAAAGTTGATTCATTAGCCCAAGCTCATAAATTGTCATCTCCTGCATTTGCGGCCGATGAAGCAATTGGCGCCGGTGTAATTACAATTGGGTCTGGTGAAAACAGTTTTTCTACTGTTTTATCGGCAACTAATACCTTAGAAGATTTACGCGACCAAATTAATAATGGCCCTTTTACAGGCAATGACAGTAACGACTCGGTTGTAGCGACTATAGTAACCAGTGATTCAGGTCAGCATTTAGTGCTTACTAGTAAAGAATCCGGTGAAGACAACGCAATTACTATTACTGTACAAGATGAAGATGGAAACAATACCGATACAGGTGGGTTATCGCGTTTAGCTTACGATGTGTCTGATGCCGACCCATTAAACCATACTACCAACTTAACTGAAGTGAATGCTGCACAAAATGCACAAATAACGATTGATGGCACATTAACGGTATCAAGCAATACAAATGAATTTAGCAATGTAATTGATGGCGTGGATATCACCGCAAAAAAAATGCATGATGTCGACGACGATATAAGTGATATATCGGTAACTGAAAATAATAACAATATAAAAGCAGGGTTAAATAATTTTATTTCTAACTATAACGAATTACTTGAACTTAGTAATAACTTAGGGGCATCAAGTGAAGATGGCGCTGGTGTGATGGCCGGTGATTCGCTATTACGTGGTGTAATGTCTAAGTTAAGAGAGCAGATTACTGACTCTCTGGATTTAGGAAATGGCAACTCATTGTCACTTTCGCAATTAGGGGTTGAGGCAGATCGTTATGGAGTGCTTTCCTTAAATACTGAAACATTAAATGAAAAAATTGATGAAGATGTCGATTTAGTTCAACAGTTTTTTGTAGGCACTGATGAAGACGAAGGTGGCTTTGCCCAGTCTTTTGATGAGCTAATGAGCTTTTACACCGACACTGACGGCATCATCCAAAACCGTATTGACAGTAAAACGAATCAACTAGATGATATTGATGAGCAGCGCGAAAGCCTAACAAATAAAATGGAATCGTTATCTGACAGGCTATACGCTCAATATAACGCCATGGACCTATTGGTAGCAAGCCTTAACTCTACTAGCAGCTATGTACAAGCCCAGCTTGAAAATATGCCTGGTGTGGTAAGTAATAACTCTTAATTTATCATATTAACTATGAACAAAAAAAACCGTTTAAAAACGGTTTTTTTATGCCTAAATATTGTGTTCTAGGTATTTAGTCAGTTTAAAAAGCTGCTAGGGATCGCTAAACCGATTTATAAGCAGAAATAGCTTTACCTGTTTTTTTTTGTTTAATTATGGCTTTTGAAGATTCGTTTTTTGCTACGTTAGCTTGTTCGCTAATAGCATTAATTTTAGTTTGCACAGCTTTAAGTTGTACTGAATTTGGCGGGGTATCACTTTCACACCAGTTCTTAAGCGCATCATTAAGTGTATGAATAACTAACTGTGCTTCATCAGCGTTATTATCGTTTACTAATGATTCGATGTTGCTGAGCAATTTGTTTATATACTCAGCTTTTACTGGCTGCTTCAAACCCATTTGTCTATACCGCAGGAATACGTTGGTCGACAGGGATATTATCCCATCCTTCTTTTATTTCTTTAATAATACCAGATACTTCAGAAATAATGTCAATGTCGTTATCAACGTTCGCTTGCACTAAGCGTCTTTGGCAGTAATCATAAAGAGCGAGTAGATTATTTGATATACTTGGGTCTTGCTCCACTTCTAGATTAAGCGCATCTTGCAGTGCACCTAACAGTAAAATACAAGCAGATATATTTTCACCTTTTTTTTCTATTTCTTTGCGCTCAATAAAACCCTTGGTAGCAGCTAAGCGACCAATAATGTTGCTAAATATAAGGTTAATTTGCTCGTAAGGAGCCATTTCAGCGATGTTGCTGGCACGCACTTGAGAATATTTTTTTAATGAAACATGAGCCATAGGAATTCCTAAATTAAATAAATCATGTGAAAGTTACATTTAAACTAAGCAGTATTAATGCCAGTTTTTAAATTTATCTATTTATCGGCGTTTTAATTTTAAACTTTAGTTAATAATAGGCCATGTTAGTTTTTTGCTCTAGGTAGGGTTGGCATCTATGGATAAAATTTGTCTCAATCTGTGTGGGTTTAACGTGAGACTTATAAATATTAAAAAATGTAATCTAGGCTAAATATGCTCTAAGTTACCTACATAAGACATAATTTAAATCTAAACGTGCGATATAAACAGTTTCATTGTCTAGTTTACCAATGAAAATTATTAATGGTACAAAATTTGCTTCCTAGACTGTGTAAGTATAGTTTACGGAGCGTCTTATTTATACTTTTCAGTTATGCATTAATATTTATATATACTATCAATAATATTGGAGAAGATTTTGAGCGAACAAGAGCTAACGCTAAAAAAAATGATATTACAAGCTACCTTGTTATCAAATTTAGAGTTCCTAAAAAATGCTATGCCCACCATTTATGATGCTTTTAAAAGCTTCCAACCTATAGACACTGGTGTAGCAATTGATGATAATGGCAACGAAAACTTATTTAATAACGGACAATTTGCTTACTCAGAAAACCCACGTGATTTAGCAAAAAATCAGGTTGCCGTATTTTTAGATAATCCTATCTATTCTAGCTATGATATTAAGCACTCCTCAGATGAGCATATTACTTTTAAGCATGCTGCTTTGCTTAAATCAATTCGCAATGTCAGAAATGCCGATACTGGTGGTAAAATCCCCAAACCGACTAATGAAAGTAGATTAGATTTTATATGTTTTTTAGGGGGAGGCCTTGGCTACCAAATAGAAGAATTACTTAATACTAAAAATGTGTTAAATGTTTTTTTGTTTGAACCTAATCCTAGTAGCTTTTATGCATTATTACACTGTATAGAGTTGAAACCCTTGTTTGATAAGTGTATGAATCAAGGCGGGGGCTTTACCATAACAGTTGGTGGAGATGAGTTTTCTGCAGTAAATCAAATTTCGGCATTATTAACAAAGCAAGGCCATTTTAATCTTAGTATTATTCATTTTTTTAAGCATTATGATAGTGAACTTATTACGAAAACAATGAAAAGTATAAAAGAGTTTGGGCATCGTTGGCATGCCGGTTGGGGCTTTTTTGAAGATGAGACCATAGGTGTATCGCATACATTATCAAACCTACATGCTAAATTTCCAATATTAAAAACAGCTTATTCTTTTAAAAATCCATTGAAAAAGGCTGATGTTTTTGTTGTTGCAAATGGCCCTTCTTTAGATTCTGCTATTGAGTTTTTAAAGGAAAATCAACACAACGTGATTATTATCTCATGTGGCACAGCATTAAAAGCATTACTAATAAATAATATTAAACCTGATATTCATGTTGAAATGGAACGAACTGCAGGCTTATCTAATTTTGTAGAAGTAGTAGATCGGACTAGAGATATAACTATAAAACTCAGCGATTTAAATATCGTTGCTTTAAATACGGTATATGATGGGATACTCAAGCGTTTTAAAACAGCTTATTTACTAACTAAAATGAATGATGCAGGTGGACTCCTAATCCGCCGCCTAGATAAAAGAAATAAATATTCCTACCCTATGTATACTAACCCAACTGTTACTAACACAGGTTTGGCTGTTGCAACTGAATTAGGGTTCGAAAAAATATATTTAGTGGGCACCGACTTTGGCTTTGTTTCTCAAGAATACCATCATTCCAAGGATAGTATTTACTTTGATAGCAACTTTGAACACAAAGAAGTAGTAAAAGATAACATGCAAACTAATATGATTGTGAAAGGTAACTTTAAAGAAGAAGTATTCACGACAAATATATTTGACTCATCAAAATCAGGCGTTGAATTATTACTGCAAAGTAAACCATATATCAATGCTTTTAATACTTCAGATGGTGCTTTTATCAAAAACACTACTCCAAAACACATATCTGATATAAAAATAAAAAATAAACTTATTAATAAAGGGAAAAAAATAACGGCACTACTTAAAACTGCATCTTCTAGAGAGCAGTTATTTGATAGTAATATCAATAGCCATATTGACGAAGTTAAAACAAAATTAAAGGTTTTTTTAGAACAGTTATTAGGGCTAACTCCCCCTAACTTTCATACCAGAGAGCAGTTGGCTCAAGCTTTTTCTGAACAAAATAAAATGTTATTAGAGATGCAACATAAAGATGAGACCGTTTTTATTTTGGTCCAAGGGACATTCAAATACTTTCAAACATATATCATGGCGAGCTCTTACTACTATAGTGACTTAGATAAGCGAGCTGAGTTTATAAACTCTTGTATTAACGCGTTTAATGAGCATGTAAATGATACTTATATAGAGTTTATTAAATATTATAATAAGCCTGCTAAAGTTTAAAATTACTCAATTTTTTGGATTTAGTGCACCAGTATTTCTTAATTATTTTATGTACTTTAAAGCCGACAAATCAGTTTATTAGGAGTTCATATTCTATGACACTAAAGCAATGAGAACTTAGAAACTTGGGGTAGGGAGTGATAACAACTTATTATAATTAATAATAGTGACCTGTCTATTTTAGTTACAGCTTCTTAAGTTGAATAACTGAGGTTAAAAGGTCACTTTAATTTTATTGCAATAATGCTTTCTAGTGTTTAGTGGAAGTATAAACGGTAATTATCGGTATGGACTTCCCATCTTTCACTAGACAGTTTCTAACTCAGAAAAATACGCTTCCTCAAACTTAGCAGGTGAAACACCGCCTGTGTGTGAATGGCGTTTTTTTGGATTGTAGAACATTTCTATAAAATTGAATATCTCAGCTTTCGCATCTTCTCTTGTCGAATATATCTTACGCTTAATTATTCGCTTTTTAATCGTCGCAAAAAAGCTTTCAGCAACTGCATTATCGTGACAATTCCCAGCTCGACTCATCGAGGGTGCAAGGTTATGTTCTTTCATAAAGGCTAAGTAATCAGCGCTACCATACTGGCTTCCTTGATCACTATGTACCATTACGTCAGCTTTGGGTTGGCGCTGATAAACTGCCATGAGCAATGCTTTAATTACTAAGTGCTTGTCCATGTTTTTATCCATCGACCAGCCTACGATGCGCCTAGAGAATAAATCCATGACAGTTGCTACATACAAGAAGCCTTCATAGGTTCTCACATAAGTAATATCACTTACCCAAGTTTGATTCGGCGCAGGAGGATTAAACTGACGAGCTAGCAAGTTATCTGCAATGCGCGATGTTTTACCGCCTTTAATATGGCGACGTTTATACCCTATTTGCGGTTTGAGTTTATGTTGGCGCATGATCTTAGCGACACGATTAACACTACATTGCTCACCAGCTTCACGTAAATCTGCGTGTATCCAAGGACTACCGTAAGTGCTACCACTGGCAACGTAAAACTCTCTAATAAGCTTAAGCAAACGATTATCTCCGATTGCTCTGTCACTCTATGGCTTCTTTAACCACGCATAAAAGCCACTGCGGTGTAGCTTAAATAGTTTACACATCGCAACAATAGAAAACTCATTTTGATGCTCACGAATAAAAGCGTACTTTACTCGGGGTTGCTGGCAAAGTACCTTGCGGCCTTTTTTAGAATGTCGCGTTCCTCCGTGACACGTTTTAGCTCGGCCTCAAGTTTGGCGATCCTTAGTTGTTCATCTGATGATTTGGTTTGTTTGGGTTTCTCTGATAACTGGCTCCGCCAGTGATATAACGTTTTGGTACAAATATCTAATCGTTCTGATACTTCAGCAACTGAATAACCACGTTCAGTTATTTGTTTAACTGCTTCTATTTTAAATTCTTGGGTATACCGTTTGCCTTTGCTCATAAAACAGCTCTTTTAAGAATCAATATTTATATACACTGAAATGCGACCGCACTTAAGTTTGGATATGAAAACACTGAATCAAGTACATAAAAAAGACCTGGCGCTTTCGCACCAAGTCTTTCATTAAAACCGTCAACCTATTTCAGGACGGGACGCTTTTCTAATTCAATGCGTTGGATTTGCTTTTTAATTTCATGGATTTCAATCCGCTGGGGCGTCATTGGTGAAGCAGATGATGCTTGGCCATTTCGTTCTTGCTTTAATTGAGTAACTCACTCACTTACTTACTGTGGATTTACCAACACCCATAGCTTTAGCTGCATCTTCTTGTGCGTAGCCTTGATCAACTCTAAGCGGAGCTGTTTCAAATTTAATTGCCGCTGAATTCGTTGCGTACTTTAATTTCGTTATTTTTCACCCAAATTTGTATGCTTATTAGCATAACATTTCTTTCTTAATGGGTGTTCAAAATCACTGTACCACTACAATCATAGTAATAGAGTTATTCATCAAAATATGAAGGGTTAAAGCAACTAACAACTACTCTATCTTGTAATTTTCCATTAAGCATATAGTGATTTTTTAAAGTAGCCTCAATAACCCATCCGGCTCTAGTATAGGCTTTAATGCTACCTATATTGTCACTATACATACCCCCGCTAAGCTTTCTAATATTATGTTTTTCAAACGCTAATTTATTTCCTATTTTGATTGCCTCTGAGGCAAGTCCTTTTCCCCAATAAGCCTTGTTCCAAATAACAGTAACTAGATCGGATATTTTTTGTTTGTTATTTATTGGCCCAATTTTCAAGTTGCCGATATGTTGATCATTTTCAATTAGACATATTGCATACATATAATAAGTTTTTGTATCAAGTCCATTTTTTATATACGCAGTAACAGATTTTTTAGTAAGTTCAGTATTTGTAACTTCTAAAAAAAGTAGTACTTCATCGTCTTTGAAGTTTTCTAAATAAGGCTCAGTAATGTCTGTTTCTATTAGGGGCCTTAAATATATATTTTTCATCTGTATTCCTTTTTATTTAGATTGTTAGGTATTTAGTATACGCTCGACCTGGAAAACTTCAGCTTTAGCAAAACCATGAGTAGCTCCGCGTAGCGTTGCTAGTGCTTCTATACACTCTAAACTTCGACTATGTGGAAAATCCCGCAGTTCTTTTTGATAACAAGTAAGTGCTTGTTCTTTCTTCTGCCAGTACTGGCTAATATCAACGATATAGTTTCCTGAAAATTTTGGCATGGAGTTAGATTGCCACTCCGTACTTGATAGAACCTCAAATGAGAAGATTTTTTTTACGCAACTGCCAAGTATCGGTCTGCATGCTGTCATTACGGCTTGGTGGGTTATTCTATGATCTATGTTTAAATCATGAGCAAAATGAGTATAAATAATATTTGGGTTAGTATTGTTCAAGATTTTCTCTATGGCTTGAACTATCGTTAATAATGGCACTGTATCCATTTTATTGTCAGGAAAATCAAAGCATTGATAATTATTTACCCCAAGTGTTTTCATGGCATTAGCCATTCCTCCACTTCGTTCTAGCTTATCTGGAGGGGTTATATCATTCCTAGCTGATATTCCATTTGTCATAAATATAACATTTACCTTATCACCCTTGGCAATGTGCTTAGCAATTGTTCCTGCGCAACCTAAAGCTTCATCATCAGGATGAGCAGCTATAATGAGAACGTGGTTATTTTTTATCATTAGTAATTAGCTCCCAAGAAACAGCTGTACCACGAGTTATGTTTTGACTAGCGGTTTGACCTAGTACTTTTTGGAAGTACTTAGGGGCTAAGCCATAGCCTGGGCGTATTTTTCTTATATGTTTTGCAGTGATCACTTCACCCTGCTTAATGTCGGCAACAAAATAAAGTGAGCGACGGAAAGTCATATTAGCTTGTTCAACTGGTTTTCGCTCATAACCTGCTACACCAATAGCTTGGTAAGCCTCCTTAGTTTCTTTAACTAGCCGCTTAAATTCATCTGGCTCTAAAGAAAATTCAGCATCGGGCCCTTTATCATTTCTATCCAGTGTGAAATGTTTTTCAATTAAACTTGCACCAAGAGCAATACTTGTGACCGAAACAACGGTACCTAGGCTATGATCTGAAAGTCCAGATATAACGTCAAAACGTTGACTAATATCAGCTATAGTTGCTAAGTTTGCTTGTTCTACTGGTGCAGGGTATGCACTGATGCAGTGTAAAACGACTAATTCTTTACAACCATTATCTCTAGCTGTTGAAATTGCCTCCTCTATTTCTTCCATATTAGCCATACCAGTAGAAATGATTAGTGGTTTACCGGTTTGTGCAATACGTTTTATTAGTGGTAAATCCGTTATTTCAAAAGAGGCTAATTTATATGCAGGTACATCGAAGCTTTCTAGCAATTCTACCGCTGATTCATCAAATGGGGTGGAGAATAGTGTTATACCGACTTCTTTTGCTTTATCAAATAACTGTTGATGCCATTCGAATGGTGTTTGTGCCCATTGATATAAGTCGTAAAGTTTATAACCATTCCATAAACCACCTTTGATTCTAAAATCATCCTTATCACTATCTATCGTCATGGTATCAGGTGTATAACTTTGAATTTTAATAGCATCTACACCGCATTTTGCTGCTTCTTCAATGCCTTTTAATGCTTGTTCTATTCTTCCATTATGATTTGCAGATAATTCTGCAATTATATATGGAGGGAAGTCAGGTCCAATGTTTGTGCCATTGATAGTGATAAATCTATTTGTCATTATTTTTTTCGCTTAAATTTGTTATACGTTTCTTGATGATGACGTTTGTATTAAGGATTGGCTCTTTGCTCTTGGAAGACGTTAAGTTTGCTTGCTCAAAAGTTAGTGTGAAATTACCATAATGTAAAAAAGCTTTAGGGTAGCTATCTGCATCCATCATACGAATTAAATCATAAAGTTCCGTTAGTGTTTCAGTACCTTGAATCTTGCTTTGCTCTGGAGTTCTCCTAGCAAAAGTGGTTACTTCTCCTGCTTGTGCTATGGGTGTAGGCTCTATGGTTATAATGCTTTTTATCATCTCAAAGGTAAGTTTGGCGCAACGTTGAAATATCTCTTGTGCGCTACCTTCTAATGATAAAGGTGCCTTTAAGTAAACGTCACCTGCATCTAGTTGATTAGTCATTTTTAAAGCGGTTAATTTAGTTGTCTGATGTCCGCGGCAAATTAAATTCTGTAAAGGGCTGCCCCCCCGCCCATAAGGAACATCTGTCATATGAAAGCATATACAGGTGAACTCATTAAGGATACTCTCTGGAACTAACCAGCTCCAATGAGGGAAAAAAATATACTTGGGGTTTAGCTTCCTCAGATTCTTTAGAGTCAGTTGGTTATGGTCATTAATTAGTGTCCAAGTACCAGAAAGACTAGGAGAGGTTTGTTCAAACTCTTCGATATTCCAGTTTTTTATTGTTGCTACTATATAATTATTAGTCATAACGAGATATTTCTATTTTATATTTGATACCATCTTTAATAAAAAAAGCAGGATAATCATTATTACTAACGACTCTAAGTAAGTTGAATTGTTCAGCCAAGCTTTTATTAATATCTAATTCGCTATCACTTTTGTTTCTTTTTGCGTAATAACTTTCATGCCCACGTTGTACTGTAGGGGTTAATTTTGGAAAACATTCAATAAATTTTTTTGCCAGTGCTATTGTTATTTCACCTTGCTTACACCGCCACTCGTCATGAAGTTCGCTGCCGTTAAGCTCTAAAGTGTCTCGAAGCCAAATTTTGCCACTATCGACATTTTTAGTAGCTTCTATCAAGCACACAGGGATAGAACTTTGCCCTTCAATAATTTGCCAGCTCATAGGGGCAAACCCTTTACCTTTGGGTAATGAACTTTCATGAACTACAAGGTTGTGCTTATTTCGGTGGAGTATTTTTTCTGAGATTATTTGGGTACATCCCAGAAGGAAACATACATCGCCTTGCATAATGTCATCGGCATTTCTGACAAGCTTACATTGATAATTAGCTGAAAAATAAGTTACCAATGCTTTAGCGTATGGAAGTATCCATGAATTATTATCAACTAATATAGTAATAGCTTTAAAGGTTTCATGTTTCATTTATACAGTCTTCGCTAATTCTATCTATTAAAATATTGGCGACTCTATGAGCGCCGAGTCCATCGCAAATATTGAAACAGTTTTTGACCATCATTTTATACTGATCGGGCTGTAAGATTAGTTGCTCTATTTGATCACAAATCATGGCAGAACTAATATCTTTATGCCAACCTAAGTTGATTGTTGCACCAGAGCTGTTTAAGTTTTTTGCAATTAATAGCTGGTTTTTAGCATTGACCGTTGTTAGGCACGGCAAGCCTAAGCAGCATCTTTCCCATGCAGTTGAGCCACTCGCGCCAATGGCGATATCGGCTTCTATCATTTGACTAGCCATATCTTTGCTATCTACTATTAATGTACACCACATGAGTCTATTACAAATAGACTGTAAAGAATTAAAATGTATTGATTGACTGGAAATAACCACACTAGCTTGAATGTTTGGCATAATAGCGTGTAACTTTTCTAATGCTAGCAATGCTAATTTGGATAAATTATCAGGGTCACTTCCTCCCATAGAAATCATAATATGGGCATTGCTATTATTTTTGCCTAATTGTCTGCTTCGCTTATCACGCTGAGTTATTGCTTGTGTTCGATAATCATTAAACTCATTTCTCAATAACATATAATCTTTACCTAATAACATAGTGCAATGCTCAGCGACTAAGTATTGGTATGATTTAGCGCAGCGGTTTAAAGTCTGATCTAGTAACACATCACATAATAGGGGACGATTAGCTAAGTCATCAATGACAACGAGCTCTCTACAGTATCTAGCCACTAATGAGTGCCATGTCGCATCTATAGCGTAATGATCAGCTATAACGTAATCAATCGGTGAAATCGTTTCTAACACGCGTATAGTTTGTTGTGCGTCTTCTTCTGAGGTGCAGCCAAGCCAAGTATCACTATCATGTTGAACAATATCTCTACTCCTTTCTGGTAAGGAAGTTAACGAGTAGTTTTGTTCAATAATCAAGTGATTAATATGTCCTTGATGCTTCCGACAGATAAAGCTTATCTGCGCGCCTTTGCTCATTAATGCGTTTGCTAATGTAAGGCAACGCATAACATGGCCATAACCAATAATAGATGAGCTATCTACTCTAAAAACTACATGCATCATGATTTTAATAAATTATTGAAGTATTTCACTTTATTTTCATTCATATTGTGAGCTTTTATCTAACTTTAAAAACGGGTGATAACAGCTCACCATAGAATTTACAATGAAAATCTTTATTTTCAATAGTTTGCATTAAAATATTAAGTACTTCTCTATAACTAATCAATAGAGCATCAATATCTTCGCTTTTATGTGAGTAATTTAAGTTATGACCGCCACCGAGTAAAAAGCCACGTAATGCCATTTCTTGCAAAAATAAAGATTTCAATTCAAGGGCGCTGTAGCCTCCTTGGGCATTTATGATTAAGAAAGACCAGCTAGGGTGACCGCACAAGGTTAACCACTGCTGCGCTTGTAGATCATTAATTATTTGCGCTAAACCGGTTTGTAGTTTTTCTCCTATCGTGGCTAAGTGTGAAACGACTTTATACTCTGTCATAAAGTTTAATGTGGCTTTTGTTGCTGCTAATGACAAAGTTTCGCCAGCGAAGGTACCGGAGAAAAAAATATCTTCCATCAGCATCATGATATCTTTGCGTCCAACAACCGCAGAGATGGGATAGCCATTGGCCATGCCTTTTCCAAATGTAGCTAAATCTGGCGTGACACTAAATAACTGTTGGGCCCCACCCATTGAAAAGCGAAAGCCGGTTATAGTTTCATCAAAAATTAATACTGCGCCGTGTAGTTGACACAATTCTTTTACTTTTTGTAAAAAATTATCCTTTGGGTAATGAGTGTTCATTGGTTCTAGAATAACGGCAGCGATTTTATTCTTCTGTTGATAAAATAGTTGCTCTAACGATGAAATATCATTGTAGTTAAACGTATGGGTCAATGATTTTGTTGCTTCAGGTACACCTAGGTCTCGAGTGGTGGAGCCTATGTACCAGTCTTGCCAACCATGATAACCGCACACAGCAACATGCTCCCTCTTAGTAAATGCACGAGCTAAACGAATTGCTGCTGAAGTAGCGTCACTGCCGTTTTTACCAAAACGCACCATCTCTGCACAAGGGATTAATTCTACTAACTTTTCGGCAACGTCCATTTCAAGCTTATGGGGTAAAGAAAAAGTTACCCCTGATTTTATTTGTTCGATAACTGCATCATCAACGGCTTTATTGCAATACCCTAATGAAACTGAAAGCAGACCACTAACAAAATCAGTGTATTGGTTTTCATCGGCGTCCCACACTTGGCAACCATCACCACGTTTAATAAACAAGGGTGCAACATTTTTAGGGTAAGCAACACGGCTTTTACTAAAGGTTTGTGAGCCTAAAGGAATGGTTTTTTCAGCACGTGCGAGCCATTTTGATGATTCTTGATAGCGTTTGTTCATTGCGAAGTTTGCCCTATATTTTGTCGTATACTTTTTAAATGCTGTTGATCTTCTTTTTCAGACTTCAATAAGCCTTCATTGCGAATAATATGATGATTTATTTTTGTTAACTCTGGTTTTTCTTGCATTAATATTAATATATCAGCTAGGGTGAAATTAGGTTTTTGAGGGTATAAATATTCGTATATTTTTGTAACGAACTCAAAGTCCTTTGGTTCATCAACCGTCCAGCGATAATGAGATAAGTCTGGGTTATGAGCATAATTACTTAAAGTAAATAATTGCGGGTTATTGCGAATAAAAGGAGTTACATGCTCACGTTCAGAGGGTTTTTTAGCTAGTTGATAAGCTTTTTCTAGTGCGGTAAAACTAAATATTTCAACATCTAACCCATCAGGTAACGTGGCAGGTGCGCAGTTTGAACAATAATCACAGTTGTTTTTTATGAATAACTCAATAACATCATCAATAACGTTGGCATCTATTAGCGGGCAGTCGCCAGTGACGCGAACTATATTAGTGCTTTTAATGTCAGTGTTATTATTCGACTTAAATTTAATTGCAGCATGATAATAACGCGCTAAAACGTCTGATAAATCACCCCGGAAGCAATCAATGTCTAATTGTCGACAAAGCAGTTCAATATCGTCATCACTGTCTTCATCACTTGTTGCAATAATAAGTTTATGCGCTGTTTTTACTTTTTGTAGTCTTGCCACTTGGTGAGCAAGCATAGGTTTATCAAGAATTGGTAACAATACTTTGTTTGGTAATCTAGAGGATGACATACGTGCTTGTAAGATAATTAAAGTGTCAGTCATTAAGTTTTTGCCACTGTTTTTAAAGGTTGTAATAGATAGAAACGACTAAACTACCCATTGGCTAGGGTTTATAAAACCTAGTCGTGTATCAGCTAATGAGTATAGCTCTTCGTTTGTAATTCTTAATTGGTTTACCTGCTCATAAGCGTTCACTACTTCAATTAATTGTTTAGTACTGCACACTCCAATAACTAACTTTTCAAAGCAATAACTAGACTCTTCTTCCTTACAAGTTTTGTAAGTCGATCTTTTTGCCAAAAGCGCTATTGCTAACGCTAATGTTAATTTGGTACAAGATAAGTGTTTAGCTAATGCATTAAATGCTTTGAGTTTGTTTTTATATGGCTCAAAGTATGGGCTTAGCTTTTCTTCTTCAATAAAAAGCAACCCTTGTAAAAAAATAGATCTGGCATGTAACTTTATTTTTTTATCGCTACATAATTGCATTACACTAGGAGAGAGAAAGCGCTGGTCAAAAATATTAACCGGAACTTGAGCTGTATCAATAGGGAAGCTCTCAGCAATTATTTTTAATTGTTCTGGGCTGTATACAGAAACACCAATGTTTTTAATGAGTTTCTGCTTTTTTAGCAGGGCTAATTGAGTAAATAGCTGTAATTTATTTGGATGCTCAATTAAATTTTCGGCTTGATGAAATAGCATAGTATCTAGGCTATCTGATTTGAGGTTGTTTAAGCTTTGTTCAAAAAACTGAGTGATAGTGCTTTGTTCTATTGATAATGCGGGAATTTTACTAATTAAATTAAAACGCTTACTAGCACCTAATTTTCCTAACACTGCTTCACTATCTCCGTAAGCTCCTGCACAATCTATAGTATCGATACCTAGTGACAGTGCTTGCTCTAGTATATTTGCAACCTCAGGTATATTAACCTTTCCTTGTTGATTGCTAATGCCATAATCTAAACCAAATTGGGCGGTCCCTAAAGCGATTTTCATAGTTGTTCGGCTAGTGTTTTTATTATGAAATTTTGTTCTGAATTGGTTAATTCAGGATGCAAAGGTATAGTCAGAGCACAACTGTAATATTTCATTGCATTTGGAAAGTCATTTGCCTTAAAGTCAAGCTCTTTATAATAAGGTTGTATATGAATTGGAATATAATGTAAATGGCTCGTTATGCCTTGCTCTCTTAAACTACAGATAATAGACTCATGTTTTACAACTGCACCACCAGATAAGGTTAAAATATATAAATGGTAACTAGAGTAGCTTTGTTGTGATTGAGTTAAATGATTAATAGGCAAGTCTTTTAATTTGCTAGAATAGACTTTAGCTAGCTGGTTGCGCTTTGTAACAAATTCATCAAGCTTTGAGAGCTGACTAAGTCCTAATGCCGCTTGTAACTCAGTCATTCTATAATTAAAGCCGAGTTCAACTTGCTGATAGTACCAAGGGCCATGACTTGGTTCGGTCATTTCACTCGGGTTGGCTGTAATTCCATGGCTACGTAAACGCTCCATTCTTTTAGCAAGTTGCTTATTGTTTGTTACCGCCATGCCTCCTTCAGCAGAGGTGATTATTTTGACTGGATGAAAGCTAAATACGCAAATATCTGAAAACTCACAGCTGCCCACAGGCTTTCCTAAATATTTTGCACCAATAGCATGTGAAGCATCTTCAATAACCTTAAAGCTATATTCAACTGCAAGTTGATATATAGCCTTCATATCGCATGATTGACCTGCTAGGTGAACTGGGATGACTACTTTTGGTAAACGATTATTTTCTTTAGCAATAATAAGTTTTTTTTCTAACTCATCAGTACACATATTCCCTGTTGCTACATCAATATCCACAAAATCTATTTGAGCACCGCAGTACAGTGCACAATTTGCAGAAGCAACGAACGAAATAGGGGAGGTCCATACAATATCATCTTCCCCTACATTTAACGCTAAACATGCAACGTGCAATGCTGATGTGGCACTGTTTGTTGCACACGCATAGTTACTGCCACAATAATTCGCAATGGCTTGCTCAAAAGCGGGGACTTTTGGGCCTTGCGTTAACCAGTCGGATTTTAAGACATCAACTACTGCGTCGATGTCTTGTTGAGAAATAGCTTGTTTGCCGTATGGAATCATGGGGTAATTACTTTTAAACTAACGCTTCAATGTTGAAGGCTTCAATTTCTTCAATCGTCATGTAATGGGGGTTGTTTAAAGAGTTATATTCAAAGCCTTGCTTCACTTTCTCTCCTTTTTCATCAAGCGCATTTACTGTAAAGTCATTACTACGACTGCTAAATTTGATGCCTGGCGCAATAACAAAGTGATCGCTATATTCATAGGTTTCAAAACACAGATCGGCAGGGCACATGACCTCATGTAACTTTTCACCTGGGCGAATACCGATAATCTTAATTGGTAAGTCAGGGGCCATGGCTTTGGCAAGATCAACAATGCGAATTGAAGGGATTTTGGGTACAAAAATTTCGCCGCCTAACATTCGTTCAAAGTTAGTCAAAACAAAATCAACACCTTGTTGGAGGCTGATCCAAAAGCGAGTCATTTCTTCATGAGTGATTGGAATGTAGTCGCGACCTTGGTCGATAAACTTTTGAAATATAGGGACGACCGAGCCTCGAGAACACACTACGTTACCGTATCTTACTACAGCAAAAGTTGTTTTATGGCCGCCTGCAATATTGTTGGCAGCAACAAATAATTTGTCTGATGCAAGTTTAGTCGCACCATATAAATTGATTGGGTTCGCTGCTTTATCAGTCGACAGTGCAATGACTTTTTCTACATTATTATCAAGGGCAGCATCAATAACGTTTTCAGCCCCATTTATATTGGTTTTGATACACTCCATCGGGTTATATTCAGCTGCGGGTACTTGTTTTAATGCTGCAGCGTGAATCACATAGTTTACGCCACGCATGGCACGACGAAGTCTTTCTTTATCGCGTACATCACCAATGAAGTATCGCATGCACGGTTGGTCAAACTCTTGCTGCATTTCAAACTGTTTTAGCTCATCTCGAGAAAAGATGATGATCTTTTTCGGTTTATAGCGTTCTAGTAGCGTTTTGACGTATTTTTTGCCGAATGAACCAGTACCACCGGTAATTAAAATCGTTTTATTGTCGAACATAGTGTTACCTAAGTTATTTATCATTGGCGTAGTTGTTTATAAAAGTGAAGTACGCAAATTGAGAATTTTGACACAATTCTCAGTAATTTAACTATTAACTAATACACAAGCAAGTCAGATGCCAAGTTAATTTATCTAAACCATGGTACAAAGTATAAAATTTGGCAAATTAAGCAATCGGTTTGTAGGTGGCAGCCATGAATATTCAATCACTTTCCACAAGTCGAACAGGATCTCAAGTTGTCGTTGATATAAGACCAAGCAGCAGAGGAAATTAACAGCCAAAGAGCTGAGCTAGGCGCTTTTCAAAACACCTTAGCGAGTACGATAAAAGGTTTAGGTAATCAGCAAGAGAATACTGCGGCGAGCCAAAGCTGAATAGAAAATACTGACTATGCAAAAGCTGTGTTTTATCATGTAGCTAATGGTATTTTATCGCAAGCATCCATTACCTTGCGTGGACAGGCTAATCGTTCAGCCGAATCTATATTAGATTTACTTTAATTATTTAGTATTAAATTTTAGTGCTAAGTGACTATTTTTTGGCGTTTATGTCAAAAAACCGCCGCTATTACTTGCATCCATTCAGATCTCGCTTACAATTTAGCTAATATAATAAATTAGTGAAATTATGGCTCGCTAACTATGATCTTGATTTTAGATAATAATAATAACCGTGCAATAGGATTGAATGCATCGCTTACCTTTATTGGGGAAGCTGTGCAGTTGCTTGATGAAAATGGCTTTGAAGAAGTATGCAGTAAGTATCAACAGCAAGAATGCATTGTTATATTAGGTGCATTGCAAAGCTTAGATCATGAAAGCTTAATCAAGCGCTACCCAACCCTGCCTTTTTTACTGATTGGTGAAACACTCAAGCCATTATTAAGTATTGCAAATGTGGTAGGACTAATTTGTGAGCCGTTTAATCACGAAGTAACTACACAGCTTTTACACGACTGCCAACAGTACCAACGTATGTTGCCTGGTAGTCACAAGCAGCATAAATCACACAAAACATTTGATGGTTTAGTAGGGGAAACAGACGCGGTTAAAAACGTACGCTTTTTAATTGAGCAAGTGGCTAAAACCGATGCAAACGTTCTTATTTTAGGTGAATCGGGTACGGGTAAAGAGGTAGTTGCGCGTAATGTACATTTATTGTCTAAACGCAATACTGGGCCATTTGTACCAGTAAACTGTGGTGCCATTCCAGGAGAGCTTCTTGAAAGCGAGTTATTCGGCCATGAAAAAGGGGCGTTTACCGGCGCTATTTCTGCACGTAAAGGGCGGTTTGAATTAGCGCAAGGCGGTACGCTGTTTTTAGATGAAATTGGTGATATGCCACTGCAAATGCAAGTTAAGCTACTTCGCGTATTACAAGAGCGCAGCTACGAGCGTGTAGGCGGCACTAAAGCGATTCAAGCAGATGTACGAGTGATTGCAGCTACCCACCGTAACCTTGAGGAAATGATTGAAAAGGGCAGCTTTAGGGAAGATTTATATTACCGTTTAAATGTGTTTCCTATTGAAAACCCGTCTCTTAATGAGCGTGCTGACGACATACCTTTATTACTTAAAGAGTTAATGCGCCGTGTGAATGAGCAAAGTGGTACGTCGGCTAAATTTACAGAGCGCGCGGTTGAGAGCCTCAAAGAACATGCTTGGCCTGGTAATATCCGAGAGCTTGCTAATTTAGTGGAACGCATGGTGATTATGTTCCCTGAAAAGGTGGTTGATGTTCCCGATTTACCTAATAAATACCGCTATATTGAGGTCGATGCCTACGAGCCTGAATACCCTGAAGAGCTACTTGAAAAAGATGCCTTTAACGACATTTTTAGTTCAGGTTTTAGCGATTATGATAATGAACCAGAGCCTGAATTTAGCCAACCAGGATCTGGCGTATTACCCGAAGAGGGCATTGAACTTAAAGACTATTTAGCAGAGCTTGAAATAAGCTTAATTACTCAAGCGTTAGAGCGTTTTGATTACGTTGTTGCTCGCGCTGCAGAAATATTAGGTGTAAGGCGTACAACGCTTGTCGAAAAAATGAAAAAGTACAATCTATCGCGAGATTAGCCAAACGTAGCAAGTGCCGAACCATTATGAATTACCGAGTTTGGCTGTATTAATCTTTTGCTTACAGCTTACAGCTCACAGCTCACAGCTTACAGCTTACAGCTAATAACTTTTAATTATCTCGGCTCTTCTAAAACAATCATGACTATGATCGTTAACCATGCCGCAGGCCTGCATGTGTGCATACACTGTTGTAGGCCCTAAAAACTTGAAGCCTCGCTTTTTTAAATCTTTTGCAAACGCTTTTGATTCCTCGGTCATTGTAGGGGCGTCTTCAACACTATTTACATTATTAATAATTGGTTTATTGCCCACAAATTGCCATTGGTAATGGCTAAAGCCGCCAAATTCTTTTTGAATCTCAATAAACCGTTGAGCATTATTAACTGTGGCAGTAATCTTTAAGCGATTACGCACTATGTTCTCATCTTGCATTAGCCGTTCTATATCATCGGCTGTAAAGTTAGCCACTTTTTGCACATTAAAATTAGCAAATGCTTTTTTATAGCCAGCGCGCTTTTTTAAAATAGTGTACCAACTTAAGCCCGCTTGCGCTGATTCTAGCGTGATAAATTCAAATAATTTCGTGTCGTCATAAAGTGGCACTCCCCATTCTTCATCATGGTATTTCACATAATCAGGCTTTGTGGTGTCGAGCCATGCACAACGGCATTTATTTTGCTCACTCATTGTTATTCCTTTTAGTGTGCGTCATTTTTTTGTTACGCGTTATTGTATGATAACTAAATGAAAAATATATAAAATAATATTGGTATAAATTGTGCATTTAGCCCTGTATCTACATCATTAAGAGATTTGATTATGGCCCTTGCAAGTGTACTTAAACCACAGTTTATTACTGCAAAACAGTATAACCCATGTTTACTTCAAGAAGAGTACATTGGCGAATTAAGTGATTTAAGACAGCAAGCAAGTTGGCTGTCGCACTTAGTTGATACCATGCCAGCGGGTGTTGTTGTGCTTGATGGTAAAGGGCTTATTGCAAAAGCCAATCAAATCGCAATTGATATGCTAGGCGAACCGCTAGAAGGGGAGAAGTGGTTTAACATTATTCAACGCTCTTTTCGCCCTCACCAAGATGATGGACATGAAGTGTCGCTCAAAGATGGTCGTCTTATAAAACTTGATATTACAGCACTGGCGCCAGAGCCAGGGCAGTTAATATTAATGACAGATTTAACCGAAACGCGCCGTTTACAAAAGCGCGTTGCCCACATGCAGCGCTTAAGTGCGCTTGGTAAAATGGTGGCATCGCTTGCACACCAAGTGCGTACGCCACTTTCGGCCGCTATGTTATATGCTGCAAATTTAGGCTCAAAAAAGCTGCCTGAGTCATCGCGTGATAACTTTCAAACCAAGCTTATGTCGCGTTTAAAAGATTTAGAAACCCAAGTTAACGATATGCTGCTTTTTGCTAAAAGTGGTGAGCAGCAAGTGGTTGAGCAAGTGTCTATGCAGCAGCTTTTAAACGAAGTAAAACTAGGTGCTGATGCAATGGTGGCCTTAAATAACAGTGAACTTACCGTTGAGCTACCAGAGCCAGATATAGAAATCACCGGTAATAAAACCGCGCTGGCCAGCGCTATTCAAAACCTTATTCACAATAGTATTCAAATTATTGGCAGCCAAGCACAGGTGACATTAAAAGCGCAGCGCGATAGCAGCGAAGCTGACACCGTACGTATTAGCGTTTGCGATAATGGCCCTGGGGTAGAGCTGAGCCAAATAGAGAAAATTTTTGAACCGTTTTATACCACAAAAAGCCAAGGTACAGGGCTTGGGCTTGCTGTTGTAAGTTCTGTGGCAAATGCGCATCAAGGACGTGTTGAAGTGGTTAATAATGCCAATGGTGGTGCATGTTTTAGTTTATTGCTGCCAATATGCACGGCCTCAACGCAGGAGAAAACAGCATGAGCAATACTATATTAGTAGTTGAAGATGATGCAGGCTTAAGAGAGGCACTCATAGACACGTTAGAAATGTCGGGTATTGCCTGCGTTGCAGCTGATAGTGCTGAGCAAGCCATGATCCAGTTAAAAAAGTCTGAGTTTTCATTAGTGGTCAGCGATGTGCAAATGGGCACAATGAGCGGCCTAGATTTACTCAGAAGCATTAAACTTAACTACCCAGAGCTGCCCGTATTAATGATGACAGCCTACGCAACGATTGATGATGCAGTAGAGGCTATGCGCTTAGGCGCCATTGACTATATGGCTAAACCCTTTGCCCCTGAAGTGTTGTTAAATATGGTTAGTCGCTATTTACCCGAAAAACCTAAAGACACTGATGGCCCAATCGTAGCCGATCCTAGTAGCATTCAACTATTAGAGCTTGCAAGTAAAGTAGCGCGCTCAGATGCAAGCGTTATGGTACTTGGCCCTAGCGGCTCAGGTAAAGAGGTATTAGCGCGATATATTCACGATAAGTCAAACCGATGCGATGCGCCTTTTGTGGCAATAAATTGTGCGGCTATTCCCGAAAATATGCTTGAGGCCACTTTATTTGGCTATGAAAAAGGCGCCTTTACCGGTGCAATACAAGCATGCCCAGGTAAATTTGAGCAAGCCCAGGGCGGCACTATATTACTTGATGAAATAACCGAAATGGACTTAGGGCTTCAAGCTAAGCTATTACGGGTATTGCAAGAGCGTGAAGTTGAGCGTTTAGGTGCCCGAAAAACAATTTCACTCGACGTAAGAGTACTCGCAACCAGTAACCGCGATTTAAAAGAAGCCGTTGCAGACAACCAATTTAGAGAAGACTTATATTATCGTTTAAATGTGTTTCCACTAATGTGGCGACCGCTCTGTGAGCGCCCAGGCGATATAATAGTATTGGCAAAACATTTAATAGAGCGCCATTTGGTTAAAAATAAAGAGCCATTAGCAACGCTCGATAGTGCTGCAGAACAAAAGTTACTAAGCCACGCATGGCCTGGTAACGTACGCGAGCTTGATAATGTAATTCAACGTGCGCTTATTTTGCGAACGGGCAATGTAATTGGCGAGCAAGCCATTTTTATTGAAAACTTGATGCAAATGCCAGTTAACAGTATGCCTACACAGGAGATAGTGCCGGAACGAGCACCTACCCCCAGTGGCGCATATTATGATGACAAAATAACGCCTCTAGAGACGAGTAGCTCACTGCCAAGTGTTGATACTGGCAGCTATAAAGATGAGTTAAAAGATAAAGAGCATAAAATAATTTTAGAAACCCTCGCGCGCTGCCAAGGTAAACGTAAAGATGTTGCACAAACACTTGGGATCAGCCCGCGTACTTTACGTTATAAACTAGCGCAAATGCGCGATTTAGGTATTTCACTACCCGCATAAATTTACTCCTCCTCTATAAATAACCCTAAACTAACCTCGCTTAGTTTAGGGTTGTCAAATCTCTGACTCTATAAAGTTGCAGTTAACTATTTGTAATTAAAGGTTTATTTTTATGGCACGCTTTGTGCTTTAATCCTTTTATGAACGTTAACTGCATTTGCCAGAGAAAATTATGAAAATTCAAAACAGCGCGCTATTTCAAGAAATGCAATCAATGGCTTTAGAAGCAGGCCATACAAATCAAATTAATAAGCTACCAACGCAAGCTCAGCCAACGTCATCTGCTCAATTTGGTGACTTACTAAGCGATGCATTAAATACGGTTAATGGCTTACAACAAGATGCCAAACAAAAAGTAGTGGCTGTTGAAATGGGTGACAGAAGTGTATCGCTTGCTGAGGCAATGATTGCCTCACAAAAATCGTCAGTGGCATTTGAGGCTACAGTACAAGTAAGAAATAAACTTGTTGAGTCATACCAAGAAATTATGAACATGCCTGTTTAAGTAGGTAGTGGAGAATTATTGTGGCGCAATCTAATCAATCAACAGATCTTGCTCTTGCTGGCGGCGGTATTGACCAAAGCGAAGACAACGAGCAACAAGAACAAAAGTCGGGCTACTTAAGCGCCTTAAATGGTGTTGATGTGCTTCGCCAAGTCACCCTAATTATTGCGCTGGCTATTTGTTTAGCTATTGCCATATTTGTGATTATTTGGGCGCGCCAACCCGATATGCGTCCACTTGGTAAAATGCCAACAGAAGAGCTGATCCAAACCCTTGATTTTTTAGATGCACAAAAAATTGACTACGAGCTAGACGGCAACGTAATTTCGGTTGATGAAAGCGAGTACCAAAATATTAAATTGCTGATGGCTCGTGAAGGCTTAGAGCAAGGCCCGGCCTCAGGCACCGATATCATAATGCAAGATATGGGCTTTGGTGTGAGCCAACGATTAGAGCGAGAGCGCTTAAAGCATGGCCGCGAGCAACAACTTGCCCGCACCATAGAAGAGCTAAACAACGTAACGCGCGCTAAAGTTTTACTCGCTATACCCAAAGAAAACGTATTTGCCCGTAGAGAGAAAAAGCCATCAGCCACAGTGGTATTGACTCTTAAACGTGGGCGTACGCTTGATGGCGAAGAAATTGATTCAGTAGTTGATATGATTGCCTCTGCTGTGCAAGGACTAGAGCCTGCACGTGTGACGGTAACAGATCAAAATGGCCGTCTACTTAATTCAGGTTCACAAGACTCATTAGCTGCGCGCTCGCGTAAAGAATACGACATTGAGAGAAAGCGTGAGCAAGAGTATCTAGAAAAAATAGACAGTATTCTTATTCCTGTAGTCGGCTTAGGTAACTACACAGCGCAAGTTGATTTAAATATGGACTTTAGCTCAGTAGAAGAAACACAAAAGCGTTACAACCCAGACTTACCTGCGGTAAGAAGCGAAACTACATTTGAAGAAAACAACATAGGTGGCTTAGCGGTAGGTATTCCTGGGGCACTCACTAATCAACCACCTGTGAATTCAACTATTCCAGAGGTGGCAGGGCAAGGTAATGCAGGCACGGCAACCAATCCAAGCCGAGTGCATAAAGAAGCCACGCGTAACTTTGAACTAGACACCACTATTTCGCATAAGCGCCAACAAACAGGGGTTATTCGCAGAATTAGTGTCTCGGTAGCTGTTGATTACGTCCCTAAAGTAGGTGAAAACGGCGAAACAACCATGGCACCACGCTCAGTAGAAGCTTTGTCAAATATACGTCGTTTATTACAAGGTGGTGTTGGCTTTGATATGCAACGTGGCGATGCACTAGAAGTAGTAACCGTGCCATTTGTGCGTGAAGCGGTTGATTTAGACTTAGAAGTGCCGCTGTGGGAGCAAGACTGGTTTATGAAAATCATCCGTCTTGTGCTTGGTGCTTTAGTTATTATTGTATTAATCATGGCAGTTGTTAAGCCTATGCTTAAGCGCTTAATCTACCCAGATGACACGCTTGAAGAATACGATGAAGATGCATTAAGCTCTGGTGTTGATATTGGCGATAGCACGCTAGATATGCTAAATAAAGATTTTGATTCTGCTGCTGTTGGCTTCTCAAGTGATGGTACACTGCAGCTGCCAGACTTACATGGCGACGAAGATTTGCTCAAAGCGGTAAGAGCACTTGTAGCGAACGAACCGGAACTCTCATCACAAGTAGTGAAAGCGTGGTTAACAGAAGATGACTGATCAAGAACAAAAACAACTCCCGCCAGCGTTTGATGTTGACAAGTTAGATGGCGTAGATAAAGCCGCGATTCTTTTATTGAGCTTATCAGAAGAAGACGCAGCGCAAATACTTAAACACTTAGAGCCAAAGCAAGTGCAAAAAGTGGGTATGGCAATGGCTGCGCTAGATGATTTGTCACAATCAAAAATAAGTGCAGTTCATAACTTGTTTATAGAGCAAATACAAAGCTTTAGTACAATTGGCTTCCAGTCAGAAGACTTTATTAAAAAGGCGCTTACCGCCGCATTAGGTGAAGATAAAGCCGCAAGCTTAATAGACCAAATTGTAATGGGTTCGGGCGCTAAAGGCTTAGATTCACTTAAATGGATGGACTCAAAGCAAGTGGCTAATATTATTCGTAATGAGCACCCGCAAATTCAAACTATTGTTTTATCGTATCTAGAACCGGAGCAATCGGCAGAAAT
Source organism: Pseudoalteromonas sp. C12FD-1 (assembly GCF_037414265.1). Classification (NCBI taxonomy): domain Bacteria; kingdom Pseudomonadati; phylum Pseudomonadota; class Gammaproteobacteria; order Alteromonadales; family Pseudoalteromonadaceae; genus Pseudoalteromonas; species Pseudoalteromonas sp. C12FD-1. Next base: position 49,502 of record NZ_JBBEVD010000069.1, read on the forward strand.
CCTCGCGCAGTTTCCTGAAAAAGTGCGCCTAGATTTAACCATGCGTATTGCTAACCTTGAAGAAGTGCAACCAGCAGCCTTGCAAGAACTTAACGAAATTATGGAAAAACAATTTGCCGGCCAAGCAGGTGCACAAGCCGCTAAAATGGGTGGCTTAAAAGCCGCGGCAGATATCATGAACTACCTAGATACAAATGTAGAAGGCCAGTTGATGGACTCTATTCGTGAACATGATGAAGAAATGTCTCAGCAAATTCAAGATCTTATGTTTGTATTTGAAAACCTTATGGATGTGGATGATCGCGGTATTCAAGCCATACTGCGTGAAGTACAGCAAGACGTACTAATGAAAGCCATTAAAGGGACTGACGAAGCGCTTAAAGATAAAATTTTGGGTAATATGTCTAAACGTGCTGCCGAAATGCTTGCTGATGACTTAGAAGCTATGGCACCGGTTAGAATAAGTGAAGTAGAAGCAGCCCAAAAAGAAGTACTTTCAACAGCAAGGCGTCTATCAGACTCGGGTGAGATTCAATTAGGCGGCGGTGGCGGCGAGGAGTTCCTGTAAGCTATGTCTAAATTAAAAGGTCGCCCTTTGCATGCAGATGAAGCAGATGAGCTTTTAAAAAATTGGCCAATACCGGATGTTGCTCCTGATGAACGTAGTTTTGGCAACCGTTCAACGGCTTTTGGCACACCGCTTTCTGATTTATATAAAAAAGAAGTTGAAGAAGAGGCCATAGAGGACGAGCAGCCGCAAGAACCTGAGCTGCCTTCTCTAACTATGGCTGAGCTTGAGCGCATTAGACAAGATGCTTATGAAGAAGGCTTAAAGCAAGGACACGAACAAGGCTACATAGATGGCTTTGAAAAAGGGGTTGGCGAGGGCAAAGAAGCAGGTTACAAAGAAGGCGTAGAGCTTGGTAAAGCACAAGGCCAAGAAGACGTAAAACCGCTAATAGAAGAGCAGTTAACCAGCTTACGTAGCATAATCGACAACCTTAGCGCTCCGCTTGATAAAGTGGACGAACTGGCAGAAAAGCACTTAGTGCAATTAGCAGTTATGTTGGCTGAGGCTATAACCTATCAGGAAATTAAAACATCGCCCGATGTTATTTTACATACGCTTAAAAAAAGCATAGACGCACTCAATACTGAGCAAGAAAAAGTTCGCGTGCATTTAAACCCAGATGACCTAGAACTGGTAAAGCAAAGCTATGGTGAGCAAACTATTACAGATAATAATTGGCAGCTCATTGCAGAGCCAACCCTTGAACGAGGCGGTTGCGAAGTTAAAACGCCACAATCCTCTTTAGATATGACCCTAAAAACTCGTGTCAAAGAAACGTTGGATAGCTTTTTGCATAATAGCGGTATCTAATCTTTTTTGTGGCGTGTTATGGCAGCTCAACGTGCACCTCTAAGCGAACGCTTAAATCAATACCAACACCATATCGCAGCGTTTAAACCTGCTGTAGCGGGTATTTTAACCCGAGTCGTCGGTTTAACCCTTGAGGCGAAAGGGCTGCGTGCGCCTGTAGGCAGTCAATGCAAAATAGAAACTATGTCAGGCTTTGTAGATGCCGAAGTGGTGGGCTTTAGTGAGCAAACACTATATTTGATGCCTAATGATCATATTTCTGGTGTGTTACCCGGTGCGCGTGTTATTCCACAAGTAAATGATACCGGTTTGCCTGTTGGTATGAGCCTACTCGGCCGTGTAGTGGATGGTTTAGGCCGACCGCTTGACGGCCTGGGGAAAATTAACGCCGAACACTATTTAAAGTTTGCACAAAACCCCATAAATCCCCTCGCTAGAAGACCCATTAGTCAACCTATGGATGTAGGTGTACGGGCTATAAACTCAGTTATTACTGTAGGGCAAGGCCAGCGTATGGGTTTGTTTGCAGGCTCTGGTGTTGGTAAATCGGTCCTCTTAGGGATGATGACCCGCGGCAGTGAAGCCGATGTTATTGTGGTTGGCCTAGTGGGTGAGCGTGGCCGAGAGGTAAAAGAATTTATTGAAGAGATACTCGGTGTAGAAGGGCGCAAACGCTCAGTTGTTGTAGCCGCTCCTGCTGATGCATCGCCCCTTATGCGCTTAAAAGGCTGTGAAAGCGCGGTGACCATTGCAGAGTACTTTCGTGATCAAGGTTTAAACGTATTGTTATTGCTTGATTCAGTAACCCGTTACGCCATGGCGCAACGCGAAATCGCGCTAGCGGTTGGCGAACCGCCTGCGACAAAAGGCTATCCGCCTTCTGTATTTGCCAAATTACCGGCGCTGGTGGAACGAGCGGGTAATGGTGGTGAAGGGCAAGGGTCTATTACTGCATTTTTTACAGTGCTTAGTGAGGGCGATGATATGCAAGACCCAATAGCCGATGCAGCACGTGCAATTTTAGATGGGCATATTGTACTCTCGCGAGATTTAGCTGATAGCGGTCACTACCCCGCAATAGACATCGAAAAATCAATTTCTCGTGTTATGCCGCAAGTGGTGTCTGAGCCTCATATGCAACAAGCTCGAGTATTAAAACAAGTGTATTCAATGTATCAGCAAAATAAAGATATGATCACCCTAGGTGCATATCAAAAAGGGGCTGACCAAATGCTTGATCAAGCTATTAATATGATGCCGCGTGTTAACGCGTTTTTACAACAAGGTATGCGCGATGTAATAAGTTACGATGACGGTTTACACGGCCTAGCCCAATTACTAGGACAAGCATAATGGCAAAAAATAAGCTCGATTTATTGCTTAAGCTCGAAAACGACAAAGAAGAAAATCTGCGCATGAGCTACTTACAAGCCAATCAAAATTTACAAGCTAACCAACAAAAGCTGCAAGGGTTAAATAACTTTAGATTAGAATACTCTCAGCAATTACATGTGAAAGGAAAGTCCGGTTTATCAAGCGCGGGCTTTGGCCAGTACCATGCCTTTATAGCAAAAATTGAAGAAGCGATTCGCCAACAAGCCAGTACGGTAAATACCGCTAAACAAGTTGTAACACAGCGTAAAGCTTTGTGGTTAAAGCAGCAGGTAAAAGCAAAAGCCGTAGCAAAATTAATTGAAAAACAAAACCTAAAAGCGGCGTCGTTGATGGCAAAGAGTGAACAAAAAATGCTGGACGAGTTTTCTGCTAATCAATTTTTTCAGCGCCGTAAAAGTTTATAACTTTGGCGCGTTTATTGCTTTGTTGGTAGGTGGTAATTAATTTTGGCAAAGTGCGGTGGCAACTTGCCGCAGTGCTGTGTAGGTGAATTATGGCAATAAACGATATTTCAATGTTGGCAACAGCTGAAAAAGACTCTTTTTTAGCATTTAAAGACAATAACTTACCTGCAGGTAACGAATCTGGCGATGCTTTTTTAAGCCAACTACAAGATGCAGACAAACCTTTCGCATTGCCAGCCAATTCTGAGGCTCCTAGCCAAGCTGGCTCTTTATTGCCAACTGATGATAAGCAGCTAGTCAATGGTTCATCAAGTGATGACACGCAAGATACGTTATTATCTGGTGACAGCGTTTTAGCACAAATAAACTCCTCGCAAATTATTGACGTAAGTGTGAAAAAACACGGCAGTAGCGATAGTGACTTTAGCGATTTAAGTGCAAAAAAGAGTGATAAAAGTGTGAGCTTTTTAGCTTCGCAATTAGGTGAAACTGATGATGCTGATGCCATAACGACTAAAGTCGATGATACTCTTTTAGCTGATAATAATAGCAACGGCAAAAAAAGCGCGTTTACAAACGCCGAGCTAGAAGCTAAAGCAGCTAAACAAAGCGCTGGAGAAAATTTAGCCTCTTCTTTAAAAAATGAGAGCCTAGCAAGTAGTGCTGCTAAAAACCCAAAAGCAGAAGCGGTGCAAACACAAATCAATAAAACTAATAGCAGCGCAGCTGCGGTAAATTCTTTAAAAAATGAGAGCCTAGCAAGTAGTGCTGCTAAAAACCCAATAGCAGAAGCGGTGCAAACACAAATCAATAAAACTAATAGCAGCGCAGCTGTGGTAAATAGTGAAGGTAAAAGTGCTGAGAATACAAAAGCGTCAAGCACTGCGTTAAATGCTGAAGGTGTACTGCCTATAAGCGATTCAGACATAGAGCAATTAGCCAAAGAACTGACTCGTTCATCTACACAGACACAGCTGCCAACGACATCTAAAGTACTCAACTCATTAAGCGAAGCGCAAAGCGCACAATTAAACGAGCTAGTTAAAAGCTCATTTACTGAAACCACGCCAAGTGAAGGTGATGATCGTGCAAGCGTCGTTAAACAATTACTTACAGAGTTTGTAGTACAAAACGAAAAAGAGACAAGCACGCGCGGTGAGCTAGTTCAATCTCAGTTAAAAAACTTAAATAGCGATGAAAAACAGGCGCTACTTAGCCAATTGAAAAGCTATGTGAGTGACGAGCAACCGACAGGTGATACGCTCAAAAAAGTAAATGAAACAATAAACAACTTACAAACTATGCTTGATACGCAGCTTAGTGAGAGCAAAGCGCAAAGTGTGTCGAGCTCTGCAAATGCGGCTTTAAATACGCAGCAAGCCAGTAATGCTGCAATGAATGCAAATACACCGCAAAATAAAGCCATGATTAATGCTCAAGCACCTTCTAGTATTGAGCAATACGGTGTAAATAAAGAAGAGTTAAATGCCTTAGAGGCCGAGCAGGAAAGCTTACCCAAAGAGCCTAAAACAAATACTGGTTTATCCCGTGTAGCTCAGGTATTTTCGTTGATAACAGATGGTATTAATAACACGCAGGTACAAATAAATACTCAGTATGACAACGCGCGTTATGAGCAGTCTATTTTAGAAAGCCAAGCAATACAGTCGCAGCAATTACAAACCAGCTCCGCGCAGGTTAAGCAAATAAATATAGACGCAAGTATGATGCAGGCTATTAACATTGTTAAAAGTGATGCAGCCAAAATGCTTCAAGAGCGAGTTTCTTCTATGCTTAGTATTAGCAATAAAGAAGCAGAAATTCGCTTAGATCCGCCAGAAATGGGCAGTATGCAAATTCGTATCAGAAGTGATGCTGAGCAAGCACAAATAAATTTCGTGGTACAAAATCAGCAAGCTAAAGAAGCGCTTGAGCAGTCAATGCCACGCTTGCGTGAAATGCTAGCCGAACAAGGCATTGATTTAGGCGAAAGCTCTATTTCTTACGGGCAATCGGGTAATGAGCAAAGCGATGAAGGCGAGGGACACTCGCAAGGTCAAATGGCTAATAAAAATACACCGCAGGATCAAAATGATGAGCAAGATGGCGCTAACCCACAAAGTTCTCGACAACAAACTTCATCATCAATAGATTACTATGCCTAAGTACTGCTATTATAATAACTAAAACAAGCAAGTACCTTTGCTAAAATAGGAATCACAATGGCCGAAGAAACAAGTTTAGAAATAGAAGAAACCGGTAAAAGCAAAAAAAAGCTGATCATAATTATAGTGGCAGTGCTGCTTGTTGTTGGCGGTGGTGCAGGCTATTTTTTCATGGCGGGGGATGATGCACCCGTTGAAACATTAGATGAAGAAACAACAACCGCAGCGCAGAGCGACTCGGCCGCTCCTTCAGGATCTTCAGCTGAAATGGGCAGTGCTTTGTATGTTGCTATGCCAAGACCCTTTGTTTTTAATGTACCAGGGTCGAGCAGAGATAGAATTGTACAAATTAAAGTGCAATTACTTGTGCGTGGCGACGTAAATGAAGAAACTGCTAAAAAGCACATTCCTTTAATTGAAGGCACCTTATTAAGCGTGTTTTCAACCACTACAGCTGATGAGCTCAGCACAAGTGCGGGCAAAGAGACATTACGCTTTACTGCGCTTGAAAAAGTGCAAGCTGCGTTAAATGATGTTGAAGGCACTAAAGTAATTGAGCGGGTATTGTTTACCGGCTTTGTGATGCAATAAGGGGCTAGTGTGAGCGATTTATTATCCCAAGACGAAATTGATGCACTCTTACACGGCGTTGATGAAGTCGAAGAGGAAGATATACACGAAGGTGAAGATAGCGAAGGCAGTACATTACAGTACGACTTTTCTTCGCAAGATCGGATCGTGCGTGGTCGCATGCCGACCCTGGAAATTGTTAACGAGCGGTTTGCTCGTCATATGCGAATAAGCTTATTTAACATGATGCGCCGCACCGCAGAGGTGTCGATTAATGGCGTACAAATGATCAAATTTGGTGAATATATTCATACCTTATTTGTACCTACAAGTTTAAATATGGTGCGTTTTAGACCACTAAAAGGCACCGGCCTAATTACCATGGAAGCACGCTTAGTGTTTATTTTGGTAGATAACTTTTTTGGTGGTGACGGGCGTTACCATGCCAAAATTGAAGGTCGCGAATTTACACCTACCGAACGTCGAATTGTGCAAATGCTACTAAAAATTATCTTTGAAGATTACAAAGAAGCATGGGCACCGGTTATGGACGTATCGTTTGAATACCTCGATTCAGAAGTAAACCCAGCAATGGCTAATATTGTTAGCCCTACTGAGGTTGTGGTTATTAGCTCTTTTCACATCGAATTAGATGGTGGTGGTGGCGATTTTCACATTGCTCTGCCGTATTCAATGCTTGAGCCAATTAGAGAGCTGCTAGATGCAGGTGTGCAATCGGATACAGAAGATACCGACTTGCGTTGGAGTAAAGCGTTGCGCGATGAAATTATGGATGTTGAAGTTGATTTATCAACACAGCTTCTTGAGGTTGACTTGTCGCTCAAGCAGATAATGGAACTTAAAGCGGGCGATATTATTCCGGTAGAAATGCCAGAGCATATTACGGTATTTGTTGAGGAGTTACCTACATTTAGAGCTAAAATGGGTCGCTCTCGCGATAACGTTGCGCTACAAATTAGTGAAAAAATTAAACGCCCTGATTCAGTTAAATCTGAGCTGCATGTATTTACCAAAGGCGGCAAGAAAATTGATTCAGATGCAGAATTAGCAGAACTAGAAGATGATTTACACCTTTCTGACGGTGTAGACTTAGACTGGTAATTGATTAAAAGGTTAAAAGTATGAGCGATGATCAAGATACAATGGACGAATGGGCAGCAGCCCTAGCAGAAGCCGAAGGCGGTGATGAAGGCGCAGAGGCGCAAGTTGCTGAGCTTGATGAATTAAGTGATGCTAAGCATGAGCTTAGCGGTGACGAAAAGCGTAAACTCGATACAATTTTAGATATTCCTGTGACGATTTCTATGGAAGTAGGGCGTTCTAAAATAAATATCCGTAATTTATTACAGCTAAACCAAGGCTCTGTTGTTGAGCTAGACCGCGTAGCAGGTGAACCATTAGATGTACTTGTAAATGGTACGCTCATTGCTCATGGCGAAGTGGTTGTAGTAAATGATAAATTTGGTATTCGTTTAACGGACGTTATAAGCCAGGTAGAGCGGATCAAAAAATTACGATGAGTTCTCTTGTTGCTTTAACAAACTCAGTATTTACAAAGGCAGATACACTCACGCCAACGGCCGACATTTTGTCTATGGTGCTGTCGTTGGTTATGGTGCTAGTGCTAATTGTGGTGCTGGCATTTTTTGTAAGAAAGCTTAATCCAAATTTAGCCAATAGCGAAGAATTTAAAGTAGTACGAAGTTTACCGCTTGGCTCGCGCGAGCGGTTAATGGTGGTAGAAATAGACAATGCTCAGCATTTATTAGGGGTAACCCCGCACAGTATTAACTACTTACATAAACTTGAAACGCCGTTAAGTGAAAAAGAATTGCCAGAACTTGCTAAACGATTTAGCAAACTACTAAACCCGCAAACGAATCAAAATAAAAAGAATTAACCCTATGATAAAGTGGCTGCTGATTATTTTAGCTGTGTTATTTGTGCCTACCGCCAGCAGTGCAGAGGGCATAGACGCACTAACCATTACAACTAATGCCGACGGTACGCAAGATTACTCAGTAACCTTGCAAGTACTGGCAATTATGACGGCATTGAGCTTTATTCCTGCCGCCATCATTATGATGACTTCATTTACTCGTATTATTGTTGTATTGGCCATTTTGCGCCAAGCTATTGGTTTACAATCAACACCTTCAAACCAAGTTTTATTGGGTATGTCGCTATTTTTAAGTATTTTTATTATGGCGCCTATTTATCAGCAAGTTAATGAGCGTGCGATAGAGCCTTACTTAAATGAGCAAGTTACTTCGGTACAAGCATTAGAGCTTGCAAAAGAGCCTATGAAAGCCTTTATGCTCTCGCAGGTACGATTAAAAGATTTAGAAACATTTGCCAAAATAGCAGGCTATGAGCAGCTTGATTCACCAGAAGCGACCCCGCTAATAGTACTCATCCCGGCATTTGTGACCAGTGAACTGCAAACTGCGTTTATTATTGGTTTTATGTTTTTTATTCCTTTTTTAATTGTGGATTTAGTGGTGGCCTCAGTATTAATGGCCATGGGTATGATGATGCTCTCGCCCATGATAGTGTCCTTACCATTTAAAATAATGCTATTTGTACTGGTCGATGGCTGGAGCTTAGTAATGGGAACGCTCGCTAAAAGTTTTGGCTTAGGGACTTAAACCATGTTTAGCATTCGCACTTTTAAACATTAGGAGTACAACATGGAACCGGAAATTTTTGTTGATATTCTTAGTGATGCACTGTTTTTAGTAATTAAGCTGGTGTCTGCTATTGTGGTACCAGGTTTGCTAGTAGGTTTAGTGGTGGCGGTGTTTCAGGCGGCGACCTCCATTAATGAACAAACCTTAAGCTTTTTACCGCGTTTATTAATTACCATAGGGGCACTTATTGTTGGTGGGCATTGGCTTACTCAAGAGCTAATGGACTTTTTCAACCGCTTAGTGTTACTCATTCCAGAAATTGCAGGCTAACTGTGGAATTCCCTTTTTCTGTTGTTATTCAATGGTTAAGTGATTTTTTACTACCGCTTGTTCGCATTAGCTCAATGATCATGATTATGGCGGGCTTAGGCGCACAAAATGTGCCTACACGTATTAAAATGGGGTTAGCGGTAGTGGTCACGTTTTTAGTCGTGCCCGTGCTGCCTCCCGCAACATTTACTAATTTATTTTCTTTTGAAATGGTGTTGGTGGTTATTCAGCAAATGTTGATAGGTGTTGCGATAGGATTTGCCTCAACGCTTATGCTAAATACCTTTGTGCTTGCTGGGCAAATACTAGCAATGCAAACCGGTTTGGGCTTTGCCTCTGTGATTGACCCCTCAAATGGTGCAAGTGTGCCTGCAGTTGGCCAGTTTTATTTAATTTTAGCAACCTTGTTATTTTTTGTTTTTAATGGACATTTAATGATGATTCAAATGGTTGTTCACAGCTTTGAAGTACTGCCAATAAACGGCGATTGGTGGGCGGTTGACCATTACTGGGACATAGTAACGTGGGGCAGCTGGATGTTTACTACGGCACTGGTATTGGCTTTAGCTCCCCTTACTGCCATGCTCATCATTAATATTTCATTTGGTATTATGACTCGTGCAGCACCACAGTTAAATATTTTCTCAATAGGTTTTCCGTTTACATTAGTTGCCGGTTTAATGATTATTTGGGCCACCTTGGGAAATTTTGTCACCCAGTTTGAATTCCAGTGGTTAAAAATGATTGAGCTCATGTGTAGCCTTGTTGGCTGTACGGTGTAGGAGGGGCGATGGCTGAAGATTCAGGACAAGAAAAAACAGAAGAACCCACCTCCAAAAAGCTCGAAGATGCTAAAAAGAAAGGGCAAATAGCGCGCTCAAAAGAGCTAGGTACTATGTTTGTACTTATTTTTTCTGCCATTTCGTTATTGTTGTATGGCCCAGAAATAGGCAAAGGTTTGTACAACATTATGGGTAGGATGCTGTCTTTAAATCGCACTGAAGCTTACGACACCACTAAAATGTTTGCGGTGTGGAGTGAGGTGGCCAGTGCGCTGCTGTTTCCTATGGCAATGTTTGTTTTAATTATTGTTATTGCGGCCTTTATTGGTAATACCTTACTCGGTGGTTTTAATTTTAGTTGGGAAGCTGCAGCACCTAAGCCTAGTAAAATGTCGCCAATGAAAGGCTTTAAACGCATGTTTGGCCCTCAAGCCGCGATAGAGCTGGTAAAATCCATATTAAAGTTTGCGCTGGTGGCTATTTTTGCGGTGTTTTTGATTCAAACTTTTTTTGATGAAATTTTACATTTAAGTATTGAAAGTGCACCGAGTAATATAATTCATGCCCTTGAAATACTCTCATGGATGTTTTTAGGCTTATCGTGCACTTTAGTGATTATTGCCGCAATAGATGCCCCTTATCAAAGTTATAACCACAACAAACAACTTAAAATGACCATGCAGGAGATCAAAGATGAGTACAAAAACTCAGAAGGTGATCCGCAAATTAAAGCACGTATTAGGCAAACGCAAAGGCAAATGTCGCAGCGAAGAATGATGCAAGATGTCCCCGATGCCGACGTAATTGTAACCAACCCTACTCACTACTCTGTAGCGCTAAAATACGATACTGAGCGTGCAGGTGCGCCTATTGTACTTGCCAAAGGGATAGATGAAATGGCTATGCAGATTCGTAAAATAGCCAAAGGTAACGAAGTACCGATTGTAGAATCCCCAATGCTTACAAGGGCGCTTTACCATACCGCTGAAGTAGGCCAGCAAATACCTGATCAATTATTTACTGCGGTAGCACAAGTTTTAGCTTATGTGTTTCAGCTCAAACGGTTCAAAAAGGGCAGAGGTAAACGCCCAATACCTCTAAAATCTAAACTACCTATTCCGGATGATTTTAAATACGATTAGGCTAGGCTAACCACACTTTACAAGTTCGCCTTGCTTAAAACCCTACACGCTACAGCAAATTTGTTCCTTAAAACTCCTCGTTTTGCTTTAATCTGCTTTAAATTTTACATCAATGCTCAATGAATCTATTACTGAGGCTACACTTGGAATAGTTATTGCAATTTCAAGCTAGTGTCAATTTATTGAATTGTAGAGTTATGGATTTTAAAGCGGTATTACAACAACTTAACAAAGATAAAAAAGAGTATGCCAAAGGCGTAGGCACACCATTATTAGTGCTTGCAGCGCTGGGTATGGTTATCTTACCGTTGCCGCCATTTCTTCTAGATATATTATTTTCATTTAATATTGCCCTTGCCTTAGTTGTTTTACTGGTGACTGTTTACACCATGAAACCGCTCGAATTTGGCATGTTTCCCGCAGTATTGTTAATCGCTACGATTATGCGTTTAGCCCTCAATGTTGCCAGTACGCGAGTGGTGCTCCTTGAGGGTCACAACGGGGGCGATGCAGCAGGTAAAGTAATTGAAGCATTTGGTTCAGTCGTTATTGGCGGAAACTATGCGGTAGGTTTAGTGGTGTTTTTGATCCTGATCATCATAAACTTTGTTGTAATTACCAAAGGTGCTGGGCGTATTTCAGAAGTATCGGCACGTTTCACATTAGACGCTATGCCGGGTAAACAAATGGCGATAGATGCCGACTTAAACGCAGGCTTTATTAGTGCAGAGCAAGCACGTGAACGTCGTAGCGAAGTAACCCGAGAAGCTGACTTTTATGGCTCTATGGATGGGGCGAGTAAGTTTGTAAAGGGTGATGCTATTGCTGGTATCGTGATATTAATTATTAATATTGTTGGTGGCTTATTTGTAGGCATGATCCAACATGATTTAAGTTTTAGCCGTGCCATGGAAGTTTATACTTTACTCACCATAGGTGACGGCCTTGTTGCGCAGCTTCCTTCATTACTGCTCTCTATTGGTACTGCTATTGTTGTTACCCGCCAAAACGAATCGCACAACATGGGTGAGCAATTTAAAACCCAATTAGGTAACGAAAAATCATTATTTATTGCTTCAGGTATTTTGATCATTATGGGTTTAGTCCCGGGTATGCCTCACATTGCTTTTTTAAGTTTAGGGGCATTACTTGGCTACTTAGCTTACTTTACGCAACAGCAAAAGCTAAAAGCCGCTGCTTTAGCAGAGCAAGAAGCGCAAAGCGGTGCAACACCAGGTACTGGTGTTGCAAACAAGCAAGAACAAAAAGAGCTAGGTTGGGACGATGTACAACAAATAGATGTAATAGGTTTAGAAGTAGGTTACAGGTTGATCCCTCTGGTTGATCAATCTCAAGGTGGTGAGCTGCTTAATCGTATTAAAGGGGTGCGTAAAAAGCTATCGCAGGAACTTGGCTTTTTGGTGCCACCTGTGCATATACGCGATAACCTAGAATTAGACCCAAATGCGTATCGTATTACCATGATGGGTGTTTCAAGTGGCGAAGGCGAGCTTAAACATGGCGATGAACTGGCCATCAACCCAGGGCAAGTGTTTGGTCCTATTAAAGGGGTTGAAACCAAAGACCCAGCGTTTGGTTTGGATGCAGTATGGATAAAGCCTGATCAAAAAGATGAAGCACAATCACTCGGCTATACCGTAGTTGACTCAGCCACTGTAGTAGCCACTCACATTAGCCAATTACTAACGAACAGTGCTGCATTATTGCTAGGTCATGAAGAGGTTCAAAACCTACTTGATATGCTAGCTAAAAGCCATCCACGTTTAGTTGAAGGGTTAGTACCAGAAGTATTACCACTGACTACTGTTGTAAAAGTGCTGCAAAATTTATTAAACGAAGGCGTAGCTATTCGTGATATGCGCTCTATTGTTCAAACCCTTGTAGAGTACGGCCCACGTAGCCAAGATGCGGATGTATTAACAGCTGCAGTGCGTATCTCACTGCGTCGATTAATTGTTCAAGACGCTGTGGGAATGTCATCAGAAATTCCTGTCATAACCTTGGCGCCTGAGTTGGAACAGATGTTGCATCAGTCATTACAAAATGCAGGCGACGAAGGTGCCGGAATAGAACCAAGTCTTGCTGAGCGACTTCAAACATCATTAAACGAAGCGCATCAAAATCAAGAAATGGCTGGCGAACCTTCAATATTGCTAACGTCAGGAATGTTACGCACTGTGTTATCTCGTTTTGTTAAGTACACCATACCGGGTTTAAGGGTGATGTCTTACCAAGAGGTACCAGATGAAAGACAGATCAAGATTGTCAGCTCAGTAGGCCAACAATAAAGATTTTAACAGGGGTTGAACCATGAAGATTAAACGTTTTTTTGCCAAAGATATGCGCACCGCACTGAAAGAAGTTAAAGATGAGTTGGGTGTGGATGCTGTTATTATGTCGAACAAAAAACTCGCTAATGGTGTAGAAATAGTTGCCGCAGTCGATTACGACAAAGCAGCCCCTAAAGCCGCAGCGCAACCACAGGCAGCGCCAGCTCCGCAAAGAGCTGTGCAGCAAAACACTCATAACTTTATAAAGCCTGAGCCAAAGCGTGCACAACCTGAGCCACAAGCGGCTGTTGCCGACAGCTTACAAGCTTTACTAGAGCGCCAGTCGCCACGTCCTCGCTCTCCTGAGCTTGCTTCTATGTTTTCGCAATCAGGTATTGATACGTCTGAGCATTATCAAGAGCCAGCACAGCCACGTACGACTAATATGTTTGCCCGCGAAGATGAAGCACCAAAACGTATGCAAACCCAAGCAGATAGCTTAGGCTTCGATGACTTAGACCGCGATTTTGACGAGTTAGATGCACCTGTTGCTCCGCGTCCCCAAGCACAAAATAAAGAAAGTGTTGAAATGAGCGCAATGCGGGATGAAATGAACGCAATTCGCCAGTTACTAGAGCACCAAGTATCGGGTTTAATGCAGCAAGATATGGCCCGTCGTGACCCAACGCGTGCATGCATGATTGATCGGTTAGTTGGCATGGGGATAGATAAAGACGTAGCAGAGCAAATGGCGTGTTTTATCCCTGATGACGTATCGCGCCAGCAAGGTTGGAAAGCATTATTACAAATGGTTGAAGATCAAATGCAGACCACCAATAATGAAATTCTTCGCCAAGGTGGTGTGTACGCACTTGTAGGACCTACTGGTGTAGGTAAAACAACCACAGTTGCTAAACTTGCAGCATTAGGGGCACAAAAATATGGCGCCGATAAAGTCGCCCTAATAACGACTGATACATACAGAATAGGTGCTTATGAGCAGCTTGCTACATATGGCCGTATTATTGGTTGTGGTGTTAAACAAGTAAAAGATGCCAATGAATTAGCTGAAGTTTTATATCATTTACGCAATAAGCGTCTAGTATTAATTGATACAGCGGGTATGAGCCAGCGTGATCTTCGCCTTACCGAGCAATTAAATACGTTAATGCGCAACCAACGAGTAGATATACGTAGTTATTTAGTATTAAGTGCCACAGCACAAATAAATGTTTTGCAAGAAACCGTAAGACATTTTAAAAAGGTTCAGCTAAGCGGTTGTATTTTCACTAAGTTAGATGAATCATTAAGTTTAGGTGAGATTATTAGTATAGCGATTCAAAATCGTCTTCCAATAGGGTATCTTACTAATGGTCAGCGTGTACCAGAAGATATTCGCGTTGCAAATGCTGAAAAACTAGTAAAAAAAGCTGAGCAATTGTATTTAAAAAGAGCAAAAGCACAACATTCAAGGCACCAAGCAGTGGCGCCAAGCACAGTAGGGATGTATGATTAACACAGTATTAGATCAAGCAAGCGGCCTGCGCAAAATGAGTCAAAACAATAACAACGGCGTAAAAGTTATCGCTGTCACCGGCGGTAAAGGCGGAGTGGGTAAAACCAATGTCTCTTTAAATACTGCTATTGCTTTAGGGCAGCAGGGTAACCGTGTATTAGTATTAGATGCCGATTTAGGCCTAGCTAATTGTGATGTAATGCTAGGACTACGTGTTGAAAAAAACTTGTCTCATGTCCTTTCAGGCGAGTGCGAACTTGACGAGATTTTAGTTGAAGGCCCAGGCGGTATTAAAATCGTGCCTGCTACATCAGGCTCGCAAAGCATGGTGGAACTAACACCTTCTGAGCATGCTGGATTAATTCGTGCCTTTAGTGAGCTTAATACCGAATTTGATATTTTAATTGTGGATACCGCCGCTGGTATTTCTGACATGGTGCTGAGTTTTTCTCGTGCAGCGCAAGATGTCATGGTGGTGGTGTGTGACGAGCCGACCTCAATTACTGATGCCTACGCGCTTATTAAAGTACTTAGCCGCGAACACGGCGTTTATAAATTTAAAATTGTTGCAAACATGGTGCGCAGTATGCGCGAGGGCCAAGAGCTTTTTGCAAAGCTGTCTAAAGTAACAGACCGTTTTTTAGATGTGTCTATGGAGCTTGTTGCGACTATTCCATATGATGAAAATATGCGTAAATCTACGCGTAAACAAAAAGTCATTGTCGATCTTTTCCCTAATTCACCAGCAGCAGTCGCGTTTAAAACATTAGCGACAAAAGCAGTAAAATGGCCTATACCTAATCAACCTTCAGGACATTTAGAGTTTTTCATTGAGAAGCTAGTAAACGGCTGATTATGACAACATCGGTGAAAAGAGCTATGGGATATCAATCAACACAAAATTTAAATGTGATTGTTGAAAAGCACGCGTCGCTTGTCAAAAAAGTGGCGTGTCACTTAATAGCTCGTCTTCCTCCTAGCGTTCAGCTTGATGACTTAATCCAATCAGGAATGATTGGCCTTATTGAGGCCTCAAAAAACTTTGATGCTAGTAAAGGGGCAAGCTTTGAAACGTTTGCTGGTATTCGTATTCGCGGCGCTATGCTTGATGAAATGCGTAGAGGAGATTGGGCACCCCGTTCGGTACACCGTAAAAGCCGATTAGTCGCAGAAACCATTACAGAATTAGAAAATAGTTTAAATAGAGAACCAAAAGATACTGAAGTAGCTGAAAAACTTGATATTTCGCTAGAAGAATACCATCATATTTTAAATGATGTTAATTCCAGTAAAGTACTAGGCATTGAAGACCTTGGGGTAGATGAAGATGTTATTAGCCCTGCAGGCCAAGATTTAGCGCTAGACAAACCATTTAATAATGTTAAAAATGAACGGTTTAATAATTCATTGTTAGAGGCAATAAAGTCTTTACCAGAGCGAGATGCAATGGTGCTTTCTTTGTATTACAACGATGAAATGAATTTAAAAGAAATTGGGCATATACTCGATGTAAGTGAATCGCGTGTAAGTCAGATACATGGTCAGGCGATGATTAAGCTCAAAGCAAAAATCAATGACTGGATAAACTAGTAGTAAGTAAATTATAGGTTAAGACCTCACCGGAGGATGTTTTGGATAAAAACATGAAAATTCTTGTTGTTGATGATTTCTCTACAATGAGACGTATTATAAAAAATCTGTTGCGTGACCTAGGGTTCACGAATGTTCAAGAAGCTGACGATGGTTCTACAGCATTACCTATGTTGCAAAATCAGGTTTTTGACTTTGTTGTAACCGATTGGAACATGCCAGGTATGCAGGGTATTGACTTGCTAAGAGCCATTAGAGCTGACGAAAAATTAAAACATATTCCGGTTTTAATGGTGACGGCAGAAGCTAAAAAAGAACAAATAATAGCGGCAGCGCAAGCAGGTGTTAATGGTTACATTGTTAAGCCATTTACTGCAGGTACTTTGAAAACTAAATTAGAAAAAGTGTTTGAACGCTTAGGTTAATGAGAGGAGAGGCTTATGTCAGCACCAGCTGCGCCTCAAATTACTTTAGAACAAGCTCGTCAGCTCGTCGTTTATTTAGAAAATGGTGAGCAAGATAAAGCTGATCAATTAATTTTAGATACTGCCTCTCAAGAGCAATCGCAGCTTTTTGCTGAAGTAGGTAAGTTAACGCGCCAATTACACGAAGCTCTCAAAAGCTTTGAACTTGATACGCGCTTAACCGATTTAACCACCGATGCAATTCCTGATGCGAAAAAGCGCTTAAACTATGTCATGGAAATGACAGAAAATGCTGCTAATAAGACAATGGATGCGGTAGAAGCAAGCCTCCCTATTGCACAGCAGCTAGCAGATGAAATTGCACAGATTAAGCCTACTTGGGATAGGCTTATGAACCGTGAAATAGAGCTTGGCGAATTTAAAACTTTATGCCACAGCATCGACAAGTTTATGAATAGCTCTCATCATAAAACCGATGAGTTGCAAACTTTAATGACCAATGTACTCATGGCGCAAGATTTTCAAGATTTGACCGGCCAGGTTATCCGCCGAGTAATTGAGTTAGTCAGAGAAGTTGAAGAAAGTTTAATCCACCTTTTAACAGCATTTGCTGCTCAAGATGACAGCAATGTTGAAAGTAAAGAACAACAAGAATCAGAAGAATTGGTTGCCGCACAAACATTAGCAGGTCCTGAAGGCCCTATTATTGATAAAGAGTCGCGAAATGACGTTGTATCTGACCAAGACGAAGTCGATGACCTATTATCAAGTTTGGGCTTCTAAGAGGAGAGTAACTGCATGAGCTTTGAAGTCGATGAAGATATTTTACAAGACTTTCTTGTAGAGGCCGGAGAAATCCTAGAGCTTTTATCTGAACAGTTAGTTGAGCTAGAAAATAATCCAGAAGATACTGAGTTATTAAACGCTATTTTTAGGGGCTTTCATACCGTAAAAGGGGGGGCAGGCTTTTTAGCTATGACTGAGCTTGTTGATGCCTGTCATGGTGCTGAAAACGTATTTGATCTCTTACGTCAAGGGGTTAGAACTGTTAATTCAGAACTGATGGATGTGATTTTACAAGCACTAGATACCATTAATGAAATGTTTGCTACTATTCAAAACCGCGAACAACCAGACCCAGCAGATCCTCAGTTATTAGAAACCCTTCACAAACTTGGCCAGCCACCTACGGATGATGAGCTTACTGAAACAGCCCCTGAGGTTGTTCAGCAAGAAGCTGCGGCACCTGTTAGCGCAACTGATGAAGAAGACCCATTTGCATTTGATGAATTATTTGATGTAGCAGGTTCAAGCCCATCAGCAGATACCACGCAAATTGATGAAATTACAGAAGATGAATTTGAAAGCTTATTAGATGAGCTACATGGTAAAGGCCAAAGCCCAGTATCGCAACCAAGTGCAAGTGCAGAGCCTGATTCAAGTTCAGATATTACCGATGATGAATTTGACAGCTTATTAGATGAATTACATGGTGTGGGTAGTTTTGGCCCTGTTGCGACAGATACCTCAAGCAATGAGCCCGAAGTTAAACACACAGCACCTGCGGCCGTTACAAATGATAGCGGTGATGATGAAATCAGCGATGATGAATTTGAAGCCCTGCTTGATGAACTGCATGGCAAAGGCGGTGCACCAGAATCAAAAGAAGCTGAGGCACCTGCGCCACAGCCTCCTAAGGCTGCTCCTCCTGTAGCACAAACACCAGCAAAACCTACGCCAGCACCTGCTGCTAAGCAAGCACCTGTGGCAAAAGCGGCTGCCCCTACTCCTAAAGTGGTTGAAAAGCCAGCGAGCAGCGGGGCACCTAAAAAAGCCACGCCTCCGCCTGCTGAAACCACGGTACGGGTTGATACAAAACGTCTAGATCAAATAATGAATATGGTTGGCGAGCTGGTATTAGTGCGAAATAGGTTAGTCAGTTTAGCGACCAATACAGATAGTGAAGCAATGGGTAAGGCGATATCAAATCTCGATGTGGTCACTGCAGATATTCAAGGCGCAGTAATGCAAACGCGAATGCAGCCTATCAAAAAAGTATTTGGGCGTTTTCCTCGCGTAGTACGTGATTTAGCACGTAGTTTAAATAAAGAAATTAACTTACAGCTTGTAGGTGAAGAAACCGATTTAGACAAAAACTTAGTTGAGGCACTGGCCGATCCGTTAGTGCATTTAGTACGAAATTCAGTTGACCACGGTATTGAAATGCCCGCAGCGCGTGAAGCTGCGGGTAAACCCAGAACAGGTAATGTGACTTTATCGGCCTCGCAAGAAGGCGACCATATTTTGTTAACCATTAAAGACGATGGTGCAGGTATGGATGCTGAGAAACTGAAAAAAATAGCGATTAGTAAAGGCGTTATTGATCACGATCAGGCAAGTCGCTTATCAGACACTGAAGCGTATAACTTAATATTCGCACCTGGCTTTTCGACCAAAGAAGAAATATCTGACATTTCTGGCCGTGGCGTAGGCATGGATGTAGTAAAAACTAAAATAACCCAGCTTAATGGCTCTGTTAATATCCAGTCTGAGTTGGGCGTAGGGACTATTTTAGAAATAAAAGTACCATTAACGCTGGCCATTTTACCAACGCTGATGGTTATTGTTGGTGAGCAAACATTTGCGTTACCACTAGCCGGCGTGAGTGAAATATTCCATTTAGATTTAACTAAAACTAATGTGGTAGATGGTCAGCTTACAATTATTGTTCGTAAAAAAGCGATACCACTATTTTACTTAGAGCATTGGTTAGTCAAAGGTGCTGATTGTTCTCAGCGTAAAGCGCAAGGTCATGTGGTAATTGTGCAAATAGGTACTCAGCAAGTTGGCTTTGTGGTTGATTCATTAATTGGCCAAGAAGAAGTTGTTATTAAGCCTCTTGATGCGTTATTACAAGGTACGCCTGGAATGGCCGGTGCAACAATTACATCTGACGGTGGTATTGCGCTGATTTTGGATGTACCTAATATGCTTAAGCATTACGCAGGATAAAATATAGGCATACCTGTGTATGCCTATACATAAATTTAATAAGAGAGCGCAATGGCCGTAAAAGTTTTAGTTGTTGACGATTCTAGTTTTTTTCGCCGCCGAGTAAGCGAAATCCTTGAACAAGACAGCGGTATTGAAGTAATAGGTTTTGCTGTTAACGGTAGAGAAGCCGTAGATAAAACAGCGCAGTTACGTCCAGATATGATCACCATGGATGTAGAAATGCCTGTGCTTGACGGGATTAGCGCAGTGAAAGAAATTATGGCGAGTAACCCAACGCCAATCCTTATGTTTTCATCGCTAACACGCGATGGTGCAACAGCAACGTTAGATGCACTTGATGCCGGAGCAATGGACTTTTTACCTAAAAAGTTTGAAGACATTGCACGAAATAACGAAGATGCTATTAAGTTATTGCAAACTAAAGTGAAGGAAATTGGTCGTAGGCGTGCACCGCGCCCTGTTAGGCCATTAACATCAAGTAAGATTACTGCTCCACCTGCAAGCAAACTAGCCACTTCAAGCTCTTCGCTCAAACAACCTGATAGAAGTTTTCAACGTGCCGCATCGGGGCAAGCATCAGCGACACCCAGTATGCCGACACGAGCCAGCGGTAAACATTATCAAATAGTGGCGATTGGCACTTCTACTGGCGGGCCAGTTGCTTTACAAACCATATTAACCCAATTACCTGCTAATTTTGCGCATCCTATTTTGTTAATTCAGCACATGCCGGCAGCGTTTACACCTGCATTTGCTGCGCGTTTAAATAGCCTTTGCAAAATACGCGTTAAAGAAGCACAGCAAGGTGATAAATTAGAAGCGGGTACAGCCTACCTAGCCCCTGGTGGACAGCAAATGATGGTAGAGGGGCGAAGTGGTAATAAAACACTGCGTGTATTTGAAGATAATAGTGAACGTATAAGCTACAAACCAAGCGTTGATGTTACTTTTGCAAGTGTTGCAAAAAGCTATCAAGGAGACGTACTTGCCATTGTTTTAACTGGCATGGGCGCCGATGGGCGTGATGGTGCACGAATGCTTAAGCAATCTGGGGCAACAATTTGGGCGCAAGATGAAAAAAGCTGTGTGGTATACGGTATGCCTCAAGCCATTGCCAACGCAGGGCTTGCCTCAGAGCATTTAGCGCTAAACGATGTAGCAGCAAGAATAAAAAGAGAGACTGGTTGTGGATAAGCTCTCTGTTTTAGGATTAATCATTGCGCTGGGCGCTATAGCGATTGGTTACTCTTTAGAGGGGGGCGTTGTTACGGCGTTATTTAATGGCCCTGCACTTATTATTGTACTTGGCGGCACCTTAGGCGCTGTTATGTTGCAAACGGCTACAAGCACCTTTAAAAAAACGCTCAGCATGAGTCATTGGGTGTTTTTTTCACCTCAGTACAATATTGAGCAAGCCATAGAGCAAATTAAAAACTGGTCGCACAAAGCGCGCCAAGAAGGGTACTTAGCGCTAGAAAAAGAGGCGCTTAGTCACCCTGACCCTTATGCTGCTAAAGGACTTAGTTTACTTGTAGATGGTTGCTCGGAGCAAAAGTTACGTGACACCCTAGAGATAGACTTAATGCTTGAACGAGACCGCCTACTTGAAGCAAGTAGAGTGTACGAAGCCATGGGTGGATATAGCCCAACGATAGGTATTTTAGGGGCTGTACTTGGCCTTATTCAAGCAATGTCATTTATAACCGATCCTCAAAAGCTAGGTGCTGGGGTCGCCACCGCATTTATTGCAACAATATATGGGGTGGGTTTAGCTAACTTATTATTTTTACCTATGGCCAATAAACTTAAGCAACGAATAGAGCAAAAAATGCTTTACCATGAAATGATGGCCGAAGGGGTGATTGCTATAAGCCTTGGTGAAAGTCCTATTAACATAGAATTAAAGCTTGAAGCTTATCGCACAGAGCGCCCTAATGTCGTGGTAGAGTAACTTTTATGTTACGCAGGCGCTTACGTCAATCAGCAGAAAAAAATCAACATACAGAACGTTGGTTAGTCTCTTATGCTGATTACATGACTATTATGTTTGCCTTTTTTGTGGTTATGTATGCTATTGCCATCAATAAAGAAGAAAATTTTCAAATTCTCTCCGACTCCCTTGAACAGGTTTTTGACAAATCAGCAAGGCAACAATCGCAACAAGGCGAAGGTGTGACAGGCGAAGGGCTACTCACCGACCGTGTTACCCCAGAGCAAGAGTTATTGTACGGTGAGAGCATTCAAAAGCAGGAGTCTGGCCCAGAGCTGCTAGACGGACAAAGCGACACTAGCAATATAAAACAAAAACATTTAGGTAAACCACTCGATAGCTTATTAACTAAATTACATTCGGCACTTATTGATGAAATTCGTGACGGAGAAGCAAGTTTAGAGCTCAACCAAGATTGGCTTATTATTGAGCTAAGTTCTGGAATGCTGTTCTCTAGTGGTAGCTCAGTGGCCCACGCGCGAGCTAAACAAGTCGTAAAAATTGTAAAAGACATTATTGCCCCAGTAGATAACTACATAAGGGTAAGAGGCTACACAGATAACGAAAGTATTCGTAATGAAATGTTTCGCTCTAACTGGGAGTTGTCAGTTGCACGTGCGACCTCTATTTTAGTTGAATTGGAAACGTTAGGAATTAACCCAGCGCGAATGGCAATCGAGGGCTATGGGCAATACTCACCTTTTGCCGATAACGACACCGCAGCAGGTCGAGCAGAAAATCGTAAAGTTGTTATTGCCCTTTCTAAGTATGGCTTAGTACAACAAACCACCGAAAATGAAAATAAAGCTGAATCTGATGAGCAAGTGCAAGAAGCAGCGCCTGAGCCAGAGGTCGAACTTCCCTCTGATGATAACTCTATTAAAATAATTCGTTTACCTCATGGTGGTATCAGAATCACCACGCGCAATGACAGTAATTAGGACTTAATGTGAAGATTTGGACAGTAGCAAATCAAAAAGGCGGTGTAGGTAAAACCACAACGGCTGTTAGTCTTGCGGGTATTTTGGCCTTGCAAGGTAAACGCGTATTACTCATTGATACCGACCCTCACGCCTCACTAACGTACTATTTTGGTATTGATTCTGAAGATTTAGAAGTCAGTGTGTACGATATTTTTGCCCGCGGCACCTCAATGCAAAGTGAAGAAATACTGCAAGCATTGTGCCCCTCTACGATGGAAAATCTAGATATATTGCCCGCAACGATGGCTATAGCAACACTTGATAGAAGCATGGGCAATAAAACGGGGATGGGCTTAATTTTAAAAAAAACACTTGCAAAAATTAGTGAACATTACGATTATGCGCTGCTTGATTGCCCGCCCGTTTTAGGTGTTTTAATGGTGAACGCATTAGCCGCCAGCGAACGTATTTTAGTGCCTGTGCAAACTGAGTTTTTGGCGCTCAAAGGGCTTGATAGAATGATGCGCACTATGGAATTAATGCAAAGCTCTCAAGCGAAACAGTACCAATATACTATAATCCCTACTATGTATGATAAGCGCACTAAAGCGTCGCTTGAAGCCTACAAAACATTGCAAAATACATATAAAGATAAAGTATGGCCAGGGGTGATCCCCGTTGATACAAAGTTTAGAGATGCAAGCCTTGCACAAAAGGTACCCATAGAATTTTGCCCGCGTTCGCGTGGGGTATACGCTTACAAAGCGTTATTAGATTATTTAATTGGACAAGGTTAATGAATGAGTAAGCAATTATTTGCTAATGAAAAAGTAATGACTCAATACTTAGGGGCGCTATTATGCGAAGACGAACCTGAGGAAAACCTTGAGCCTGTAGCAAAGCTACTTGAGCAAGTACCTAGTGCCATACAAAACGACGAGGTACTTTTAAAACCCAAAGCGCAATTAAAAGTGACCGAGCAGCTTTATTCTGAGCAAGTAAAACAGAGTACTAGCGAGGTTGACGCTACTATTTCACAATCAGTGCCTATTGAGCCTGAGCAACTAGAAACACCTGAGGTGCAAACTCAGTTAAGTACTGAATCTGCCCCTTTATTGCATAGCCAAGAAGATTACTTTGAAGGTGAGTTTCAGGCTCTATTTTTTGAAGTGGCTGGCTTAACATTGGCTGTTCCTTTAAAAGCACTTGGAGGAATTCATCAATTAGGTGAGGTAAATCATTTATTTGGTAAGCCAAAGTGGTTTAAAGGCGTTATGCTTAATAGAGATGAAAAGCTAAACGTGGTTGATACTGCCCGTTGGGTAATGCCAGAAAAGTACGATGAAAAGTTAGAGGCTTCTCTTAATTATCAGTATTTAATAACCCTAGGCGATAGCAACTGGGGTTTATTGGCCGAAAAGTTAATAAATAACATTACATTGAGTAAAGAAGATGTAAAATGGCGAAAAAACAGCGGCAAACGCCCTTGGCTTGCTGGTGTTATTAAAGAAAAAATGTGTGCTTTAATAGATGTAGATAATTTAAATGCACTATTAGAAAAAGGCTTAGATAGCCGTCAGTAGTAACGACCATTACGGGGTAACAGCATGAGCGAAGATAGACTATTATCAGCGAATAAAAACGCAGATAACAACGATGAGATTTTACAGTGGGTAACGTTTAAGCTTGAAGAAGAAACGTATGGCGTAAACGTAATGCAGGTGCAAGAAATTTTACGTTATACCGAAATTGCGCCAGTCCCTGGTGCGCCTTCATACGTTATTGGCATTATAAATTTACGTGGTAACGTAGTCACTGTTATTGATACTCGTGCTCGCTTTGGTTTGCCTGCTGCGGATGCAACTGACAACTCTCGCATTTTAATTATTGAAGCAGAAGAGCAAGTAATTGGTATTTTAGCTGATAGTGTTTCTGAGGTTGTGTACTTACGCAGCTCTGAAATAGACAGCGCCCCAAATGTTGGTACCGAAGAAAGCGCTAAGTTTATTCAAGGCGTATGTAACCGCGATAACGAATTACTTATTTTAGTCGATTTAAATAAATTACTTAGCGATGACGAATGGGATGAGTTAAGCGATATTTAAGCTTTACCACTAAAATTATGTTGTTACTTAGTATCGCAATAGCAGCGCTAGGGATAGGTTTAATATCGCTGGCGCTAATTGTTGCATTAAAAAATAAACAGTCGGCGGAGCTTAATGCGGTATCACAGCAATTAAAAGATACCTCAGAGCAAACACATATATTACGCAGTGAAGTGTCTGAGCTCAGAACCGGGCTTTTAAGTATTGGTAAGCGCGTACTTGAAGTTGAGAAACAAAATCAAGAGTTGATGCAACAGCAAGCTGCCCAAAAATATGACGACCCAGACGCAAAAATATATTCTCGTGCTGTTAAAATGGTTGAGCTTGGCGCAGATTTAGATGAGGTTATACGCGAGTGCGAGCTTCCTAGAGCCGAGGCTGAACTATTATTTTCGTTACATAAACAAAAAGACGCCTAGCGTCTTTTTTGCTTTTAACTACACACAATACCCATGTGCAGTCATACTTACTAAAGGGTAGATATAATTCATCCACCTAGTTATGCCCTTACATTTAGCTTACCTTGAAAGTCTTGCCAGCCAGGTGGGAACTGACCACGAAGCACGTACGAAAAAGCAATCAATTCAGCAATAACATAATAAAGCTCTTTAGGTATTTCCTCTCCCAATTGTAAGTGTGAGAGTGTTTTAGCAAGTGCTTCATCTTGGTGGATCATAATGCCTTTTTGTTTTGCAGCTTTGATTATTTCATCGGCCAACTCCCCAAACCCTTTTACACTTACCGATGGGGTGCTTCCTGCTTCATATAACAGGCCAATCGCGGATTTATTATTTGCAGCAAAATTAGAGGTGTCAGTCATGTTAAACCTTAATATTTATAATGGCATGCGATTGATAAAACGCTTGATGACTAGCATCTCCACGTTTTAAGTTTAGCTCGCCTACTTGCAAGCCATGCTGAGCCAATTTAGCCCTAAGGCTGTCTAAGTGAGGGTGTGCCATTGCGCTTACTTCTTGGCTAGAGGCAAGCAGCTGGCAATCGAGTGCTTTGTCCATAAGCTCTGCCACTATTTGTAATTGTCCTTGCTGTGCATAATCAAAATTTAACCTAACAAACCACACGTTTTTTTCGGCTTTATCTACACTGGCTTTTTTATATTGCCCTAAGGTTATTTCTGTTTGTCCCGCTTCAGGCGGAAGTTTCATCGGAAATAAAAACTGTGCTAGCGGGTTTGTGTCGCTTTGTTGGTTTGGCGTAGTTACTTGTACTTGGCTAAGGGTATTTTTAACTTGCAGCAGCTCTGGGGCAAGCTCTTGTATTTGTGTTTGTTGAAGTTGCTCTAATAGTTTATCTGCGCCATTACCTACTTTAAAAGTAGGTAAAAGCACGTTAAGTAGGGCATCTACGCCTGTGTGGTTATTAAACGTTAGCGAAGTACTAGGTTGGCTTATTATTGGCGCCGCTAAAATAGTAACCGCAAGTTGCTCAAGCCCTTTTGTAAAGCTACTTTGTAGTGTGTCGTTTGGCGTAGTAAGCGGTTGTAAGGTACTTAAAAGCTCTCGCTGTATGGTGGCTGGGTGCACATTAGTACTAGAGACCATTCTATTAAAAGCTTGATTTACTAGACGCGTTAGATCAGGTGTGTTTTGTGTCGCTTTACTTGCTATGTCAGTAATTTGGCTACTCAACAATGTTTTAGGGTTGGAAGCGCTATTTGGGTGTTCACTCTCTGTTGGCAAGTTTAAAAGCGAGGTTAATAATTTGGCCTCTACAGGTTGTAATTGTTGACTTGCTGCGGTTTTAAAAAGCGAGTGAGACAAACTAGGTTGATTGGGAGTATTTACCTGTGAAGTTGTGGTATTTAGTACTTTTAAACTCAGCGGCGCAGAAGAGTTGCCTTGGGTACTTGCATTTGTTGGTTGGGCGCTCACTGCTTGCGGCTGAACCATGTTGTTTACTGATTGCCATAACGACACACTCGCCTTTAATTGCTGGGTTATTTGTACTAAAGGAGGAAGCTGCGCAAAGTGTTTAGCTAAAGGGCTGTTAGGAGTAAAAGAATTATTAGCAACTTCTGCGGTTATATTTAGCTTGCTTAAATTAGGGTTTGTTAACGTGTTTATTTGTGTAGATGCTTTATTTACATCAAGCTTAGCTTGTTGAACTTGCAAAGGTGGCGTTTTACTCGTAAAAGGTTTGTTTTCAAAGTATTTGACGGCATCGTTAATTCGCGTTTTTAAATCACTAAAGCTGCTTTGTAACCATGACTTTATAGGGCTTTGTGCACTTAACTGCGGACTTGTTTTATCAGCGGGGGTGCTAACTACACTTTGCTGCTGTGATAAAACTAAGTCGGTAAAGGGTTTACTAAAAGAGTTGTTAAGTGCGACCTGCATTTTAGGTAAGTTAGTTTTAATGAGCAGCTTATCTGCTTGATGAATAATATTTACTGCCATGGGTTTACTGGGCAATTCACTAAGCTGTTTATTGGTTATCGGAGTTGTAAACGAGCCGCTATGATTAGGGTGCGAAATAATAGCTAATTTTGGCGTTGCCTGTAGCTGCGCGCTTGGCAGTAAATTAGTTAATAACTGCGAAATTTTATGTTGGCTGAGAGTTTGAGTATGAACGGTGTCAGCAAAGCGGTTAATAACATTTATTTGTGCGCCTTTATTGGTTGTATTAATAAGTACCTGTAATGGCTGCTCGGTATTTAACAGCTGTGCGGTTTGTTTATTGATTGCAATATTGGCATTAAGATTCGGAATAACAAGCTGCGGTGACGGCGAGAGCTGTACATTGACTGGCAAGGGTTTACTTTGTATTTCACTACCGGTACTAACATAATTCAAAAAACGCTGCAGTTGTGATGCGCTGCTAAGTGTAATATTGGTATTGTTGGGAGTTATACTTAGCTGCTTTCCATCAGAGCTGAGCTGTATGTTAGCACTTGCTATTTTATCTGTGTTTTGAGGGGCATGGGTTATGCCTAAGCGTAGTGTTTGCCAGTGTTTATCAATCAAAACATCGAGTGTAATTGAGCCTTTTGAAAACTGAATATTTTTAGCCGCAAGTACCTGCTCGGGTAATTGTACTAATTCGTCCGAAGTGCTCGGGGCGCTTTGGTTATTAACCAATGAATTAGATAATGTGATTTGCGTTGGATTATTCATTATTTTAAATCAAGTTTTCGCTAATTTTCGTGAATCGATTTTAAAGCAATATTCGTATTACCCTATCATTATGGTAGACTAACGCCTAATTTTTGGCATAGAGAAACGTCATCTTGTTACACATTAAGTCCGTCACCTGCATCAAGCAAGAACGTTGTTTGTTTGCGGATCTTAATTTTAGCCTAAATAGCGGTCAAATCATGCAATTAGCGGGTCCTAACGGGGCTGGTAAAACATCATTATTGCGTATTGTCGCAGGCTTTAGTGTGCCTGATGAAGGCGCTATTTTTTATAACCAGCAAGCTATTACCAAACATTATGAAGAGTACGCCAGAGACTTACTATTTATAGGCCATAAAACCGGTGTCAATGTACAGCTCAGCGCACTGGAAAACGTACGCCATTGGTTACGCATTAATGGCTATACAAATGAGCCCGACTTATATCCAATTTTAGCCAAACTTGGCTTAGTGGGTCTTGAAGATGTGCCAGTTAGAATGCTCTCGGCAGGGCAGCAGCGTCGTGTGGCTTTAGTACGCTTATGGTTAAGCGATGCAAAACTATGGGTGCTTGATGAACCCTTTACTGCACTTGATAAAAATGGCGTTGCATTTTTACAACAACGTTTTTCTGAGCATTTGAAAAGTGGTGGCGCTATTTTACTAACAACCCATCAAGATCTATCAACACAGTTTGAAAACCTACAAACGGTGACCTTGGAGTATCGTTACTGATGACTCGTCAACATTCATATTGGCTGCTGTTTAGTGCGGTATTTAGTAAAGATGTAAAGCTTGCGTTTCGCCAGCGTGCTGAAATTATCAACCCTATCTTGTTTTTTCTCATTGTTATTTCTTTATTTCCGTTAGCAATTGGCCCAGAGCCCGGTCTGTTAAACAGAATGGCGCCAGGTATTATTTGGGTAGCCGCTTTGCTATCTACCATGCTTGGACTCGATAAATTATTCAGAGACGACTATAACGATGGTTCATTGGAGCAGCTTATTGCTTCATCGTACCCGCTATCACTCACTGTACTGGCTAAAGTCGCGGCGCATTGGGTTGTTACCGGTTTACCATTAGTATTAATGACACCGTTATTTGCTTTATTGCTTAATTTAGAGAGCTCAGCGCTGTTAGCCACCGTATTAACATTATTATTAGGCACGCCATTATTAAGCTTTATTGGTGCAATTGGGGCTGGCCTTACTGTGGGATTACAAAAAGGCGGTATTTTAATGAGCCTATTAGTGTTGCCTTTGTATATTCCTGTTTTAATTTTTGCAACGTCAGCCATTGATACCAGTACTATGTCGCTGGACTATAGCGGGCAGCTTGCCATTCTTGGGGCCATGTTAGTAGTTGCTATTATGTGTGCACCCATCGCCATATCATCAGCATTAAAAGTGAGTGTAAGTTAATATGTGGAAGTGGTTACATCCCTACGCAAAAGCAGAGCGCGCATACCAGTTATGTAATACGTTACTGCCTTATTTTGCCGTTGTTACGGTTATAAGTATGCTTGTTGGTTGGATTTGGGGCTTAGGTTTTGCGCCAGCTGATTACCAACAAAAAGACAGTTACCGTATTATTTTCATTCATGTACCGTCGGCTATTTTGTCTATGGGGGCGTATTCTTCCATGGCTATAGCAGCTATTGTCGCTTTAGTGTGGCAATTACGTAACGCTGAACTTGCTGTAATTGCTATTGCCCCGGTGGGAGCATGCGTAACAGCTATTGCCTTAATTACCGGCGCTGCATGGGGCAAACCTATGTGGGGAGCTTGGTGGGTGTGGGATGCACGCTTAACCTCTGAGCTTATTTTATTATTTTTATACTTAGGTGTACTTTCGCTTTATCATGCATTTGAAGATAAAAAAGCAGCAGGGCGAGCGGCGTCTATTTTGGCCATTGTTGGGGTTATTAACCTACCTATTATTCATTACTCGGTAGAGTGGTGGAATACTTTGCACCAAGGCGCAACAATCACAAAATTTGATACTAAAGCTATTGACCCTAGTATGTTTTGGCCACTAATGGTGAATATTTTAGCGTTTGGTACTTTTGTTGGCACTGTAACGTTAATTCGTTTAAAAAATGAAATATTACAACGTGAAAAGCATCGGCCATGGGTTCGAGCGATGCTAAGTAAGGGGTAAATTATGCAGTTTGACTCTTTTTCTGATTTTATTGCAATGGGGGGCTACGGGTTTTACGTGTGGCTGTCTTTTGGTACATGCGCCTTAATTTTGTTGGGCATTTTATTTAGCTCTTTACGTGATACAAAACGTATTATGGCCTCAGTAGAGCAGCAAGTTGCGCGCGAAGCGCGAATTAAAAAAGCGAAGCAGGAACAAATCTCATGAACCCAAGACGTAAAAAACGCCTATTGGTAATTATTGCAGTGTTGTTTGGCATTGGTGCTTCTATAGGCTTAGTACTTTATGCACTTCAAGAAAACATAAACTTGTTTTATACACCAAGCGAATTAATCGAAGGTAAGGGCCCTGATAAAGAAAAACCGCAAATAGGGCAAAAGCTGCGTATTGGCGGCATGGTTGTGCCGGGCTCTGTTATTCGTAATGAGCAAAGTTTGCAAGTCAGCTTTAAGCTGATTGATACAGGGCCATTGGTAACAATTAAATACCAAGGCATTTTGCCTGACTTATTTCGCGAAGGGCAAGGTATTGTAGCGCAAGGTGTACTTGTAGAGCCAAACGTAATTGAAGCGTTTGAAGTACTGGCCAAGCATGATGAAGAATACATGCCAGCAGAAGTTGCAGAGGCCGTAAAAGGAATTAAACACGAAAAACCTAAATACAACCTAGATAGCGGTAGCTAATATGATCCCAGAACTTGGTTATTTTTCTTTAACGCTTGCCATGGTGCTAAGCGTTTTACTGTGTATTTTTCCGCTGTGGGGCGCGCATACCGGTAATCTTCGTTTAATGCGTGCGGCCCCGTCTTTAGCCGTTGGACAGTTTGCTTTTGTACTTCTCTCGTTTGCTGCGCTTATCTATGCCAGCTTAACAGATGACTTTACGGTGTCTTATGTGGCGTATCATTCAAGTAGTACGCTGCCTTGGTATTATAAAATCACCTCTACATGGGGTGGACACGAAGGCGCTATTTTATTGTGGCTAGTGATGCAAGCTGGTTGGACTGCAGCGGTAGCTGTGCGCTCTAAATCGCTGCCGTGGGTACTACGTGCACGTGTGTTGGGAGTACTTGGCTTTTTAGGTGTGGGTTTCATGATGTACACCTTATTACTTTCAAGCCCTTTTGAGCGTTTACTACCTTATTTTCCTGTTGAAGGGCGCGATTTAAATCCGCTACTACAAGATCCTGGTATGATCATTCACCCGCCACTACTGTACATGGGTTATGTTGGGCTGTCGGTTGCTTTTTCTTTTGCTATTGCAGCACTTTTAACAGGTAAGCTTGATAACACATGGGCTAAATGGTCACGCCCGTGGACAATGACCGCTTGGGGTTTCTTAGGCCTAGGTCTTACTATTGGCAGTTGGTGGGCTTATTCAGAACTTGGCTGGGGCGGCTGGTGGTTTTGGGACCCGGTAGAAAATGCAGCACTAATGCCTTGGCTTGTCGCCACCGCATTACTGCATTCATTAAGCGTAACCGAAAAACGCGGTATTTTTAAATCGTGGACGGTATTATTAGCAATAGCTGGTTTTTCATTAAGCTTGTTAGGCACCTTTATTGTTCGCTCGGGTATTATTGTATCGGTGCATGCGTTTGCTACCGATCCAGATAGGGGATTATTTATTCTCGCCTTTTTAGGTGTTGTTGTAGGTGGAGGTTTAGCCTTGTATGCACTGCGTGTATCGCAGGTATACAGCGAAGGTCGATACAAATTTGTATCTCGCGAAGTGGCGTTATGGCTTAATAACATATTTTTAGTAGTTGCTACATTAATTGTTATGTTAGGCACGTTATTACCCATGGTACATAAAGAAATGGGCTTAGGCAGTATTTCTATTGGTGAACCGTTTTTTAATAAAATGTTTGCCATTTTATTAGTGCCTTTTGCTATTTTAATGGGAATAGGGCCACTTTTACGCTGGAAGCAAAATAAATGGGCTTTTTTACAAAACAAAATTTTAATGGGTGTATTAGCAAGTGTAGTCATAACCTGCGCTTGGTTATTCTCAAGTTACGATCTCGTAAAGCCACTTACGCTACTAGCGACAACACTTGCAGTTTGGGTTGCTGTATCAACAGCGATTGATATTTATACTAAATCATCTGTGCATGGCACCTTAACAGAAGGTTTAAAACGCCTTACTGTAAGTTATTGGGCTATGGTGCTTGGGCATATTGGTATTGCATTTATTATTGCAGGTGTATCACTTACGTCTGCTTATTCGGTTGAGCGCGATGTATCTATGAAGCCAGGTGACATAGCTCAGCTTAACGAATATGAATATCGCTTTGATGGCGTTAAGACTATTAGAGGGCCAAATTACAGTGGCCATGCAGGCGTTGTATCAGTTCTAAAAAATAATGAGCTAGTAACTCGGTTACACGCTGAAAAACGCAAATATGACATCGGAATGCAATTTATGACCGAGGCTGCAATAGATGCCGGTTTTAAACGTGATTTATATTTAGCGTTAGGGGAGAAGTTAAGTGGTGATGCGTGGTCACTTCGAATTTATCATAAACCGTATGTCCGCTGGATTTGGATTGGTGGCGTACTTATGTCATTAGCAGGGTTTATGATTTTATTTGATAAACGTTATCGTACATCAGCTAAAACAATGCGTAAGGCTGAATCGGAGAGTGTTTTATGAACCGTAAACTTTTAGCTATTGCACCACTTTTAGTGTTTGCTTTTGTATGCGTATTTTTATACCAAGGGTTATTTGCCAACCCTCGGGAGATACAAACGGGGCGGCTAGGCCAAACTATGCCTGCCTTTAATCTGCCTGATTTAATGCAAGATGATAAGCGCTGGACAGATGAAAGCCTAAAAGGCGAAGTTTATTTACTTAATGTATGGGGGACTTGGTGCCCTACATGTTTGGTAGAGCTTGGTTATTTAACTAAACTTCGAGAGCAAGGCGTAAAAATTATTGGTTTGTACTATGTACAAGGTTATGACGCTGATTTTGATGGCCCGTTTGATATGCAAGCGCTGCGCACAGATGTAACAGATATGCTTGGCCGTGCAGGGGACCCATATCAGTTTAATATACTTGATTTGCATCGTACGCTTTCTCTTGATTTAGGCGTGTCGGGTGCACCAGAGACTTTTTTAGTGGATAAAACGGGTAAAATTTTATTACACCATACGGGAGATTTAAACCCGCGTGTATGGCGTGCTAAATTTGCCCCTGTTATGCAGGAGCTAAATTAATGAGGCTATTTTTATTAACTCTTAGTTTTTTTATAAGTATGGCAGTGTACGCCGAGCAAGATCTCTACCAGTTTGATAATAACCAACAAGCAGTGCGCTTTGAAGAGTTAACCAAAGAGCTTAGGTGCCCTAAATGTCAAAACCAAAATATTGCAGACTCAGATGCCATTGTTGCAAAAGATTTACGCGATAAGGTACTAGCGCTGGTAAAAGAAGGTAAAACAAAAGACGAAGTTATCGATTACATGATCGACAGATACGGTTATTTTGTTCATTACGATCCGCCTGTGACACCGGCCACATTAGTACTTTGGGTTTTACCTGTACTTATTGTTATTTTGGGTTTTGGTTTTATTGTTATTCGCCAGCGTAAGGCATCGGTTAAGCAAACGTGGAACAGCGATGATGAAGCAAAACTTGCTAAGTTAATTGCAGAAAATAAACGTCAGGAGCAAAATTAATGATTTTAATGTGGGCGTGTTTTGCTTTACTCACACTAATTGCACTGGCTTTTATTATGCTGCCTTTTTTAAAAAAAGAGCGCGTGCAAACCATTACTCACAATGCTAATGCAGAATTGATCAGCATTTACGAGCAGCGTTTAGTTGAGCTGCAAAACGACTTAGACAATCAACGTATTGATGCACAAAGTCATAGTGAATCGGTTATTGAGTTAAAACGTCGTTTATTGAACGAGCTATCACCGGAAAAATCGCTTAATAGCAAAGGTAATAACCGTATTTTTGCTTTAACAGGCGCGGCATTTTTATTAGCCCTCACCGGCGTTTTTTACACCTTTACAGGGAGCCAACAACAAATAGCAGCATGGTATGATGCAATGGATAACCTTGCCGATTATGGCGAGCGTGCAGTAATGCAAAAAGGTGAGCCACTAACCCAAAACGAGTTACAAGCGTTTGCTTTAGCGCTGCGTACTAAGCTTAGTGAATCAGGGGATGACGAAGTTGCGTGGATGTTGCTTGGACGTGTAGCTATGTCGTTAAACGAATTTGATATGGCACAGCAATCGTTTGATAAAGCCCTGCGAATGAACCCAGACAACATGCAAGTACTCATTAGCTACAGCCAAGTTTTACTGCTTGAAGGCAGTGAAGAGAACATGACACGTGCAGCGGGTATGCTATCGAAAGTACTGAAGGTTGAACCGACAAACCTGGATGCTATTTCGTTATTAGCGCTTATTGCTTATGAGCGCAAGGACTGGCCGCAAGCTAAAGCGGCGTTTGAAGTATTACTGGCCAGCATGGATAAAAGTGATACGCGTTACTCAATGATAGCGCAGCGTATTTCAGATATTGAACAACAAATGCAAAATGAGGGCTCTGTAATGCCTGTCTCTGCTAACAGCGCTATTAGTGTTACTGTGAGCTTAGCAGATGAGCTTTTCGATAAGCAGCCACAGCAGGGAACTTTATTTATTTTTGCAAAGGCTGCTCAAGGCTCTCCTATGCCATTAGCGGTTGTTAAACTAACTGAGTACCGCTTTCCGCTAACAGTGCAACTAACTGATGCTAATGCAATGGTTGATGGGTTAAACTTATCAAGTGCAAAAGATATTGTGATCACAGCGCGGATCTCAATTGATGAGTCAGTTATGCCAAGTAGTGGTGAGTTAGAGGGTCACTCTGAGGCACTACAACGTGAAAACGTAAGTGACTACCAACTTCAAATTAATACATTAATACCTTAAGGACATTAGATGTTAAAGCATAGTTTTACTTTTTTATGTTTATTGGTGCTAGCCGGATGTGCACAAGTACCAGAAAACAAAGTTGATGAGCGCGACCCGCTGCAAAGCATTAACCGTCCATTGTACGACTTTAATATGGATATTCTCGATGCCTATATTTTACGCCCTGTGGCTGTAGGGTATGTAGAAGTGACCCCTGTACCTGTACGCAATGGTATTGTTAACTTTACCGATAATATTAGTGCGCCTGTTGATATGATAAATGCAGGGCTGCAAGGTAAAGCAGGCAACGCAGGCGTAAGCTTAGCGCGCTTTTTAGTTAACTCTACGGTAGGGGTGTTTGGTATTTTTGATGTTGCAAGTTCACTCGGACTTGAGCTGGTAGATGAAGACTTTGGGCAAACATTGGGCGTGTGGGGTGTTGGCGACGGCGCATATATTATGTTGCCGGCGATGGGACCAACTACAGCACGTAATTTAACTGGCGACGTAGTTGATAACTTTGTGTTACCAGAAATCGCACTGACTACACCGCAAACTATTTTAGTGTTTGCGCTAAAAGCGGTTGAAGCTCGTGCGGCACTTATCCCACAAGAAGGCCTACTTAATGACTCTCTTGACCCGTATTTGTTTGTTAAAGATATATACTTCCAGCGCCAGCTTTATGAGCTATATGACGGCAACCCACCAATTAAAGAAGAACCTGAAGACTTTGATGAAGACTTCTTAGAAAGCTTATAAATAACAGCCATAAAAATGCCAGCAATTGCTGGCATTTTTATGAGCATTTTGAGCTTTAATAAACGGCTCTTAATGTTTATTATTCTTTAACCATCAGTTGCATCTGCTCATTTACCCAGGCTAAAGATTCGTGGTAAGCATCGGCCACCTCTCCTCCTAGATTTAATTCTTTTGCGATGTTATTTGCAGCTTCCCACTCTGCGTGCTCATAATATTTAACTAAGTTTAGGTATTTAGCGAGTAAGCCTTCGTCATTTAATAGTGCAGCTTTTATCTCTGTAGAAAGCGGAAGTTTTTGCATAACGCTTTCCATACTTTCATCTAAAATGGCGTCCATAAGCGACATCATGCCCGTTAAAAAAGCCATACCGGTATCTTTAAACTGGCCGTGTGAAATAGCGAGGAGTTCGCCAAACCGTGCACGAGTTAGCGATAATCTAATAAGCTCTACTGGTTTATCAGCAGAAACTTGCGCTGCAAATAACAAAGATAGTAGCTTTTTAATTTCGTTGGCGCCTAGCACTATTAATGCTTGTTTGATTGTGTTTATTTCTGCCCTGCGTGCAAACGCAGCTGAGTTTGAATAACGCAATAATTTGTAGGATAAGTTTACGTCGCGTTCAAACACATCAGTGATCTTTTTAAGATCCATTTCAACAGATGAGGTTTCGTAAAGCAGCTCAGCTAATGCCATTTCAGATGGCGGCAGTGCTTTACTTTGTACCATTTCTGGCTTTGAAAAAAAGAACCCCTGAAAATACTCAAACCCAAGCTCAAGCGCTAAGTTATAAGCCTCGTAAGTCTCTACTTTTTCAGCTAAAAGCTTAATGTGTGGGTAGGCTTTAATATCGTTAATTATGGTTTTTATTGCACTTTCATCCGTGGTTAAAAAGTCTATTTTTAAAATATCAATAAACGGATAAAAATGGCGCCATACCGGTTGGTGTATGTAGTCATCAAGTGCTAGCGTGTAGCCCTTTTCTTTTAAATCTTTAACAATAGCCAGCAAGCGCTTACCTGGTTGCACTGTTTCAAGGATCTCAACCACTACCGTCTCTTTACCTAACATAGTAGGGTAACCTTTTAGTAAGGTTTCGAGGGTAAAGTTAATATAGGCGGGTTTGTTGCCAGTTAAATCTTCTAAACCAAAGTTAAACTGACTCCCTTCAATTAATTTAGTTGTTGCTTCGTCACCGTCTATGTCTGGAAATACATTATCAACGCCATCACGAAATAATAACTCGTATCCAACAAGCTCCTTTTCGCGGTCTAAAATAGGTTGGCGTGCAGCATAAAAATACATAAATAGTTCCGTACAAAATAATAAATAGTCGTAATGGCTATAATATATGGTAAAACGCTTAAAATAGCATTAGGTAATTATTATTGATTTAATGAATTGTTATTAAATATTAGCTATCTATGTAAATAAATTTACCATATGCCGAGTGTTTGAGGGCTAAATAGTCAGTGTGACTGTTTTTTATTCACTTCACTGTAACAAGTTGGAGTTATCACCTTTAAGCATGATATAGTCAAGACGGATGGTTTTTACCCCAATAGTGACTTTATTATAATATTTTAAGAGTCATTATTCGGATTAAAAGCCTGTTTTATACAACTTTGTGGAGGCGAATTTGGAAACAGGAATGATTATTTCACTGGCATTGTATTTTATAGTCATGCTAGGCATTGGGCTTTATGCGTACAAACAGTCTACAAGTGATGTATCGGGTTATATGCTAGGCGGGCGTAGTTTATCTCCAAGTGTTGCAGCATTATCTGCTGGCGCGTCGGATATGAGTGGTTGGATTTTAATGGGTTTACCCGGCGCTATGTTTGTTACAGGCTTTAGCAGTACATGGATAGCAATAGGCTTGGTTATTGGTGCGTGGTTAAACTACTTATTAGTCGCGCCGCGTTTGCGTGTTTATACAGAAAAAGCAAACGATTCAATCACAATTCCAGACTACTTCTCTAATCGTTTTAATGATAAATCAAACCTTTTACGTGTAGTTTCCGCGGTAGTAATTATTGTGTTCTTTACACTTTATACTTCGTCAGGCGTTGTCGCTGGCGGTAAATTGTTTGAAAGCTCGTTTGGCTTAAGTTACGAAATGGGTTTATATATCACAACCGGTGTTGTTGTTTTATATACTTTATTTGGTGGCTTTTTAGCTGTTAGCCTAACTGACTTTGTGCAAGGCTGTATTATGTTTATTGCCTTAATACTTGTACCGACAGTTGCTTACTCTTTATTAGAGCAGCCACTAGAGTCAACGCTTCATAGCGTTAACCCAGATATGCTTAATTGGATAGGCGCAGGCTCTGCATTAGGGATTATTTCGGCAATGGCGTGGGGCTTGGGTTATTTTGGTCAACCTCATATTATTGTACGTTTTATGTCGGTGCGTAGCGTAAGTGATATGCCAACAGCTCGCCGTATCGGTATGACATGGATGATAGTAGCTGCAATAGGTGCTGTGGGCACAGGTTTATTTGGTGCCGCGTATACGTATGAAAACAACATTGTTGTTGAAGACCCAGAAACTATTTTCTTAATTCTTTCTGAGCTGTTGTTCCATCCATTAATAGCTGGCTTTTTATTGGCGGCTATTTTGGCGGCTATCATG
Source organism: Pseudoalteromonas sp. C12FD-1 (assembly GCF_037414265.1). NCBI lineage: Bacteria > Pseudomonadati > Pseudomonadota > Gammaproteobacteria > Alteromonadales > Pseudoalteromonadaceae > Pseudoalteromonas > Pseudoalteromonas sp. C12FD-1. The sequence goes on from NZ_JBBEVD010000069.1 coordinate 87,776, forward strand.
AGTACAATTTCTTCGCAATTACTTGTTAGCTCAAGTTCGTTAACTGAAGATTTTTACAAAACGTTTTTACGCAAAGAAGCAAGCGACACAGAGCTTGTCACTGTAGGGCGTATTAGCGTAGCAGCAGTGGCCTTGTGTGCTATTTACTTAGCGTACGATAGAGACAGTTCAATATTAAGCTTAGTAAGTAATGCATGGGCTGGTTTTGGTGCGGCATTTGGCCCACTGGTTCTATTTAGCCTGTACTGGAAACGCATGAACTTTGAAGGCGCACTAGCAGGTATGGTTGTGGGTGCTGGCACGGTTCTGTTTTGGATTTACTCACCGTTTATGATTGATGGGCAAAGCTTAAGCAGTTACATGTACGAAATTGTACCAGGCTTTATTTTAGCAAGTATTGCCATTGTCGTTGTAAGCTTAGCGACAAAAGAGCCTGCACAAAATATTACTGCGCTATTTGATGAAGTTGAAAAAGAACTTTAATCACTCAGCACGTTAAGTATAAAAAAAGCCAGCTAGTTAATTAACTAGCTGGCTTTTTATTTGCCTTAAATAAATGGGTTATTTAGCAGGAAGCACTGTGCTTTCTACACTACCAAAGCCGATACGGGCATAGCCTTCTTTTTCACACCAGCCACGCATAATTACATTATCGCCATCTTCTAAAAAGCTGCGTTGCTCTCCATTACTCAGGGTTATTTTTTCTTTACCACCACGAGAAAGCTCTAATAAAGAGCCGGCTTCTTCATGTGTAGGGCCTGACTGAGTGCCAGAGCCGAGCATATCACCTGGCATAAAGTTACAGCCATTAACAGTGTGATGAGCCACCATTTGCGCCACAGTCCAATATGAATGTTTGAAGCTTGAGGCAGAGACCTGCGTAGGTTGGTGGTTTTCATCACGCATTTTTTGAGTCTGAATTTTAACATCCATTTGAATATCAAAAGCACCTTGCTCGCGATTAGCAGCAGATTCTAAGTACGGCATTGGTTGCGGGTCGTTTTCATCACGTGTCCAAGCCGCTCTAAAAGGTGCAAGTGCTTCAGTGGTGACAATCCAAGGCGATACAGTAGATGCAAAGTTTTTAGCTAAAAACGGGCCTAATGGTTGGTATTCCCATGCTTGTAAATCTCGTGCTGACCAATCGTTAAATACACAAAAGCCAAATACATGGTTTTCAGCGTTTTCAATGGCGATAGCATCACCCAGCGCATTGCCTTTACCTAAGTAAATACCAAGCTCTAACTCGTAATCTAGGCGTTTACATGGGCCAAATGATGGGGTATCTGCATCGGGTGCTTTAGTTTGCCCTTTAGGGCGATGAAACGTTTGCCCCGATACATCAATAGATGATGAGCGACCATGATAGCCAATCGGCACCCATTTATAGTTTGGTAATAGCGGGTTGTCTGGTCTAAACAAGCTACCAACGGCTGTTGCATGGTAAATTGAGGTATAAAAGTCGGTGTAATCACCAATACGACACGGCAGTGAAAACTCTATATCAGCTTGAGCTATTAGCGTACTTTGTATTTCACTTTGTTGCTGTGCGCCTTCACGCAATGCTTTTGAAAGCGCTAAACGCAGTGCTGACCAGTATTGCCCACCTAAACCCATAAATGTATTTAATGTTGATTCGCTTGCTGCATCAAGCGCTGTTTTAGCATCACCGGTAAAAATGTTTAAGCGGCTCAATTTTGCTAAATCAATAACCAGATCGCCAATAGCAACCCCGCCTCTAAATTCTTCATTTGTGTTTTTAGTACGAAATTCTGCAAAAGGTAAATTTTGAATCGGGAAGTCACAGCCTTTAATATTGGCCGACTCTACCCAGCTGGTTAATTTAATGTCGTGGGTTTCGTTAATTTGGCTCATTACTTATCCTTTAGGTTTGATGTGAGGTGCATGCATTTATTTAAGCATACTTGTATCTTGCACCCTACTTTTTAAATATTAAAACGACAAAAAGCAGCGAAAATCGCTGCTTTTAATTTACTCAAAAAAGTTATAAAACGCCGCGGCGCTCTTGGTCTCGCTCAATTGACTCAAACAATGCTTGGAAATTACCTTCACCAAAACCACCATCGTCAACACGTTGGATCATTTCAATGAAAATTGGCCCAAATAAATTCTTAGAAAATATTTGTAATAAGTAACAATTTTCACTTTGGCTATCGACTAATATTTGATGTTCGCGAATTTTTTCTTTGTCTTCTGCAACCCAAGGCACACGGTCAAAAATAGTGTCGTAGTACTCAGGAATAATGTCTAAAGTAGCAATGGTCGATTTATCAAGCTTATCAAGCGAGCTTACTAAATCGTCAGTTAAAAACGCGAGATGTTGTACACCAGGGCCATTATATTCGCCTAAATACTCGTCGATTTGGTTATTGTTATTGCCTTTACCTTCATTAATAGGAATTGAGAAGGTGCCACAGGGTGATTTTAATGCATACGATAGCAACGCTGTTTTTTGACCTTTAATATCGAAATAGCGTACTTCTGTAAAACCAAACACGTCTTTGTAAAAGTTTGCCCATGTTTCCATAGTGCCTTTATAAACGTTATTAGTTAAGTGATCTATACGTATAAAGCCTTTATCTTCAACTACATTAGGTGATGATAAATCTTCAAAGTCAGACTCATAAATAGACCCTTTATCACCAAATTGCTCAATAAAGTAAATCAGGCTATCGCCAATACCGTAAATTGCGGGGTAAGGTAAGTCTTTATGGGTTGAGTCGGTTGCGGGTTTTGCACCACGTGCTACAGCTGTTTCAAATGCATGCTGAGCATCGTTTACGCGCCAACCCATGGAGCAAATTGCTGGACCATGACTTTTTGCAAATTCAGCAGAAAAACCATCGCGTTCGTTATTTAGTAAAAAGTGAATGTCGTTTTGGTTGTAGTAGACAATATCTTTGTCTTTAAATTTTTTTAATTTTGAAAAACCAAAATCAGTAAACACTTTATCCATGTAGTCTGCATCAGGTGTTGCGTATTCAGTAAACTCAATACCAACTAAACCTAGTGGATTATTTGCTTCACTCATTTTTTTTACTCCTGCAATAAATATTGCTACTGCGATTATGTGTTGTTGTCGTGTTGAGCTAGATAATCAACTAGATTTTAAGTTTGGGGAAGAGGGGGAGCAGATTTAGCATTTGAGCAAACTGTAAATTTAATAAGACGTTTACTTACTTAGTAGGTTTATACCTTACGCTTTAGAGTAAATATGCATATATTAGCTAGATGCTTTTAGTTTATTAAAGTTTAAGGTGTTGATATAAATGAATAAAAAAGAGGTTTTATAAAAATAAAACCTCTTTTAAAATGTAGTTACGTAATGTTTTTTGTATTTAATTGTTTACACTTTGTGTGCGGTTGTTAAAAAACGTGTTGCGCTGCTCGAGCCAAAGGTTAGGTTTTACCATTGGTGCTGCTTGGTAATGGCGCTCAATAGCTTGGTTTAATACCCGTGTTGTAGGGGTAAATGTCAGTTTTGATTGTGCGCTGCCCATGCTTTTAATTTCGTCTCGAGTCAGGGCGCGCCCAGCATATAAAAGGGCGTTTAAATAACCAGGCACTGTTTCAAAGTTGTTGTCTGTAAAGAGTAAAACATCTGACGTTAATGCCCAGGTGTTATTTATTTCACCGTCTTCTTTCACACCAGCAAGCTCGCCGTCTATGTACACTTCAAATACCCCATTACTGGGGGCGGTATAAAATACAAATGCAACTCGGTGCCAGTTTTCAGGCTCTGTTTGTCCAAAGTAACCACTGTCACTGGTTGATTTGCCATAACCGCCCGTTGGGTCGATAAACATATCGGCATCATCAGTAAGGTAATCTTGTGTGTTTGCTTGCATGATAGCGCGATAAATATCTTTGCCTTCTTCAGGCCAATATAAATCCATTACTAAGGTGTAATCAGAAACCATGCCTTCACTTGCATAATCACCATTGGCAGGTGTATTTAAGGTTATTAATAACCCCTCAGTAGGGGCGTGGCGTGAAAACGCCATTACACCAGAGCTGCCATCAGAAAAATCTGAAATACCAAGTGCTTGAGTTGTATTATATTGCGTTTCTTCAGGGCCCCAGTTTGTCTGTTCTGGGTCAAAATAGCTCAATACTGAAGGACCATAATCTGGCGTTAAAGGGCTATTTGCATCGTCAAAATTCCACACGGTGACATTGCTTTGCTCGTTACATGAAAAGAGTTGATTATCGGTATCTAGATATAAGCATTGGCTTGTTCTAAAACGTGCATATTGATCGAGTAACCACCATGCTTCGTCAATGGCTTCTACGTTTGAAAAGGTAACTCCGCTAAAAAATAGCTCAGGATTAAGCGCTGCGCCTTTAAACAACGCAACCTGGTAAGTGCTCGCAGCTTGTATATCATCTGGTTTGAGTAAAAACCAATCGGGCTGACTGGCAAACATGGTGTTTAAATCGCTACCTGTAACCGTTACGCTATATAACGAATTAAAGCCTGGAGTGTTAGAGGGCTGGCGCTCAACATAGTAGGCTTTATGAAAGTCTTCTTGTGTTAAGGTGCCGGGTGTCCATCTTGTTTGTACTAATTCAGGGTTGAGCAGAGCGGCCGTTATATCACTTGCATGGGCTGCAGCTAATGCCGTTATTTCTGTAAGTTCTAAACTACTCGGGTAATTTTCAGAAATAGCAATTTCTGTGTTTGCATCGGGCGCATAACGCCCCATAATTTCATCAATCGCAAGTTTGGTTTGTTCATCACGTTCGCTAATGCTGTCAGTTTCAATGGTGTTGTAATCTATCGTTGGCGATGTTTTATCTTGCAGATTAAAGGTAAGGGTAACATCAGTGATCCCTTTGGCATAAAAGTCTGGTTGAATAACCACTGCGCCGTTCTCGAGCGTATTATAACTTTCTCCGCCATGAGTATGGCCACCTAACACTAAGTCAATACCGCTTACATCGGTTGCCATATCAATATCTAGGCCTTCACCTAAATGGCTTAGCATTAGCATATAGTCAACCTCGTCTTGGTATTGGCTTACTATACTTTGTGCGATTTGTTGCCACTGCCAGCTCATTTTAAATTGTTTGATAAAATCAGGAATAGGCTCCTCATCAATTGGTTCGTCTAGCTCGTTCCATGGTACGGATGTCATGCCAAATACGCCCAAGGCAACACAACCAACTTGGACTTTAGCAAAGCCTACAGCTGCAAAGTCTTGAAGCTGCTCACCCTCATAGCGGGTATTACTAGCAAGTACGATGGCATTCTCATCTTGGGAATAACTTAATAATTTTTCAGGGCCCCATGCATAGTCGTGATTTCCTACTACGCGTAAATCAAACTGCATGGCTTTAATGGCTTCTTCTGTGGCACTGCCTTGTGACAGTTGTTCAGCAACCGTGCCTTTTTCGTAGTCATCACCCCCGTTGGTAAACAGGGTGTGCGGCGTTTGTGCAAGTGCTTGGTTGTAGTACGCCTTTATGCGGCTAAAATACTGCTCCTCATAACCAAATCGTGCATGTAAATCGGCAACATGAATAAACCTTACTGATTGCTCTGTGGCTGTGGCATCACACGTTGGGCCAATATCGGCAAAGGCCTCATTACGCTGCATCATTAAAGCGAAGGTTCCAAGTGTTGTTACTTGCGCACTTACAAAGCCATCTGCAACAAAAGAGTTTTCAATAACTGCCCAGCTATCGCCAGATTGTCTAGCAATAAATAGCTGGCCACCTAATTGGTAATCATCAGGTATTTTTATGGTAATTGTAATTGGATTACTAAAGGAAAGCGTATTGGGAGTCAGTAGGTGTATATCTGAGATAATATTTAGCAGTGCATTCGCATCATCTAGCACTGTTTTTTCGTAGGTAAGCTCAGTGCTTTGAGATACAGCATTGGCCGGTACAGTCAGTAAAAAGCTTCCTTCATCAAGGCTGACATCTAAACCGGTCGTTGTAGATACGGTTAACTCGCTTGGCTCTGGCTCAATAGGATCGTTAGGGTTAGTTGTAACTTGATCGTCTGAACCACCACAGGCAGATAATAAAAAAATACAAAAAATTAAAAATGGGGTGCGATATAAAGTTAACAAGCGCATGTACTGCGTCCCTGAGACAAGTTAAAAATTAATCAGCAGATAATAACAGTTTACAGTGAGGTGATATAGAAATTTGAGAAAATTTCCCCCATAGCGGCTGGCTATGGAGGAAATATTAGATAGCAGTATGCGTAATTAAACGTACAATATTATGCTACATTTTCTTCTAAGCCTTGTTTTTCCCATACTTTTGCTTTAAAGCTCATAAGCACTAGAACAATACCTACGCCAATGCTAAATAAGGCAATTTGTAAATATAAGTTAGGGATTTCTTGTACATTGTTTGGATCAAAGTTACCCGCCAGTATGCCCGAGATAACATTACCAATAGAGTAGGTTAAAACAAATACACCCATTAATTGGCCTGTATAGCGCCGAGGTGATAATTTACTTACTGCGCTCAATGCAACAGGGCTTAGACAAAGCTCACCCACTGTATGTAAAAAGTAAGTAGTAACAAGCCAGTAAGGCGCAACCTTTAAACCTTCAGCAGCGTACTGAGCAGCCATAAACATCACTAAAAAGCCAGAAGCCATAATAATTAAGCCAAGTGCACATTTAACGCTGTAAGTTGGCGAGATCATTTTTTTAGATAAGTTAATCCAAAGCGCTGCAAAAAACGGCGACAGTACAATAATAAACAGTGAGTTTAATGATTGAAACCACGTAGTGGGAATTTCAAAAGTCCCGATAAGGCGGTCTGTGTAATCACGAGCAAATAGGTTAAGTGATGAACCCGCTTGCTCAAAACCAGACCAAAAACACGCAGAAGCAACACACACTAAAAATAGTGCCCACATTCTTTGTTTTTCTTCACCGGTTAAATTGCCTTTAAAGTAAATAAGGCCAAAATATACAAAAAATATAACAGTAAATATAACGGCTGTGTAACCGGCTACAACCGATGGATTGATAACAATTACACCCGCCATAGCGGCTACTGTAACGCCAGTAACAACAGCAACAAACAATGCAATTGCACCCCATGTGCGTGTAGTGCCTTGAGGGCTTAAAGGGTTAGCAGGTAGTGCGCTGTGTTCTGGTAAGTTATTTAATGTACGTTTATATTGGATTAAGCCAATCGCCATACCTACCGCTGCAGCACCAAATGCCCAGTGCCAGCCAACATTTTCCATAAAGTAGCCACATACGTAGTAACCAATCAAAGAACCTAAGTTAATACCCATGTAGTATATAGCGTAACCGCCATCACGGCGCTCATCAGCATCGCTGTAAAGCTGGCCTACCATTGCGCTGATATTTGGTTTAAGTAAACCAGTACCAGTAGCTACAAATATTAAACCAATAAAAAATGAATACTCATGAGGCACGGCCAAAATAATATGGCCACACATGATAATGATACCGCCGTACCATACGGCTTTTTGGCCACCGAATAATCTATCCGCTAGCCAACCACCAGGTAAGCCTAAGAAATAAACGGCACCTGTGTATAAACCGTAAATTGCAGCTGCTGATGCAACAGTAAAGCCTAACCCTTCTTGTTGTAAGCTTGCTGTCATAAACAATACGAGCATAGCTCGCATGCCGTAGTAACTCATTCGTTCCCACATCTCAGTGAAAAACAATGTCGAAAGTCCTTTAGGGTGGCCAAACCAACCACTATCTGGAGCTGAACTCATATTTACTTCCTAACTTTAAGAATTGTTGTAATGGCCTTATAATTTTTTGCTTTAGCTTTTTTGTGCCCTGGGGCACTAATACCAATCCGTATTAATACTTAATCATTTTCAGGGGCTAAACGTGTCGTTATCTGCGTTAAAAAATTCTTATTTAGAACAACTAATTAGCGAATTTTTGCCTTGCTATCAACACGTTTATCCATCCTCAAAATAGATCACTTAATTATGCGGATTGGTATAAAACGCTCGACCATCTGTATATTATTTGTAGCTAAGATAATGATTTGCTAAATGGTAGTAACACCATAAGGTAAGAGACACACCCTTATCCTAGTTACAATTGCGCTCAAGTATACATATACCTTAGTGCGAGGGGAAGCATTCGCGATGTATCACCTTGCACTGCGTTAAAAGTCTGCATAAGGAATAATTGGGGTGCCAGGAAACTCTAACGTCCCGTACACAGGATTGAAATAGTAACGAATATACAGCTGGCCAAAGTTCGGCTCATAAAAATCAGAGCGGTCAATTGCTAAGTAACCACCAAAAAACCAATGCGGTGTTATACGGTACTCAAAGCTCCCTTCAAGATTGTATGACACTCCTGCGCTGTCATCACTCTCAAATACAGGGTCTACTCCGGTTATCGACTCTCTATCGTAGGCTTGTAGTTGCAAGTCTGTATCGTTGGGATAAAAGTCAATCGCTTGGGTTTTTGTTTGCGAATACGATATGCCCGTTTTTAAGCGATAAACAAAATCATCACCCCAGCGCGCATCGTAGCTTAAAGGCAGTGACAACCCAACGTAGTTTTGTGGGCTATAGTAACCGCCATGGCCCCATGTTTCTTCACTTAAATTATACTGATACGCCCAATGTAATAGGCTTGCGCCGACAGTGAATTCGCGCTCTTGATTGCTAATTACGCGATAATACGACCCACCCATTACTCTATAGCGTTGGTTATCTTTAACATTTTGCCCTTTATAAAGCGTAAAGTCGGCGCTTGACCAAAAGCCCCAATCGCCACCTAAATCATGAGATAGGTTGGCAGTTAGGCCAGTTGAACGCACGCCGCCCCAAATTTCACCGGTATTCACATCTTCAAGCCCAGCATAAGAGAGCACAGAGCTTGTTACAGGGCGTTTTTCGAGCTCTAGGCTATAGCCAAAATCGCCAATGCTGTTTGCGTAGTTTACACCCCATACTATGTCTTCAATTAAAAAGCCAAGTGGGGTAGTACCCACATCAACACGCCAATTTTCATTTTGCCAGCCAATACCTATATCGACCCCATCTTGCTCAGGGCTTACTTCATCAATATCGCAGGTAAATATACACAGTGCACCTTGGCCGTAGCGGCTACCAGCAAATTGCTCATCAAAGCGTGTTGTTTGTGCACTGATGCTAGTTGGGTCTATTTTAATAAACCCTTGACCCTGCCAAAGTGGAAAATAGGCCTCAATAGGGACTAAGCCAGCGCCAAGCGTCGCTTCGCTTTCAGTGCTTGTTTGGCCACTAAAGTTAACCCCAATGGCAATGTATGCTTGGTTTTTGCTTTGCTCATTTATAAGCTCGCGTTTAGCACCGTTTATATACCACGCATCATTTTCATCTATACGCGCAATTTGTTTGTAAAACGATTCATCGTTTAGGCGTTGCTCGCTCGATAGTGTTTTTAAATACCATTGCTTAGCTTGGTCTTGCTCATTAAAATTTCGGGCAACTTCAGCGCCCAAGTAACTAAGCTCTTTATCATTGGGTGATTTAGCTATTAATTGATTGGCTAAAGCTAACGCATCACCTGCGTAATTAAAGTCATTTAACGAGGCCATAATTTGGCGTTGTAAATAGGCTTGCTGATCATCTGTTTGTGCTATTGCGCGCTCAGTGGCTTCTTTCGCTTGAAAGTCGTTGCCAAGCTCCCTGTATGCTTTTGCAACTGCTAACATAGCTTGAGGGTCGATTGGCTGATTGTTTTTTAGTTTTTGTTGATAAACAATAATTGCCGACTCACGCTGCTCAAGCGCTAAATTAGCATTTATTAATGCCGTGGTCGTTGCGGGGGTACTTGGGTACTTTTGATCAAGCTGGTTTAGCTTTGCTAGTAGTTCGCCGCCTTCGTAATACTCATTAATATATGTAGTGTATAAATTGACGTACTGTTCTATTTCGCCAGTACTGGCATTACTAGGTAAGCTGTAATTGGTAAACCATTGCTCTACAGTTGGGCGCTCATTTTGCTCGAGTAGCCATTCTCCATACAGCATATGCCAATAAGGTGATAAAGTAGGCTCAGTCTTTAATGCATCATTAATTAACTTTATGGCGTGTTTTTTCTCATCTATTTGATACCAGCTACGCGATAGCTCGGCTTTCATTACTGGTGTTAAATTTTGCGCTTCTAAATTACTTAAATGAAAAATAGCCGTGGTTCTATTTTTGCTATTTAAGTGGCGCTCACTTCGTCGCAGAGATTCGTTCAGCCTAAGCTGCTGCTCAAGAGTAATTATGTCGTCATTTCGCTCATTAACCGGCACATAATCTAAGGTGTTTAAAGCGCCTTGATAATCATCTATTGAGCGTAAAAATAAAGCATGGCTATAACGTAATTGTGGATTAAGAGGAAACTGCCAAAGCACATTATTAAATAACGTTTTTGCCTTTTGAGTTAACCCATTTTGTTGATAAATAAACGCTAAATCGTAATAAAGCCAAGGCTGCTCAGGGGCCAGTTCAATGGCCTCTTTTAAGGTTTTCTCAGCAAGCTCTGTATCGCCTGCATCGTTATATTGACGTGCTTTTTCGCGAAGCTGGCTACTTAACGTTGCTGAATATATCGGTTTTAGTTGCGCTTTTTGGGCACTAGATAACGCATTATAAAATTTGATTAACGATTGTTCATTGTTGTCCAATTCAGCAATTTCTAATAACCCTGTTAAGGCGCCGTTGTTTAAAGGCTCATTTTTAAGCACAGTTTGGTATATGGCGGCTGCCTGAGAGTAGTTACCTTGTGCAAATTGCAATAAGCCACGGTTATATAAAATAGTAGCGGGGTCTTGATTTAAGGTATCAGCTAAGTCTAACTTTAATTTTGCAGTTTTAAATTGGCGTTCGTTTGTTGCTTCTTTCGCTTGACGAATATAAAGCCAAAACTTAGCCGTTGCAGCTAACTCTTTTAATGTTTCACGCTCTGCAAAATCAGCGGTGTTGCTTTGTGCTCGTGTAAAGTAATTATATGACTTTTGATTTTTACCCATTCGTAAGTATAAGATGCCCAAGCTACGCATAATCGCGCCATCCTTCGGGCGCCCTCTGAGTGCTTTTAATAAAAGTGGCTCTGCGGCAACGAGCTTGTTTTGCTCAAGTAAGGCTTCACCTTTAACCCATAGCTGGTAGGCAGGGTTGGCTAATAATTTTTGTCGTGCTTTTAGATCTTTTTTGAAATCTTGATATTGCAATTCACCTTTGCTGCTAAACGGATACACGCTAAAGTAGCGCTGAAACTGTTTATCAGTTGTGCTATTTAATTGCATATTAGATAAAGCACCTAACCATATCGCTTCTACTTCATTACTGTAGCGAGAAGTCGAGCCATATTTACTTAAAATAGTTAACGCACTGTCATCGGTTGGGTTTTTTCTCAACAGATGGCGTGCATATGCAATATCAACCGCCCCGATGTTTTCGTAACTGCGTAGTAGCCTTTCGTAGCCTTTTTTTACGTTTTGCCATTGGCTTTGGTCTTGTGCGTACCAACTTAAATGCTCTAGCTCAAATGCTAAGCTTGGATAGGTGTTTTTAAAAAGAGAGTTGTAAATTAATCGTGCTTGTTCAAAGCGCCCGGCACGCGCAAGTAATTTTGCTTGCTGTATATCTGCTTTATCTTGGTTTTCTAGCCGAGCAATTAACCTTAGCTGCTCAACACAAGGGTGAATGCGTATGTTGCTATTATCTATTTTTTTTAAAATTTGATTTGCTTGCACCGCTTTACCATTAGCAAACTCATAACGAGCAAGCGCACACTGGCTTTCTATTCGATTAGGTGCAATTGCCAATAACTTTTGTAAGCTATCGGCAATTAAGTCTTTATTTTCTTGTACTTCACCAATATTGATCTGACTCAAGAGCCACTCAACAGAGTGTGTATCAATGTCATTATTTGTTTTAGCATTCACACTTGCGCTGACTGCTAACGAACAAACAACAGCCCATTTTAACGACATTCAGTGCTCCACTTTGGCTTGAGCGTCCCGTCTGCTGTTATTAAAAAGCGTTTATTAAGCGCACTGTTACCAAAGAGGTTTAACACACTGTCGTAATAGCGAGTTCGTGTAAATGATTTATCGACCATCAGCTTTTGTTGAATGGCCATAACCAATGAATCGTCTCCTTTTTCTTTTAGCATTGGCAGTAGGGCAGCATTAAAACCTAATGGGCCTCGCTGTTGGGTTTTGCCTGAGCTCGCATAGGTATTTAAAGGGACATAGCCACGGTTGTTTATAGCTTCTACAAAAGGTGCAAACTGCTCGCTCAACTGAGCTTTGTAAGGGGCGTCATTCGCCATCATACTGGCCCATAAGTAGACCCTAATGGCATTAAAACTGCCTAAATCGGTTGTTTTTTTATCGTAATAAAAACCTTTTGCTGGGCTATACATCACCCAATCAGGGCTAACCCCATTTTTAGCGGTATCTAAAATAAGTTTTGCAGAGCCTTCATGTAATTGTTGCCAAGGTGAATGCGGGTATAACTTACTAAACTGCTGATAAATAAACAAAGGCGAATAGCTTGGGTTGAGCTTAAAAGTATCATTGTCAAATTCAAAGCCTGCAGGGGCGGGCAATAAGGTAAGTCCTAAACCTGAGATATAGGCGGTTTCTTCTCGCATGATACGCTGTGCTAACACCGCGGCTAAAATACTATAGCGGCGTTCATCCCATAAAATAGCTGCTTGAGATAAGCTATATGCTATCCATAAATCAGAGTCTGATGCTGGGTTTGAGTCTATAATGCCATTGGTATCATTGCCTGTTTCACCCCATTGCCAAGCAGGCAGACGTGTACTTAAATCGCCTTCAGAGAGGTTTTCTTGCGTCCAATCTAAAATGGTATCAAATGCGGCTTTATCGTTTGCTACCAATGCAAAAAATAGCGCGTATGATTGCCCCTCTGAGGTGGTAATGTTTTGCTTTGAGCCTAAGTCTATTACGCGACCTTCATCACTGATAAAGTGGTTTTTAAATACTTGCCACCCCTGCCAAGGCTCGCACTGTTGCGTTTGCGCTGATACAGAAAAACTTAAAAAAGCGGCTACTAATAATGCACGGTTAAGTAATGTCATTATTCATCTCCTTCAGCTAAACGTTTATGGGTGAGTGCTTGTAGTAATCGCCATAAAATAAATGAAATTAGTAACAGCGTTAATATAGAAAGCAGAGCTAAAATAAATGGATGGTCAGATAAATGGAACCACACCAGTGTGTGTACAGGAATATGACCAACAAAGTATTGCTCTTCAGTTTTTATTGTTTTAACACCTTGTGAGTTAATAACTGCAGCACTGCCTTTTAATTGGCTTAATGTTTGTGAGTCCATAAGGGTTTTATCAATTAAGCCAAATGCTTTTTCAGTGGTGGCATTAAGTGACACAACAGAGCGCTCAGAATCAAAAGGCGATTGATACGCTGTAATGACTGCCATGTCTCCGCTACTTTTTACACTGACTTGTATTTTATCTGTGGCTAGCTCATCGTATGCCCCGTTGTAAATAGCTTGCTTTATTTCGCGCTGGTTATTATTTAAAAGCACGTGCGTTTGCGCATCTTCATCCAGTTGCTGAGCTGTGCTGCTAGGCTTTGCAATAACTAAAATATCTTTGTTGTCTAAATCAACGTTTTCATTTAAGTGGGCAACCGCCATTCTGTGGGTTGGGTAACCGGTTATTGCGCCAAAATGACCGGTAAGGTTAAACAGCAAAGTTAACGCTTTTGCAGAAGGCTGCTGATCAACCAGTACAAGCGTTTGCTGTAAATCAGCATACTTAGTGTACGGAAAGCCACTGTTTGCAAATACATTTAAATCTGGCAAGGCAATGTAATGATCAAAACCGCTTACATCAATATTTGAATTACCATCAATAACACCAAACTCACCACCTGGCGGCGCTATCGCACATTCACCTTTTTTCAATACCGCAAATCTAAAATCAAAGTTTAGCTCGTTCCGAGTGGCTAAGTTGATGCCATTCAGTGAAAAGTTTTCTGCGTTTTGTGTGGTATCAGTATTGGCTATAAGTGGCAATAAGGTTTTTGTAGTATTAAGTGTAGAGTCGTCATTATCTAGCAAGTATCCACTAATAAACTTTTGATTAATCAACATATTCAATCGAGAGTCTAAAGACTCGCTCTCGGGTGTGCTGCGATACTGTAATGTAATGGGGATGCCTTTTTCGCGCCAGGTAAATAAGTCGGGTGCAAAGCGCACGTTTAATTTAACTGGACCATTATTTAACCCTTGTGCTTGAAGCTGGGTATCAAAATCAATTAATTCGTCAAAATGCACCGGTCTATCGGCGCGTAACCAACGTGGAGCATCGTAAGCTTTACGCAGCGGCAGTTGCTTAATAGCCTCTATGCTTGCTGTTCTGCCGGTCATTACTGTATGACCAAAGGCCAAACCCGTGACGGCGGTTTTTAAATCCTCTTCATCACGCCCTAAAATAAGCAACATTTTGCTGTATCTATTCTCTGGGTTTGAAATAATCTCAACGGTTGGCTTTTCAACATCTGGATAGTCTTTTAAAAAGTCAGGTTTTGAATCGTTGGTAATAAAAACCACGCTGTGTTTATCTAATGACTTATTAATCACCACCGGGAAATCAGCACCACGCCAGTCAGCTTGTGCACCAAACCAACTAGAAAGAGTCGCCGCGGCTTCAATCGTTTTGGTGCTAGGTGTTTTTGCAAATACAAACGGTAAGCTTAACTTATTGTAATCTTTGGCATCAAAAAAGGGCTCTGGTAAGTACTCTAAACGACTGTCTATTGCCAGCTGTTTTTGATTGAGTGTGATGTTGCTCGACTTATTAATTTCGGTCCAGATAGAGCGGCTAAAGTAGTCTTGGCAACGTAAGTCATAATAACCAACTAGCTCAAAACGAACTTGGTTGTAGTCTTGCACATATTTAGCATTGAGTTTAAGGCTATGGTTAACGGTATTTTTAACAACACTCAGCTGCTCATTTATGGGCAGTACAGTCACTAAGTTTTCATTAAAGTACACTTTTAAATGCGACACGTTTGCAATTAACGAGGGCGAGTTTGTATACGAGAAATTAAGCTGTAAGTCGGTGCTTAACTTGTCAATGCGATTTGTAAAATCCACTCTTGAATTGTTGTTTATGCCATCAAGCTTGTAGCCATTAAAGCCTAAAGCAGCAAAGTCTAACCTTAAGCTAGACACGTTTGCGCTCTCAGGGTAGCCATTTATAAATACAGACTTATCGTGCATTGGCTCAATAGCACATGCGTTATAAGCACTGCATGTTAAAAACAGTATTAGAAATGTATTAAGCAAATTTTTAATCATAATTATTATGCACTATTGGTTTTTTAGGGGTGAAAGAGTTTATATAAACAACAATTTTCGTCATTAGTTTTACAAAGGGTTGTAATGGTTTAGGAGCATGAAACAATAAATTGCTAAATCCTCTTAAACTTGTTTTTTGTACTTCTTTAAAGCTATAAGAAGGGCGGTCATGACGAAAGTTATTTTGCCAATCAAGCCACGCATCCGCTCTTGAAAAAGTACATTGTATAAATGCTTTTTGCTTTTCGAGTGAAAGATCTTTTAACGTTAAGCCTATTTGTTTGTTTCGGGTGTTACATACATACGTTGTAAACGAAAATTGCTTATTACCGCGGCTCATTAAAAGCTCTATTTTGTCGTTTACACGGCATAAATGAGCATGTTCTGTTTCAATACCCACCCCATTATCAGAGTAATCGGTAATTTTAACTTTTAACGTATGCCCATTTGCTAAGCGCACGCCCGCCGGAAAGTTCGCTTTAATACGGTGCGACTGCCTTACTTGCCTTGCCTCTGCTGCAACAGCAACCGCAGCGCCTAAAATAATAATATTATAAATTGCCCAGCCCATGCTGATAAGTAAAACCCCCACTTGGCTTGGATCGCCAAAACCCAAACGTAACACACCTACCAGCATGCCGATTAAGTTTATCAGTAAAAGCACCAAGTAAGGTTTAGATATACCCCAATCATAATGCTCTTTATCATTTAAGCCGCCTTTTTCTGTTACGTTAAACTTACCCTTATTAGGGTTTATTAGCGCAACGGTGGTCGGCTTTAATATGTACCATGCAAGAACAGACTCATACACCTCTCCCCAAAAAGAGTAGCGATATTTTCCTTGAATCCGTGAGTTGGTCGCTTTTATTTGTATGAGCGTAGGCACAACGTAAATAAAAATAGCTAAAAAAGGTGCATATATAATGTAAGCATTAAAGTATATAAGTGCTAAGGGGGCGGTTAAAAATACTATGCGCGGAATGCCCGATAAAAAGTGCAGCATGGCGTTTAAGTAGCACAGGCGCTGTGGTATATCGAGCCCTTTACCTAAAATAGGGTTGTCGAGTCTAAATATTTGCGCCATACCCCGTGCCCAGCGAATACGCTGACCAATATGCGCTGATAAGCTATCGGTGGCAAGGCCCGCAGCCTGAGGAATATTTATATACGCGGTTTTATAACCGGCACGTTGCATACGAAGTGCAGTGTGAGCATCTTCGGTTACCGTTTCAAATGCAAAGCCGCCAATATCATCAAGTGCTTGTCGTTTTAATACGGCACATGAGCCACAAAAAAAGGTGGCATCCCACATGTCATTACCATCTTGAATTAACCCATAAAAAAGCATGTTTTCATTAGGTATTTGGCTGTGGTTATTTAAATTACGTTCAAATGGGTCTGCAGAAAAAAAGTGGTGCGGCGTTTGAACTAAACATACTTTGCTGTCTTTTAAAAATTGCCCCATGGTCATTTGTAAAAATGAGCGGGCAGGTACGTGGTCGCAGTCAAAAATAGCGATATAGTCGCCGTTGGTATAGCGCATGGCGCTGTTCATGTTACCGGCTTTAGCGTGGTTATTATCAGGACGTGTTAAATAACCGACTCCCACTTTTTGGGCAAATTCTTTAAATTCAGGGCGTTTGCCGTCATCCAGAATGTATACGTTGAGCTTATCTGCAGGCCAATCAATGCTCATTGCTGCCAGTGTGGTTGGTTGTACAACGCTTAGTGGTTCATTATAAGTGGGTATATATACATCTACGGTTGGCCATAAGTCGGTGTTTTCAGGTAAAGGAATAGGTTTGCGCTCAAGCGGATTTATAGTTTGAAAAAAGCCTAAAATGAGCACTAGCCACGCATAGGTTTCTGCCAGCAGCAAGCCTGCGCCTAATGTAAGTGCTACAGGGTCATCCCAATTAAGGGTTTCAGTGTAGCGCCACCATAAATAACGCGATGAAGTGGTTACCGATAGGGTGATCATTACAATCGTGGCCATTTGCCCTTTAACGCGCTTAAGCCCGTATGCCACTATCAAAATAAAGCTAATAAAAACGGCTTGTGCTTCTAGGCTAAATGGAATGGTTATAAAAATAGCCAGTAAAAATAATATAAAGGCTACAACCACATATTTGATTAGTTTGTTTTGCCAAATCTTAGCGTCAGCCATGGTTTTAAAAGCGCTCTTTTTTGGCCCTTTGTCATTTTTTGATAGCAAACGTTTTAGTAACCTACCCAGTTTTAAATCAAACCAACGCAACTGTTTAAGTAAATAACTTACCCCATTATAAAACTGATTTGATAACCGCTCTCTTACAAAATTATTTTTTGGTTTGTATTTAAAAAATAATAAATAAACGCTTTGGATGATAAAGCGCAAAATATTTGTATAAATAAACGTGCGGTACGGCAGGCGAAGATGCGGATAGTAATCATATAAAATGAGCTCAAAGTTAATTCTGTGGTCTTTTATGTTGATAAACAATGAGCTAATTAGCGTAATAAAAGGCATTAAAAAGGCCTCAATCACGTTTACTTTGTGCTGGTTAAAATAACTGTGAAACTTAAATAAAATATAACGGACAAGTTTTTCAGTAAAAAAAACACTTAACAGTAAATACAAAGTACTGTGTATTGGGCGCTTATAAAACAAAGAAAAGCTCATAACTACAAGGCCGATTTACTTACAAGCCAACCGGCAAGTGTTTCAAAGTCATCGTTAGCAACACTGTAGGGAGCACAATTTAGCGCTACATTTCTATAGGCTGTGGACTCTTTAATTACTTCATCACTATTTATAAAGAAAGGCGCCATAAGTGGCAAAGTCGATTGCCACAAAGAAAAGAGATCAAATTCGAGTGTTGATGCAGAATTGTAACGATTAACTAAAAAGAAGTGTTTCCACTGATTATCAGTATGCTTTAACGTTTGTAGCTTTTTATAAATTAGGCTGTGGCAAATAGCATCACAATTAACGATTTCAATTACTATGTCGTTTTTATTTAGTGGGTAATCAGTGATATTGATATGCGCTGGGCAATCAAAAAGGAGCCAAGTATCTTTGTTATAATCCAGCTTATTGCAATTGTTAATAAGGCTAAATAACGCTGTATTACTCACACTTGAATCACCAAAGGGTAAAAATACAATGCCATCGCTATCTTGATGAAAGTGCGCTAAAGCCTCTTCAAAGCGATCCTCATTACTCCAACCTTGACTGTATTGCCAGGGTAGCCCAAAGTGCAGACCCAAGTCGCTTTTAGAATCTAAATCTACAGCAATTACGTCAGAGCCTGATTTTTTTAATACGCAGGCTAAGTTGGCAACCATAGAGGTAGCGCCAGTACCGCCTTTAATGCCTTTTAAAAAAATTCTTTGCAAAGGGTTATTTACCTGTCGTTTTAATAACTACTTACGCATTTACTACACGGTGTATTTCGTTTAGTAATGCATATTTCTTTATTGTTTGTTTATTCTTCTGTTTATTAACAATTTCAATGTAATCTTCACTCTTACCACCAAAACGTCGAGCAAGGTTCTCAATGTCATTTGATGTTAAGGTTTCAGAGCTTTTGGTCGTTAAATTGTGCATTGTTACCTTTGTACGAAAGTTTATTATTTTTATTTAAAGTGGACAATATTTGTCTATTATATATAGAATAACGGGTAAAACTAGTAAAAAAGTATTTTTTATAGGCTAAATTCAGTGCATAACTTTAACATTTCAGGCTTGCAGCCCTCTGCTGCAGAGCTAAAACCTGCATCGTTATATGCAATTTTAGCCCCTTTAGACAATTTTGCTACTGAACTAGCATTACATGCAATTAATAAGACCTCGACCTCTGATATTTATATTGTTTCTTCTCAGATAGAAATATTTTTTGAAGGTCCTTTTAGCGGTGCTTTAAATCAGGCATATGACCACCATAAAGTGCATCCGTTTAGGTTTTCTGCAGATACGCGCGACTGGCCAAAGCAACAAATAATTAACAGTACTTTTAAAGAGCTAAATGCTTATAAACACCTAAATAAAGCATTAGTTATTGTTCACTTTAGTACGACTGATTTAGCCTCATTAAATGAAAAACAACTGATTCAAAGTCTTCAGGCCTATAAAAAATTTAGTACACAATCAGAGGCGACCGTTTTATTTTTAGTTTCAGGCCCTGAGGTGACTAACTATCGCTTTTTATTAAGGCGGTTAAATTCGGACCTTGACGGGCTAGTATATGTCGAGAATGATTCAACAGTGCGCGTGCTAGAGTACGATTATTGGCACCACAGTACAGGTGTCATAGCTTCTGTGCAGTATCCGTTAATGATTGAAAGTGACTGTTTTAAAGTACAGCAAGATAGCATTACTGAAAAACAAGTCTCAACATCGAGTGTATTTGCAGATGAAGATGACGTATGGATTGTGCAAGGAGCTATTCCTGAAGGGACCAAGCTTCCTGCAAAATATAAAATAATAAAAGACAACAATGCGCTTTTTTCAAAAGGTCCTAAATTAGAGGCGGCAACATTGGTGTTTGCAGTCTCGCGTTATACTGATATAGCTCAGCTTGCTAAACAATGTTTTGAGCTGAGGAAAAACTGTGGTCGCTGGCTTAAATTGGTGATTCAAAACGTTGATGGCGTGATCCGCCATCAAGATGAATGCTTATTTTTGACCTTAGGTGTTAATCTTATTTTGTATAGTTTTTCAGAGCCTTCTAGGTTGCTCTCACAAGTACAGTCAATTCAAGGGTTTCAATTTTCAAGACCATTACCGCCTTCTATTGAACATGTACTTCAGTTTACTGAAAATACTTTTTCTAAAGGCTACCTACCATTTATGGACTTTACCAAACAGGTAGAAGTTCATAGTGACTCTGCTGTAAATTTAGGGGTGAGTGGCGTGTTGGTTAAACTTGAGCTTTTACCCCGGATTGACCCCATCCACCCTTTGCATTTATTTCATATCAAACGTGAAGGTGATGTATTTAGCTTGGTAGAAAATACGGTGTATTTGTATTTACATGCGTGTCGCGAAAATGATGTAAACAATGCAATAAAGCACTTGTTTAAATTGGAAACAAACGACTTTTTTGCGCAGCAAAATATTATTTCCGATCATTTTTATATTCAGCAAGAATGTAAGCAGCTTAGGCGTTATTATGCTGGCCAAGATATAACCGATTATTCTGCCCAATTAACAGAGAATGACAGCTATAAATTTTCGCACAAAATAGATGCAAGTGTTGCAGCTGATTTAGAAACACCCGAGTTTACTAAAAACGAACGCGCAGATGCCGTGCCGTTCAAAATGGCTATAAAGGGTAACGTATGAGTATTAATCAATTATTGATTACAGCAATTTTAGCGATGCTAGTTGGCGTATTTTTATGTATGTCGGGGTCGTTGATACTGAAAAAAATAAAAAAATATTATGCTCAGCTTACGTTTAAACATGAAGTACTCGAACCTTACAAACCTAATAGAATAAAGAAGGGTAAATAGTGAAATTATCAGGCTTAGGGGTGTGGAACCTCTATTTTTTAGTTAAGTTTGCACTTTTTTATTATGGTGTAATCGACTTTGGCTTATTGGCAAATGCAGCACTGGCTGCTTTTTTTGCTATTTCTTACACACGCCCTTTATTAAATAAAGCCAAGCATTGGTTAGGCGCGGTAATGGCCATTGTTTTACTTTATAAAGATTCGTGGTTGCCGCCAATAGACCGTTTAACTCGCCAAGCTGGTAACGTACAAGACTTTAGCTTTGGCTATTTTTTAGAGCTCATGGCGCGTGTTATTAATGTTGATATGCTATTAGCATTGTTTGTTATTACTGTGTGCTTTTGGTATTGCTCACAGTGGATACGCTTTACCACAGTAACTATTGTTGGGCTTATGTTTGTAGCGTGGCAGGGCACAAACAATGAGGATAATTTAATTACACAGCCAGTGGCGGCTAATAATGTACAAACAGCGGCGCCTCGTTTACAAGCACAGGTGGTAACGCAAGAAGCAAAATCGCCTGATCAGCAATTAAAAGAGTTTTATCAGCAGCAAAGTTTGTTAGCAAGCCAATTCCCTCAGCAATATAATGGCGAATTATTTGATGTCATTGTGTTAAATATATGCTCGATGGCTGTGGCTGATTTAGAGACCATAGGTGTTAGCCTTGATGATTTATACAGCGATTTTGATGTAGTGTTTTCTGATTTTAATTCGGCTACTTCTTACTCTGGACCTGCTGCAATTCGCCTGCTACGAGCAAGTTGTGGTCAAACAAGTCAAACAGCTTTATTTGAAAATGCGCCTGAACAGTGCCACTTGTTTAAGAATTTAGAAAACATAGGTTACAAAAGTAGTGTGGTTATGAATCACGACGGCCACTTCGATGAGTTCAAAGGTTTGGTGAAAAGGTTTGGCAAAATAGATGAGCCGCCTTACGATATAACTAACTTACCTGTAGCTCAATATGGCTTTGACGATAAACCTATTTATTCAGATGGTGCGGTTCTTAACGCTTGGCTAAATGAAAAAGGTGAAGACTGTGCGCCATGCGCTATGTATTATAATACAACTAGTTTACATGATGGCAATCAATTAGCGAATCAGCCCCGCATGAGTAGCCTTGAAAGCTACCCGATTAGACATAAAAACTTATTTAACGACATTAACAGGTTTATTAAAAACTTAGAAAAACGTGGCCGTAATGTCATGCTGATGATAGTACCTGAACACGGCGCGGCATTAAAAGGTGATAAAGTACAATTTGCAGGGCTGCGTGAGATACCAAGCCCAAGTATTGTATCTGTTCCGGTGGCGATTAAGTTTATTGGTAAAAATGTACAAAGCTATTCACAAACGCTTGTAAGCGAATCAACAAGTTACTTTGGTTTATCGGAGCTAATTAGTGGCGTGCTTAGCACAAACTTTTTTGCAGGTAACGGCAATATTGCCGACTTAGTTGATTCGCTGCCTCGTGCACCTAAAGTCGCTGAAAACGCGGATACAATAATGATGTATGTTAATAAACGCCCTTATATTCAATTAGATGGCGGAGACTGGACCCCATACCCGCAAAACTAATAGCATATAAGTATTACCCTTTTAAGACGCAGCTAACACGCTGCGTTTTTGTTTTAAGCCACTCGTTATTACAGTTTGATGTTCATAGACATGAATTTACAGCTATATAAACGATGGTTTGTCCAAATTTGTTTACAATTTACTGTATTGAATAACGGAGTTAGCGTATTATTCGGCTAATATAGTTTTTCCTTATTCGAGGATGTATGCGTCTAGATATTCATTGTGCCGACCGCGTAGGTATAGCCCAAGAGATCCTAAATATTTTAGTTAACTACGATGTTGACCTAAAGGGGATTGAGGTTGATTCGGTAAATTGCCGTATGTATGTAAGCTTTCCTGAAATTGAATTTGAGCAGTTTCAAAAGATTATGCCTTCTATTCGTTTGATTGATGGCGTACATGATGTTCGCACAACCGCTTTTTTACCCTCTGAGCGAGAGCATAACGAATTAAATACACTGCTGCGTGCACTTCCCGATGGCGTTATCTCGATTGACGCAAAAGGGTGGGTACGTTTGTGTAACGACGCCGCCTGTAAAGACCTGCAACTTAGCGAAAAAGAAGTGGTAGGGGCCAATATTAATAACCTACTAAAAGGGTTTAACTTTACGCGTTGGTTAGAAGGCAAAGAAGTACTTGGACAAACAACCCGCGTAGATGTTGCCGGTGAAGATTTTATAGCCGATATTTTACCGATTGCCGTCCCGCAAGGGGGTGAAGGTGACGTGTTAGCTGGTGCGGTTATAAATATAAAATCGCAAAGCCGTCTTGGTCAGCAGGTCAGTGCCTTTAGGCGTTATGGACAAGAAAGCTTTGCAACTATTCATAACTTTAGTACTGCTATGCGCCGTGTAGTGCGCGAAGCACGAAAAATGTCACAGCTAGAAGCCCCCATTTTAATAACCGGAGAAACTGGCACAGGTAAAGAGCTCCTTGCCCGTGCGTGCCACTATGCCTCTAATCGTTCGGTTAAGCCGTTTATTGCACTTTCGTGCGCATCTTTGCCTGATGATGTGGCTGAATCTGAACTATTTGGTTACGCCGGATATGAAGAAAACACCGCACCTAAACGCGGGGTACTAGAGCAAGCAGATGGCGGTACTGTGTTTTTAGATGAAGTAGGCGAAATGTCTACACAGCTACAAACAAAGCTGCTGCGCTTTTTGCAAGACGGTACATTCAGAAAAGTAGGCGACGAGAACGAAGTAAAAGTAAACGTGCGTATTATTGCAGCCACACAAAAAGATTTACCGGCCATGGTGCAAGAGGGCGTATTTAGAGAAGACTTATACTATCGAATTAATGTACTCACATTAGAGATTGCACCACTGAGAGATCGTAAAGCGGATGTAGGTCCATTAGCTGAGCATTTTATTCAAAAGTACGCACAGCAAAACGGCCATGCAATTCCGCTTTTATCGCAAGAGTGCCTGCGCTTTTTACAAGAGTACCCGTGGCCAGGTAATGTGCGTCAGCTAGAAAATGCAATTTATCGGGCGGTGTCGTTACTTGATGATAGTGAGCTACGCGTAGAGCATTTACAATTGCCTACCTTTACCCCTGATTTAGGTTATTTAGAGTCAGACTTTGAAGGGTCGTTAGATCAAGCTGTAAAACGTTTTGAAGCAACCTTGCTACGTAAATTGTATCCGGCTTACCCAAGCTCAAGACAATTAGCTAAGCGTTTAGGGCTAAGTCATACCGCAGTGGCAAATAAACTACGAGATTACGGTATTAATCGCAAAACGGTTAAAGTTTAATAGCCGATTTAATGGGCGCTAGGGCGTGTTGTTCTTTGATGGTTGAACAAATTTCAATCCGCAAAGGTCAACAGGCCCTAGTTTTTAGTGCCCATGTTTTTAGTAACCCCATCAATGGCAATTGTTTCTATGCCATTTTCATCAAAATTAATCACTATGCTTGCGTTATTACGCGTAAAAAAGTAACTGCGGCCATTGAGCTCAATCACGTAATTGCCTTTTACAGGGTCTTTAAACTGCTGCTTTTTTAAAGAGACAGTGTGTTTGCCAATTTGCCAGTCAAACGCTTCAATAAAGCCATTGTTAAACTCTTGTACCCACACTTGGCTATCGTCTTTAGCCAAAGTTATTGCTACCGAGTATGAGTTAGGTAATTGCGACATATCGTAGCTTTTACTACCTATTGAAAATTTACCAAGTTGCTGTTGCCATGCAAAGCCAAAATTAAATGTTTTTTCTACACCCGTTGGGTACGTCACTGTGCCTGGGCCTTTAATAGTAAAATCGGCCAGTGCGCAGGTGCTAATGCATAATAAACTGATGGTAAAAAGTGTCGCTAATTTATATTTCATACTATGGCTTTTTTATATTTATAATTTGAGATTAAAACAGAACATTCGCCTTAACAAGTGGCTATGTTACACTGAGTTAACTTTATACTGGTAAGACCTTATCGTGAACTTATATATTAGACTTCTTTTATTATTTTTTAAAATTAAGCGCAACCGTGACTATCAACAGTTACTTGATACGGTAGATATTGATTATAAAGCGCTGCCAACAGACTGCGATATAAACCTGCACCTAACAAACTCGCGTTATTTGGCTATGATGGACTTGTCGCGCACTTGGATGATTGAGCGAATTGGCCTATTAAAACAAGTAATGAAACGCCGTTGGTTCCCTATTGTTAATGCCACAGCCATCACTTATATTCGCGATATTAAACCTATGCAGCGTTATACCATTAGTACCAAGCTGGTGGGGTGGGATCACAAGTATTTTTATATTGAACAAAAGTTTCATTCTGCCCGTGGCCTGCACGCTATAGCGTATGTGCGCGGTGTGTTTAAAAACAAAAAAGGCATTATAACTATTGAAGAAATGCTTGAAGTAGCGGGCTTTGATGGTGTAGCGCCTATTTTACCCGCTGAAATTATGCACTGGAAAGAAATGCTTGAGCAAAAAAAGGTGAACAACCTTCCTAAATAATTTTCATAAAATAAGGCCTTTCGGCCTTAAACACATAGAACATGGGCGCTATAAGCTTAATTAAAAGCGGTATCTTACGCCAAACATAGCAACGACTGGGTCAAGCTCAACGGTTGATGTAAGGGCTTTTGCACCGTTTGCATACACTGTGGCGTCGGTATCTATATCAATCAGTGATACCATGGCATGTAACCCCCAGTTGTGGTCTATTTTATAGTTAGCGCCCACTTGTGCGATAAAGCCAAACGAATCATCTAGCTTTACTTCAACATCATCAGTGCCTAGGGTTGCTTTTAGCGCTTGTGAAGGCTGCTCGTCAAAAAAGGTGGTGTAATTAAGCCCTACACCAATAAACGGGCGTAGTGCGTAACTTGTATCTAAAAAGTGGTATTGCGCAACCAATGATGGCGGAAGCTGTTTGATGTCGGCAATTTTATTACCAGCTAACCCACCTGCGCCATTTACATCGTGTGAAAACGGCGTAGCGGCAATAAGCTCTACCACCCACTTATCGTTAAATGCATAGTCGATTGTAATACCCAGCTGCGTATCAGAGTCGCCTTTTAGACCCAGTGTTGGCGCTTCGTTAATTGTCGAGCTGCTGTTATCTGGATTTACATTAATAGCGCCAACATTAACGCTTAGGTTAGCGTGTGCCGCAGGGGTGATAGCAAGTAAAGAGGTAAGTAATGCAATGCTGATTTGGGTTTTCATGTTGTGCTCCAATAACTACTTTTTGATTGACGTTATTATTACAACCTCCAAGCGCTAAAAACCTGTTCTAGATCAAAGTTTCAAAAATGTTTGAAGCGTATGAATCACTTTATTGATTTAGATTAAAGTTGCTGTAAAAAGTATTTTAATTAATTGACACAGGTAGGTATTTAACGGTCATCGCACTGTATTATCTTTGCCATTATTTGGTCATATTGTCGCGCTCTAATAACCTATCTTGTGGTTATTGAGTGTGTTGTTATGTCTTTTGCAAAAGTATCGCAAAACAGTGTAAGTAAGCCTTTAAGCGCGGTGGTAAAAAATACACAAACGCTTATAAGATTTGAGTCTGTAACGCCTAGCCAAGGCGGTGCCATAGATTGGCTTAGTAATGAGTTAACTGTGCTTGGTTTTAATTGTGAGCAGTTTATTTGTGAAGGTGTTACTAATTTAATTGCCTACGTAAATTTTGAGCAAGAAGGGCCATGTGTTGCGTTTTCTGGGCATATTGATGTTGTACCTGCAGAGTCCGGCAACTGGTTAAGCCCACCTTTTGCCGGCAATATTATTAATAATGCCGTATATGGTCGCGGCGCTGCCGATATGAAGGGCGGCGTGGCGGCTATGCTTGGTGCTACTAAGGCACTATTAAACGATACAAAAAATAAAAAAGGGCGTTTTTACTGGCTTATTACCTCAGATGAGGAAGGAGAGGCGGAATTTGGCTCAGAAGTAATAGCCGCGCGCCTTGCAAAAAATAATATACAACTTGATGGCTGTATTGTTGGTGAACCGACAAGCTCTACACACGTAGGCGATACAATTAAAAATGGTCGTCGAGGCGCTATTTCTTCTCGAATAAAAGTACACGGCAAGGCCGGGCATGTTGCTTACCCGCAGAACACTATAAATGCGGCGCATATTGCGGGTAATATTGTAAATTGTTTAAGTAATTTAACATGGCCTGAAGATGAGCCAAGCTCTAAAACCACCTTGCAAGTGACCGGCATTAATATAAACAATGTTATTGATAATTTAGTCCCTAGTGAATGCGAAATTACCTTTAATGTGCGCTATAGCCATGGTTATACAAGCAGTACAATAAAGCACTGTATATCAACAGCACTGAGTGAATACGCCCAGCACCTTGAGATGGAATGGGAACGAGCGTGTGAGCCCTATTATACAGCACCAACAAACGGGTGGAGTTTATTGCAGCAATTAGAGCACACCATTTATGCGCAAACAGGGAATTACCCCATGTTAAGTACCAGTGGCGGTACATCGGATGGGCGATTTTTTGCAAACCAGCATACCCAAGTTATTGAGTGTGGCGTTAAAAACAGTACTATTCACCAGGTAAATGAGCATGTCCCGGTTGATGATTTACTTAAAATTGAGGCCATTTACACAGACTTGTTAGCGCGAATTTTTAGCCATAAATAGGTGTAAACACGCCTTATAAAAATAAACAGCGAGGATCACCTCGCGGTTTGTTTGAGTAGGGCGTGTTGATCTTTCATGATTGAGTTTGCAGCAGTATGTTTGGTTTTTAGGCAAGGCAGAGCCTATGAAGTGTGGTTATTCCCCATAAATAGGCGATAACGCAGCATAAATGCCAAACATGCACTGCCCTCAGGGTTCTGCCTAGGGGCGATAAACTCTTTGTTGCCTACATGGATGTAGGTAAGGGGCGTGAGCAGGACGCGGAAGCTTTGCTCGGTTTTTACTTATTCTTACATGGATGTAAGTCATTAGAATAACGCAGGAGCAGTTATCGAGCCCACTAGGTTACAAACCTCGCACCGCGATTTAATCGCCCCTAGATTGAACAAATTTCAATCCGTAAAGTTCAACACGCCCTAACCTAAATAGCGCTTAGCTTTATTTTCTTTTACGTTTTGTAAGTCTACTAGTACTAACCCATCAATACAGTTGTTAAAGTCGGGGTCGATACTAAAGCTTAAAAATTTTACACCGCCAGGCTTACACAGCTCGGTATATTGCTTAAATAGCGTAGGAACGTGTGCCCCCATATTGGCCAGTACATGTTTTAATTCTACAAAGTCTTCTTTTACATCGTTGCCGCTAAAAACAGTTTTACACTGAGTAAGTTGTTGCTCGCTTAATTTAAACTCGTTATTAGGGGTGGCAAGGTGTTGCTCTGATTTGTAATAGTGTTGATAGTAATATACGAGCATGGCTTTAGCTTGTTCTGGTAAAGCATTAGAGACGCTCACTGCGCCGAATAAGTAACGATATTGCGGGTAGTTTTTAATAAATGCGCCAATACCGTACCATAAGTAGTCTAAGCTTTTACGTCCCCAATACTTAGGTTGCACAAAGCTGCGGCCAAGTTCTATACCTTGCTCTAAATAGGGTTTCATTGCTTGTGTGTAACTAAATAAACTATCGGTGTATAAGCCTTCTCGGCCATGTTTATCTATTATTTCCTTTGCGCAAGCTAGGCGATATGCCCCCACCAACTCTAACTGCGTGGGATCCCATAGCACTAAGTGTTGGTAATCCATATCATATTTGTCGATGTCGCGGCGTTTTCCGCTGCCTTCACCTACCGCTCTAAAGGCGATTTCTCTGAGTCTCCCAAGCTCTCTAAACACCGGTGAGCTCCCCGTGTATTGATATAAATGAATATGCATGCCATCGTGTGTTTTACCTAATAATTGGCAACTCTCTATGGCTTTTTTTAGCTCTTTTCGACACTCAGGAATAGCAATAGGGGTTTGAGTTTTAAGGGGGAGAGGCTTTTTAGTGGTAAGGCGATAAAGTTGTTTACGAATGAGGTTTACGATTTCTTTATCTTTTAAATTTTCGATTAAATATGACTCGGGTGGAATGGAAGCGCCAATTTCAAACTCTAATGACTTTTGACGCTGCTTAAACATTTCTTTTACTAATAATAAGCTCGCAAGCGGTTTATAAATCATTGATGTACCATAAAAAAGCGGGCTGTTTTTGGCTTTTATATAAATAGGTAAAATAGGGCTGTTTGCTTTTTTAGCCATGCGTAAAAAGCCACTGTTCCACTTGCAATCTTTAATTCCGGTAGGGCTTAATCGAGATACTTCACCAGCAGGAAAAATTAACAAAGCACCTTCATTTTTTAAGTGTTTTTGAATATTGCTTAATTCTTGTTTTTTACTGGTACCTGATAAGTTATCTACTGGCAACAGCAATGAATGCATAGGGGTAACCGACATTAGCATTCGATTGGCAACCACTTTTAAATCTTGCCTAACGCTGGATAGTACTTTTATCAGCGCGAGTGCGTCGAGCGACCCAATGGGGTGGTTAGCTACAATAACTAACTTACCTTCGCTGGGTATATTTTCAATTTGCTTTGGTTTGTAGCGGGTATCAAAGTCAAGCTCATCAAGCACTTGCTCAACAAACTCTAGCCCTTGTAAATGGGGGTAAGCATCGCCAAAGGCGACAAATTCTTGTTCATGTAATAAGTAGCCAAGCCCTTTTTTAACTAAACCTTTTACTTTAGGGGAGTTCTCTAATTGTGGTAAGTTTGCTGCTATTACTTTATCAACGCTTATCATATTAACCTCGTTTACAATTTGGCCTATTCGCCTTGCTGTTTAGAGTAAAAAAAGGGTGTGACATTTACTTTGCAGTTGTGTGACTTTTTAAAGAGTAAATAATCAGCAGTAAATTTACTCAATGATGAAGGTAAAAATATTAAAGTTTATAAGGAGTTTACATGTCGGTTTTAGTTGCCATTTCAGGGCGCGATAATACAAAACTAATAGCAAGGCTAACTGAATTGTTACCTAATGAAACTATTGAGCAATGGCCATCGTGTAAAAACCCCAGTGCTGTAGAGTTTGTACTGGCTTGGAATGCCCCGAATGATCTATGGCAACGATTGCCTAATTTAAAAGCCGTTTCTTCATTTGGCGCGGGTGTAGACAGTATTAATATGTCGCTATTGCATGAGCATGTAGATGTGGTGCGTATTGTTGATGAGCAACTAGCCGAGGACATGGCAGAATATGTATTAACTCATGTGTTAGCTCAAAAGCTGCGCTTAAAAGAATACTTTGTTAAACAATCACAAAGTAACTGGAAGCCTAAACGCGCCTATAAATATAAACATGTGGGTATTTTAGGTTTTGGTGAATTAGGAAAAGCATGCGCAGATAAGTTACGCATTAATGGCTTTACGCTAAGTGCATGGTCTAAAACGCCTAAAAAAAGTGAGCAGGTCAAGCTATACACCGAATTACAAGGGCTTGATGAAATGCTGCCCAAAATAGATTTTTTAGTGTGTTTATTGCCACTTACTGAGGCAACTAAAGGAATTATCAACGCACAATTATTAGCAAAGCTCCCTAAGCATGCTTGCGTAATAAATGTAGCAAGGGGTGAGCATGTTATAGAGCCAGATCTATTATCAGCGCTAGATTCAGATAATTTAAGATCGGCAACCCTTGATGTATTCACCGAAGAGCCATTACCAGGCTCTCACCCATTTTGGCAGCACCCAAAAGTGACTATTACTCCACATTGCGCAGCAATATCAGACTTAAATAGTGTTACAGAGCAAATAGCAGAAAATGTTAATCGCTTAAATAGCGGGCTTGAGCTAAACAATCGAGTTAATAGAACAAAAGGTTATTAATAGATAGCCAAACAGTTTAAAAAACAGCTTGTTAACATTTGTAATTTTAATTAATGTAAGGGCTAAACCTATAATAAAAATAATAAGAGTAACGTATGAAATCGAGTCAAGGTGGCGTAAAACTAAGCTTAGTTGTGGTTTCTATTATTGTATTGGGTGTATCGGCATGGTTTAACCAAGCGAGTGCAGATCAAATACCGCAAAGTAAAAACCAAAGTGAGCAAACAACGCAAACCGATTAGAAGTCAATTTTAGAAATTAAGCATGTAACTTACGGCTTAGCTTTAATTATAACTACTCGGCTTATAAAGCTAGTAAAGTAGCGTTTAGCGTTCTTCTACTAGCTTAAAATATCTCGCTACAAGTTATCCATCCCTAAATGAACCCTAAACCCCAAAGGGGCAGAGTAAGTGCCACTTTATTTGTTAAAAGTGAGGCATTAGTTTTGCACTAAAAGCGCTTAGCGTGTATCTCTCTGTTTTCATGTTTTTTCTCATCACTTTTTTTAAGCAACACATACGTTGCGCCGCTGCCACCATGATGCTTAAGGGCCGTATGATACGCCAATACCGCAGGTAGAGCCTGTAGCCACTTATTAACGTAGCTTTTAAGTATACCTGGCTTAGCTTTATTTTTTATACCAATGCCATGGCGTACTAGTACAACGCGTATGTTTCGCTGGTGGCAATCAGTAATAAAGTTAAATAATGTTGTGCGTGCGTTTTTAAGTAATTGGCCATGCAAATCTAATGTGGCATCAACTTGGTATTTAGCTAAGCGTAAGTTTTTAAATACAGCGCTTTGTACGCCGTCTTTTTTAAAACTGAGTAATGCATGCGGGTCTAAAAGTTCTACATGCTCAGTTTGTAAGTAATTTTCATCATTCGTAAGGCTAAGCTCAGCAGCTTTGCGTTTTTCTTGCTGGGCAAGGGTGGCACTAGGGTTACTTGCAAGAGGAGTTACAGTATCGTGGTTTATAGGTTTTACATCTTCCATAGAAGATAAAAATAAATCGAAATCAGATAAAGACATAGTAAGACCTAAATGAGGATTAATACGAGATAAATTTTATCTTAGTTCAATCTGTTCCCCAAGCCTTTTAATTTTTTAAATAAAAAAGCCCAGCAAGGCTGGGCTATAAAATATTCTAAGGAGAAATGTTAACTCTGCGTTACATTAAATTGTCCAAACGTATACACTTTGAACAAGTAAAATGTATTGATCAACACTAAACTCATATTTGAAACAACACTCGACGACATTAAATCCAAGCTAAAAGACAAAAATAACAGTCCACATGCACTAATTGCTGCAACACGCAGTATTGTTATGTGGTTAATAAAGAATGCACCTAAACCTAGTGCAAGTAATACAGTGTTTAAAAGCCAATCTAGCTCGTTTAGCATGGTCGTTTCAATAGTTCAGTTGTTGAAAAAAGGAGCGCCATTATGTTGATCTTTTGCACACCTTTCAACCAAGTAATTTTAAATTTTCAGATTAGTTTTTTTAATGCTAAATGTAGCTGGTTAGGGCTGCAAAAAAGCCATTATTTTTTATTAGTTGATACTTTTGACAGCTTTGCGGCGCCTTTAAATCTGCGCATAAATAAAGGGCGTTACGCTTCTCGTCTAGCTGCGGGTGTAAGTTTGAGTCAAGTAATTTACGGCCATGGCCAAAAACTCCAGGCCAATAAATACTTTCACTCACTAACCCTAATTTTTTATAGGTGAGTAAAGTTGGTTTTGGAAAAATAATGGCTACCGCAAAAATTACAGCCAGCGTAATAAGTAACCATTTTTTAGACTTTACAGGCAGCTCTGCAGGGGTAGATGTTGTTGGCTTAGTTGAAGGTTGCGGTGCTGTTTGCGGCCTATTGCGGGGCTTTTTTACTGGTGCTTTTCTTTTTTGTGGTGTTTTACCAAGCAATGATTGTTTTTTTGTGTTGTTTGACATAAAGCAAATCTGGCCTTTTTAGCGTAGGTCTCTATAATAAAATGATTAAATATCTAGTTATATAATAACTTATACAATGCTTTTAGCCTACGAGGAACATACATGGATACGCAGCTATCGATTTTAATAGTAGATGATGTTAGCACAGTGCGTAGTTTTTTGAGCCAAACGCTCATGCACTTAGGAATAGAAAACGTTAAAGAGGCTTCAACGGCTAAACAATGTATTAGCGAATGCCAAGCAGCTAATTACAATATGATCTTTTTAGATATTGAGCTGCCTGACGGTGATGGTAAAGAGTTAATCGCACAAATTAATGATATTAGCCCTGAAACCAATGTGGTAATGGTGTCGGCTCATTCAGCTGTTGAAAATGTTAAAGAAGCCATAGATAAAGGCGCTAAGGGATTTGTGGTTAAGCCATTTACCCCTAAAAAAATAGCTGCGATGTTGAAAAAGTTTTACCCAGATTTAGAAAGCGTTTAACCATAGATATTTAATACCGATCCACAATTAAATTTAATCGTTTTTAGGGGCTAAACGTGTCGCTATCTGCGTTAAGAAACTCTCATTTACGACTGCATGGATGCAGAGTAATGCAGAAACAATTGCAGAGAACAACTAAACAGCGAATTTTTTACCTTGATACCAACACGCTTTTTCAACCTGAAAATAGCTCACTTAATTATGCGGATTGGTATAATCCGCTAAATCTTATGGGATTATGCGGATTACTAACACTAAAAAGTATTAATGCTAAATTTTAAATATAAAAAAACCGGCCTAAGCCGGTTTTTTAATCATAAAACAAATTATAGCGCTTTAATTTTAGCTGCTAAACGGCTCTTATGACGAGCTGCTTTGTTTTTATGAATTAGACCCTTAGTTGCGTAACGGTCTAGGATAGGTGTAGCAACAGAGAAAGCTTGCTGTGCAGCTTCTTTATCGCCAGCTTCAATAGCAGCGGTTACTTTTTTGAAGTAAGTACGCATCATTGAACGACGGCTTGCGTTGTGCTGACGGTTTTTTTCGCTAGTGATAGCGCGTTTTTTTGCAGACTTGATGTTAGCCAAGGTTTGCTCCTAACAATCTTAAATAAAGCTTAAATTAAAGGCCGTGGAATATGCCTGTTTTTATCATGAATGTCAATGTAATTTTAACAATTCAAGAAAAACTGCTCCTTATAACGAACATCAATTTGCCGCTTTAGCAGTTAATATCGCTATTGTAACAAAGCACAGACGCCCAGCCTAGTGCTTTAAAGCGATTTATAAAAAAGACTGTGGCATAATCGCGTTAACTAAAGGTTTTTAAGTAGGTTTAAGGTGTCAAAAGGATTATTTCGCTCCGGTATGATTGTAAGTTGTATGACAATGATATCGCGTATTTTAGGGTTAGTACGAGATGCCGTCGTTGCAAACTTATTAGGCGCCAGTGCTGCTGCCGATGTTTTTTTATTTGCTAACCGTATTCCCAATTTTTTACGCCGACTATTTGCAGAGGGGGCCTTCGCTCAGGCATTTGTACCTGTACTTAGCGAAATTAAAGAGCACCATGGCGATGATAAGGTTAAGCTATTTGTAGCACAGGCTGCCGGCACGCTGGGCACAATTTTACTTTGTGTGACTATTTTTGGCGTTATTGCCTCGCCTGTTATTGCCGCGTTATTTGGTACTGGCTGGTTTATAGATTGGTGGCATGGCGGCCCAAATGCAGAAAAGTTTGTACTGGCAAGCTCGTTATTAAAGTTAACTTTTCCGTATTTGCTATTTGTTAGTTTGGTGGCACTTAGTGGTGCGGTAATGAATGTGTATAACCGTTTCGCAGTGGCTGCTTTTACGCCCGTATTACTTAATGTTTCAATTATTACTTGCGCTATTTTATTGCATGACCAATTTAGCGTAGGGGCGTATGCGTTAGCCATTGGGGTATTTGTGGGCGGTGTAGTGCAATTGTTGTTTCAGTTACCATTTTTATACCGAGCAAAAATGTTGGCACGTCCTCGCTGGGCGTGGCAAGACGACAACGTTAAAAAAGTGCGTAAGCTTATGCTACCGGCATTATTTGGTGTTTCAATAAGCCAAATTAACCTCCTGCTCGATACCATGATTGCCTCGCTATTAATGACGGGCTCTATCGCATGGCTTTATTATTCAGATAGGTTAATTGAGTTTCCACTAGGTTTATTTGGAATTGGTATTGCCACTGTTATTTTACCCGCACTTTCTAAATTACATAGCAGTAAAAAGCTCAGTGATTTTCAAGATACGTTAGATTGGGGTGTGCGTTTTGTCATTTTTTTAGGCATACCCGCCATGGTCGGCTTAATGATTATAAGCCCGCTTATCATTACTGTACTGTTTGACCACGGTGCATTTAAAGACGCTGATGTTGATCATGTCAAAGCGGTAAGCTTAGGGGTAGTTGCCTACTCGGTAGGGTTAGTTAGCTTTATGCTTATTAAAGTATTAGCGCCGGGTTTTTACTCGCGCCAAGATACCAAAACACCTGTGCGCATTGGTATTATTACGCTGGTGCTTAATATGGTATTTAATATCATGTTAGCCCCGTTTATAGGATATTTAGGGCTTGCTTTAGCAACGTCTATGTCGGCCAGCTGCAACGCTTTTTTACTTTACAGGCAACTTAAAAAAGAAAATGTGTATCAGTTTTCTGCTATGAGCCTACGCTTTACCATAAAATGCATAGTGGCAAGCTTGGTAATGGGCGCGCTAACTTGGTACATCAGCAGCCGTTATTATTGGGCTACATGGCATTTTTCTGAGCAAGTAATGTTGTTAATTGTATTGCTAGTAATTGCTGCAATAAGTTACTTTGCGGTGCTGTTTTTACTCGGTGTAAGACTAAATACGATAAAAAGTGTAGCAACTACTGAATCAAATTAAAAAAAAGATTATAATCGGCAGCCCTGTGGTTTTGAACGATTTTAAAGTCGTTAATAATACTCGCTGAAAAAGGCATTAGGTGGCATGGAGTTAATTAGAGGTATACACAATATTCGAGCGCAACATTATGGTTGTGTGTTGACTATTGGTAATTTTGACGGTGTGCATTTAGGCCATAGCGAAGTGTTAAAAGGGCTGTTAGCTGATGCTAAAGCACATAGCTTACCCAGCACTGTAATGTTGTTTGAGCCGCAGCCGCAAGAGTTTTTTGCTAAAAACAATGCGCCAGCAAGGCTTACTCGGTTACGCGATAAACTTAAGTTACTGAGCAACTTAGGTATTGAACGAGTTATTTGTATTAGCTTTAACCAACAATTTGCCAATATGCACGCTGAGCAATTTGTTAGCGATATTTTAATTAAAAAGCTAGGCGTTAAAGCACTCACAGTAGGTGATGATTTTAAATTTGGTAAACAGCGCCAAGGGAATTTTAATTTACTGCGCAGTATGGGCAAACAAGCGGGCATGGATGTAAAAAGCACCGCGAGTTTTCGCCAATTAAATGCTAGAGTAAGCAGCACACTAATACGTGAAGCATTAGCCGCAGGCGACTTAGAAAATGCAAAGTTAATGCTTGGGCATAATTATGCGATTTCAGGGCGTGTAATACATGGTTGGAAAAGAGGGCGAGAGCTTGGTTTTCGAACTGCAAATATAGCGCTTAAACGCCAAGTTTGCCCTGTAAATGGGGTGTTTGCAGTAAAAGCAAATATTGCCGGAAAACAGGTTTATGGGGTAGCCAATATTGGTAATAAACCCACTTTTAATGGAACGCGTGCTTTGTTAGAAGTTCATCTTTTTGACTTTGCACACGATATATATGGACAGTTTATGCATGTGGAGTTAATAAAAAAACTTCGCAATGAGAAAAAATTCGAGACATTAACACAGTTAACGGCACAAATAGCAACCGACGTTGCCGCCGCAAAACAGTGTTTTGGTTTAAATTAGGTAGCCGATAGATACGGAAAGTAGGATTAATGAGCGACTACAAACATACTTTGAATTTACCGGAAACACAGTTTCCAATGCGTGGCAATTTGGCACAACGTGAACCAAAAATGCTTAAAGCATGGTATGAAGACGACCTGTACGGTCAAATTCGCAGCGCTAAAAAAGGTAAAAAAACCTTTATTTTGCATGACGGCCCTCCGTATGCAAACGGCGATATCCATTTAGGCCACTCAGTAAATAAAATTTTAAAAGACATTATTGTTAAGTCTAAAACTTTATCTGACTTTGATGCACCTTATGTACCTGGTTGGGACTGTCATGGTTTGCCAATTGAGTTAATGGTTGAGAAAAAAGTAGGCAAGCCAGGCGTTAAAGTAACCGCGAGCGAGTTTCGTGAAAAATGCCGTGCTTACGCTAAAAAGCAAGTTGAAGGTCAAAAAGTAGACTTTAAACGTTTAGGTGTGTTTGGCGATTGGGACAAACCTTA
The DNA here is from genome assembly GCF_037414265.1 of Pseudoalteromonas sp. C12FD-1. Taxonomy (NCBI): domain Bacteria; kingdom Pseudomonadati; phylum Pseudomonadota; class Gammaproteobacteria; order Alteromonadales; family Pseudoalteromonadaceae; genus Pseudoalteromonas; species Pseudoalteromonas sp. C12FD-1. Next base: position 124,892 of record NZ_JBBEVD010000069.1, read on the forward strand.
CTTAACAATGAACTATGACTTTGAAGCAAACGCTATTCGCGTGCTTGGTCGTATTATTAAAAATGGCCACCTTCATAAAGGTGCTAAGCCTGTGCATTGGTGTACAGACTGTGGTTCTGCATTAGCAGAAGCTGAAGTAGAATACCAAGATAAGCAATCACCAGCGATTGACGTACGTTTTACATTTGCCGATCAAGATGCGGTTGTTAATGCCTTTGATTTAGCCGATGGTCATGAAGGGCAAGGCAGTGTAGGTACTGTTATTTGGACTACAACACCGTGGACCTTACCCGCTAACCGTGCCGTAGCTGTGCATGCAGATTTAGAGTACGCCTTAGTACAAGTAGATGATGAAGGCTCACAGCAACGTTTAATTTTAGGCTCAGAGCTTGTTAAAGATGCAATGGACCGTTATGGCTTTAATCATTTCCACGTACTAGGTTATGTTAAAGGTGCAGCACTTGAAAACTTACAGGTTGCTCACCCATTTTACGATTTTGATGTACCGGTAATTGTAGCAGACCACGTTACTACTGACTCAGGTACGGGTGTGGTACATACCGCGCCAGGCCATGGTCAAGAAGATTTCGCGGCAGGCTTAAATTACAACCTTGAAGTAGCAAACCCTGTAGGTGCTAATGGTGTTTATTTACCAGACACAGAGTTATTTGCTGGTCAGCATGTATTTAAAGCAAATGCCAGTGTAATTGACGTACTAACAGAGCGCGGTGCTTTAATGCATCATCATGCGCTTACGCATAGCTACCCGCATTGTTGGCGCCACAAAACGCCTATTATTTTCCGTGCTACACCGCAGTGGTTTGTAAGCATGGATCAGGCTAACTTACGTCAAGACTCGTTAAGCGAAATTAAAAACACGCAATGGTTGCCAGAGTGGGGCGAAAGCCGCATTGCAAACATGGTTGAAGGTCGCCCAGATTGGTGTATTTCACGCCAACGTACTTGGGGTGTGCCAATTGCTTTATTTGTTGATAAAGACACCGGTGCTTTACACCCAAATACGCAAGCGCTTATTGAGCAAGCTGCAGAACTAGTAGAAAAATCAGGCATTCAAGCTTGGTATGACCTAGAGCCAGCAACCTTGTTAGGCGAAGAAGATGCCAAGCAATACATGAAAGTACAAGATACGTTAGATGTATGGTTTGATTCGGGCGTAACACATGCATGTGTTGTTGATGCACGTGAAGAGTTAGTTGGCCCAGCCGATTTATACCTAGAGGGTTCTGATCAGCACCGTGGTTGGTTTATGTCATCAATGATGACCTCAGTTGCGATTAACGGTCACGCACCTTACAAGCAGGTACTAACGCATGGCTTTACCGTAGATGAAAACGGCCGCAAAATGTCAAAGTCGTTAGGCAACGTTATTTCACCACAAAACGTGATGAATAAACTTGGCGCTGACATTTTACGTTTATGGGTAGCCTCTACCGATTACACCGCCGAAATGACGGTATCGGATGAAATATTTAAACGCTCTGCAGACCGCTACCGCCGTATTCGTAACACCAGCCGTTACTTATTAGCTAACCTAAGTGGTTTTGATCCAAAAACAGATCAAGTTGCTGTTGATGATATGGTTGAGCTGGATAAGTGGATTGTTGGCCGTGCAGCCCAATTACAAGAAGAAATTTTAGCAGCCTACGATAGCTACCAAATGCTATTAGTTACGCAAAAGCTAATGAACTTCTGTACAGGTGAGCTTGGTTCGTTCTACTTAGATGTAATTAAAGACCGCCAGTACACAGCGAAAAGCGACAGTCATGCACGTCGTTCTTGTCAAACTGCGCTTTACCATATTGCTGAAGCAATGACGCGTTGGATGGCACCAATTATGAGCTTTACAGCGCAAGAAATCTGGGAAGCATTACCGGGTGAGCGTAGCGATTACGTATTTACATCAGTATGGTACGACGGTCTACACGCACCGACAAACAGCCAATTTAGCAACGATGACTGGCAAGCGATTCTAAATGTACGTGACGAAGTAAACCGCGTACTAGAAGCAGCCCGTAAAGAAGAAGTTATTGGTGCAACGCTGCAAGCGAGCGTTGACTTATACGCCGAAAAAGCACTGGCTGATAAGTTAGCAGCATTAGGTGATGAGTTACGTTTTGTATTACTAACGTCTGCGGTGAATGTATCTGCAGTAGATAGCCAGCCAAGTGATACGCAAACAACCGAAATTGAAGGTTTATACATTAGCGTAGCAGCCACAGATGCAACTAAATGTGAGCGTTGTTGGCATTACAGTGATGATGTAGGTTCAGAACCTGCTCACCCTGAAATTTGTGGTCGTTGTGTAAGCAATGTTGACGGCGAAGGTGAAAAGCGTCAATTCGCTTAGGAGTTTTACTCAGTGAGCAAACTAGCCCAAAAAAGTGGTTTAGTGTGGCTTTGGTTAAGTCTATTACTACTTGTAATAGACTTTGCCAGCAAAACACTTGTTGTAAATACCATGGCTTATCAAGAGTCGATTAATTTACTACCCGTTTTTAGTATTACTTACGTCCATAATTATGGTGCAGCCTATAGCTTTTTAAGCGAAGCGGGCGGTTGGCAGCGTTGGTTTTTAAGCTTTATTGCCATTGCTATTAGTGCGCTACTGGTGTGGTGGTTAAAGCGTTTACCAGCGACGAATAAAATACTGTGTAGCGCCTATGCATTAGTACTTGCCGGTGCTATTGGTAATTTATATGACCGTGTTGCATATGGCTATGTAATTGACTTTATACATGTGTTTTATAAAAACTCGCATTTTCCAGTATTTAATATTGCCGACTGTGCAATTTGTATTGGTGCCGCATTATTATTATTTGATGCCTTTACAGGCGAAAGTCCGAAGGAGCATAAAGCATGAGCCAAGCTGTAATTGGTGAAAACTCAGAGGTTATTTTTCACTTTTCTATTAAACTAGAAGATGGCTCTGCCGCAGACTCAACTAAGGTGCATAATAAACCGGCCAAGCTAACGATGGGTGATGGCAGCTTAACGGCTAATTTTGAAAAGTGCTTACTAGGTTTAAGTGCAGGCGAAAGCAAAACGTTTGAGCTTGAGCCAGAGGACGCCTTTGGCCAACCTAATCCAGATAATATTTACTATGTAGAACGCAGTAAATTTGGTGCAGAAACACCCGCTAAAGTCGGCGCTATTATTGCCTTTACTCAGCCAGATGGTACTGAGCTGCCAGGACTGGTTCGTGAAGTGCAAGGTGAGTCGGTTACTATAGATTTTAATCATCCGTTAGCAGGGCAACGTTTAACGTTTGAAGTAGACATTATTGAGGTGCAAGGCTAATGGATATTTTATTAGCGAACCCACGAGGCTTTTGTGCAGGGGTAGATCGTGCAATTAGCATAGTAGAGCGCGCTTTAGATATTTTTGAAAAGCCAATTTACGTACGCCACGAGGTCGTTCATAACCGCTACGTAGTAGATGGTTTAAAAAACCGTGGTGCCGTATTTGTTGAAGAGCTAGACCAAGTACCTGATGACAGCATTGTTATTTTTAGCGCCCACGGAGTATCGCAAGCAGTTCGCTCAGAAGCTAAACGCCGCGATTTAAAAGTATTTGATGCAACATGCCCATTAGTTACTAAAGTGCATATGGAAGTAACGCGTGCGAGCCGTAAAGGTATTGAGTGTATTTTAATTGGTCACCATGGTCACCCAGAAGTAGAGGGTACTATGGGGCAGTATGATAATAACGACGGTGGTATTTACCTTGTAGAAACCGCTGAAGATGTTGCCAAACTTAACGTTAAAAATGCTGATAACCTATTTTATTGTAGCCAAACTACGCTTTCGGTAGATGACACTGCAGATGTAATTGATGCGTTGCGCGAAAAATTCCCCGCAATTGATGGCCCGCGCAAAGATGATATTTGTTATGCCACACAAAACCGCCAAGATGCTGTGCGTGATTTAGCAGACAAAGTAGATGTGCTGTTAGTTGTGGGGGCAAAAAACAGCTCTAACTCTAACCGTTTACGTGAACTTGCAGATAAAATGGGCACTACGGCTTATTTAATTGATGATGCAACTGATGTGCAAGAGCAATGGGTTTGTGAGTCTAAGTCTGTTGGTGTTACGGCTGGTGCCTCTGCGCCAGAAGTGCTTGTACAACAAGTTATTGCACGTTTAAAAGAGCTAGGTGGCAAGCAGGTAGTAGAAAACCCAGGTGAAGAAGAGAATATCGTATTTGCCGTTCCTGTTGAGCTGCGTTAATCTATATAAATTAATTATTTAGATTACAAGGAGAGCCGTTATGAGCAAGTTGCCGCAAGGTGAAACATTGCTTTTTTCGGCTCTTTTTAATGAGCGAGGGGTACTTGCCTCGCTTATTGTTACCCAAGTTGTTGCTACTATTTTAGCGTTTGCTCCTTTTGTTGAAGGGGATAGCTGGCAAAGCCTTGGCGTAATTAGTTTATTTTCTCATATGACCGTTTTGGTCAGTATTTCTGTTTTATACTCTTTTCGGCGTGTTTTACAAAAAAAGTCGCAAACCACCCAACTTTTTGCTTTTTTTATTTCCTTTTTAGTCAGTACCGCTTTATTTAGTGTACTGTGTGCCCGCTACTTTTTAGATATTGCAAATAATGAAACGAGCATTTATTTTGTACTACGAAACTGCTTAATTGTTTTTTTGATTACGGCTTTATTTGTACAGTTTTTAATGATTTATTTCGAAAAAGAGCAGCAAACAAAAGCGCTCTCTCGCGCGGAGCTTGATGCTTTGCAAGCCAGAATTCGCCCTCATTTTTTGTACAATAGCCTTAATACTGCTGCCGAGCTAACACACCACGATGCCGATGCTGCAGAGCAAGCAATACTTGCGCTTGCGGCGCTGTCGCAAGCGGCTATGCGCTCGGGGCAGCGCGTTTCACTTGAAGATGAGCTGACCTTATCAAAACAATATGTTGCGCTTGAAACATGGCGTTTTGGCAACCGCTTAAAGGTTAACTGGCATGTACCTGCTGATTTACCTGACCTTGATATACCGTGCTTAACCCTTCAGCCGTTAATAGAAAATGCGGTATGCCATGGTGTAGAGCCCAGTGAGACAGGGGCCGTTATTCGTGTTGAGCTACATGTAACAACAGGGTATTTAACATTAATTGTTTCTAACCCAATCACTCACAATGAAGCGTTAAAAAGACCAAATAACGGTATGGCTCTCGAAAATATTCGTCAGCGATTGTTTATCTATTACAAAGAAAAAGCACAACTAACGATCACACAAAAAGAGGATGTATTTAGAGTAAAAGTGGTGATCCCTAAGCAGTTTGAGAACCCCCAATGAATGTTGTAATTATTGATGATGAACCGCTAGCTCGCGCTAGAATAAAGCGGCTACTGCAGCACAACGAGCATATTTTAGTTAAAGGCGAAGGTGATAACGGCGCGCAGGGGCTTGCTATTATTAAGCAGGTTCAACCCGATTTGGTGTTTTTAGATATAGATATGCCGGGTATTAATGGCCTAGAAGTAGCACAGAAACTAAATACGCTAAGTGTGCCACCGGCAATAGTATTTGTAACCGCTTACCCCGAGCATGCACTTGATGCGCTACAGCTCAGTGCCGCAGGGTACTTAGTAAAACCAGTTACTGAACAGGCATTAAATAAAGTGTTAGGGCAAGTAGGGCGTTTAAATAAAGCGCATATGCAAAAACAGCAATCTACAAAAATTAGTTATCAGCTTGGTGGTACAATGAAAAGTATTGAACTTGATCAAGTGTATTACTTTAATGCCCAAGAAAAATACACCAATATGGTATTTCAAGGGGGCGAGGCCCTGATTGAGCAAAGTTTAAAGCAGCTTGAGCAACGCTATCCAACATTATTGTTACGCATTCACAGAAATACCCTTATAAACAAACAAAAGCTTGTTGCGCTGCATACCCAAAGCTCAGGTGTACATAGTGTAGAACTAGCTGGGTGTAAGGAGCAATTAAGCGTGAGTAGGCGAGAGCTAAAAACAGTAAAAAATATTCTACAGTAACTTTGTTTACCGTTTATCAACAAATTTAACCGCTTGTCCTAGTATTTATTGCATAACCACTTTCAATGCATAAACTTATAATTAGATAAAATTTATTTGGTTTTACTATGCATTCACCTCACAAAAAACCTCAAAAAGGCTTTACCTTAATTGAAGTGCTGATTGCGTTTATTATTTTAAGCTTTGGCTTATTAGGCGCTGTTGCACTGCAAGCAAAAGCTAAACAGGCAAGCTTTGACTCTATGCAGCGTGCAGCAGCAGTAGCGTTAGGAAATGATATTATTCAGCGCATTAGAGCAAATGATACCGCGCAGCTCGTTGCTTTATATACGCAAACCTTCACAAGTAAAACATCAACGACTACCTCTACGACTTGTTTTAGTGGGTCATGTACTGCTGCGCAAGTTGCAGCTCTTGATTTACAGCAATGGAAACGCGCTATTCGTGCGCGCGAAAACACAGGCTCATTGGATGATGCCACTGTATGTATAAATCCTACGGCCGCAGCAGGTACGGGCGGGCGTGGGTTTAATATTGAAGTCATAGTGTCTTGGCAAGGCCGCCAAGAGTTTAATGCTAATGATGAAACCAAAGCACTTAAATGCGGTACTGATGACAAAAAACGCCGTTTGGTTGCATTAAATAGCTATATATACCTAAGGAGCTAAGATGAGACAAAAAGGTTTTACACTAATCGAAATGATGATTTCATTATTTATTGGTGGGCTTATTTTAGGCGGGGTGATGTTTACCTATATTGGCATGAAAGTAACCACAAAAGACACAATGACAATAGGCGAGCTACAAGAGTCTGGCCGGTTAGCCATTAATATAATGCAGCGTGATATTGAGCAAGTGGGCTTTTGGGGCACTTACTACGATGATTCATTTACTGCAGCAAACACACAAACGTTGGCTAACCCCGGGGGGGATTGCTTTGAAGGGCTTAATAACGGTAGCTTCCCAGATTTAGCATCCGCTAGTAATTTCAGAACTATTTATGCAAAAGAAGCCAGTTCAACAAGCGAGCTTAACTGCATAAGTAAGCCCATAGCAGGAACTGATATTTTACAAATTAAGTTTTTACAAGGCGAGCAGCTAACTGTAGATGGCACTACGAACGAAACACAAGCAGGTGAAAACTATTTTATAGCTGAGCAAGAAAGCGCTGAGTTTGCTCGAGGCGTTGTAGGTGCAGGTAGTTTAAACGTAAATGCCACAGTGTGGCCTTATAGTCACCATGTTTATTACCTCGCAGAGCAAACTTATACGGTAAACAATAAAAGCCTTAAAGTGCCAGCATTAATGCGTAAACGCTTAAATGGCGCCAATATGAAAGCCGAAACAATTATGGAGGGCGTTGAAAACATGCGCTTTGTTTTTGGTTTAGATACAGACAGTGATAGCCGTGTTGATTCGTACCGAAGTATTGACGACATGCAGCACTTTGATTGGGAAAACCGAAAAAGCATCTTAACAGTGCAAGTTTTTTTATTAGTAAGAGCACTGCAGCCAGATCCAGGTCTTAAAATAAAAAATCAAACCTATATTTTAGGTGAAGATGAAGACGCTCGAGAGCTTACTTTTAACGACTCTTACAGAAGAACAGTATTTACCACCACCATTCGTTTAAATAACGTGGGAGCAAATTTATGGCGTATCTAAGTCAACACGCAAATAAACAACAAGGTGTAGTGCTTATTACAGCCCTCATTATGGTTATTGCAGTAACGGGTATTGCCGTTACATTAATGAGCAGTAGTAGCGTTGACATAAAAATTACCAATGCAGCCCAAGAGCGCGAAGTGGCTGAAAATGAGCTTATTGGTGAAGTACAGCGTATGATTTCTGATGAAGCAAGCAAAGGCGCTGCTAATCAGTTTTTTTTAACGCCAGATGAAGTATCAAGCCATGCAGGCGCAGACGATGAGGGAATGGTCATCGCCGCGCATGACGATATGCAAAGTAAAATGGTAAACCTAAATCAGGGGGCACTTGATTTAGAGTGTCCCCGCAGATTTAATTTTACTGCGGGTATATCGTGCAACATGTTGCAAGTTTCTACCACTATTAAATACGGCTCTAAAGCAAAACACGAACTTACAATTGTAACCGGTGTTGCTCAAGAAATGGCCAGTATAAGTAAGGGGATTTAAAGATGAAAACGAATAAAGTTCTCGCCTCTTTAATTGGCATCACTTTAAGCAGCTATGTTGCTGCTGAAGATATAGAGTTGTATGTAAACCATGATGTGGATGTGGAAGAAAAACCGCGTGTACTGTTAATTTTTGATACATCAGGCAGTATGGCTTTTTCATCAACTAATGGTAATAGCTGTGGTTATAATAATTTTTTAGGCTTATTTAACTTATGCATAGATAGCCGCCTCGCTGCTGCGCAATTTGCCATGAATAAAGTGGTATTAGATAACGAAGACACTATCGATTTTGGTCTAATGCGCTTTGAAAGAAATTCAGCTGGAGGATATGTTGTAAATGGTGTTGGTAGTGATTCATCCGTGGTACGTACTTCTATTGCCGGGTTACCAGCAGATGGGGGAACACCGTTAACAGAGACACTCTGGGAAGCATATTTGTATATTACTGGGCAGGAGGTTCAATACGGAGAGGGTGTCACAACTCTAGAGCGTGATACAAGTGTTGAAAGCAGTACTACTGTCCAAGTTGAGCAACAGTCTTGCGTTTGGAGAGGGCCATGGTGGAATCGTCGACAAGTTTGTAATACGGTTTATGTGCCGGAAACAAGATTTACTTATATATCACCATTTGCAGACAGTGAAGCTGAAGCAGCTCGTTGTGATAATTCAATTAATATTATTTACATGACCGATGGTGATCCATCTAATGACAACGGCAGTGATAGTGATATTAGTGATGAACATGAAAAGTACTTTGGAGAGCCATTAAACTGGAGCACCGATAGCTATTACAGTAACTACTTACATCAAATGGCTAAAATTATCCACGGTACAAGTGATGTTACTGTTGATTTATACCCAGCTACCCCCGATATTCACGAAACAGGCCGCTTGTACACGATAGGCTTTGGCTCAGGTATGAGCGCAAACGGGCAAGAACTATTAAGGCGCGCAGCCTTATTAGGTGGTGGTGAAAACTTACCAGCAAGCACGCCAGATGAGCTTTCTAACTCGCTAAATAGTGCTATTTCTCGGATTCGTGAAGTTAACGATAGCTTTTCATCGCCTTCAGTAGCAAGTAACAACGTAGATCAAACACGTAGCCGCGATGCTATCTACTTTGCCATGTTCTACCCAGAAACAAACACACGGTGGGGCGGTAATTTAAAAAAATTAAAAGTATCAGGAAGCGAAATAGTCGATTCAGCGGATAACACTGCGCTTGATTCAAACGGTCTAATAGACACTGATGCTAAAACATTTTGGTTGCCAGATGGGCAGTCTGCCGATGGTAACTTAGTAGCACAAGGAGGTGTAAATTATCACTTGTCTTCATTAACAGGCTCACCCGCTGAATACAGGCGTAATCTTTATACCGATAAACAAGGCGATATAGTTGAGTTTACCACTAATATTGTGAGCGATATTTTAGATTTAGTCACCAAGAACCCAATTAGCCTAGCCAGCTCTGATATTAAATGGGCAATGGGAATAGATGTTGATGATGAAGATAATGATGGCTCTAACACAGATCAACGTAGTGATATTTTTGGCGATCCTTTGCATTCTAAGCCCGTAGCAATCGACTATGGTAATGATGACATACGTATATTAATTGGTACTAACGCCGGCTTTTTACATATGTTTAAAGATGATGATACTAATAACCAAGTAACAGAAAGCTGGGCATTCATCCCCTCTGACCTTTACGATATTATTCAGCCCTTACGCAATAAAGACACTGGTAAACTCTATGGTATGGACGGCCCAATCAGTGTTTATTTTAGTGATAAGAGCTTGAATGATGAAGGTATCAACGATGGTATTGTTGATGCGAGCGATGGTGATGACGTGTGGGCGTTTGCAGGTATGCGCCGTGGTGGGAAAAACTATTATGCCTTTGATATTACTAACCCTGATCAGCCAAAAAAACTATGGGATAATCCTATAGAGGGCGGTAAAGGCGATTTTAAAGAGCTTGCTCAAACGTGGTCAAAACCCCAAATAGCCTACATAAAAGCATTTGGTGATAAACCATTACTCGTTTTTGGTGCAGGGTATGACACGAATAAAGATGCCGTGGTAAGAAGTGAAGACTCAGTTGGTCGTGGTATTTATATTGTAGAAGCCGAAACAGGCAAAAAAGTGTGGGCTTTAACACCAAGCGAAAATGGATTTAAAGGTAAACACTCGATTGCAGCAAATGTATCAACGCTTGACTCAGATTACGATGGTTACATTGATCGAATTTATGCTGCCGATACCGGAGGCGATATTTGGCGTATTGATATGCCAGGCACAAGCACCAGTAATTTCACGCACTTCAAACTTGCAGAACTAGGTAGTAGTTTAGCAAGCCAAGACCGTAGATTTTTTTACCAGCCACTGGTGGCACGTACACTTTATAGTAAAGTAAGCGAAACAACAATTAATGGTGAAACAGTCATTACACGCTTAGATACACCGTATGATGCCATAGTAATAGGTAGCGGAAATCGCTCCAAACCAACAGGTACAAATGAAGACGATCAGCTGTTTATGATAAGAGATGAAAACACTGTAACTCAGTCATTCACGAGTGCCCCTACAGCGATTAAACCTGCAGATTTAATGCTTATGAACAGCGACCCGTTTGGTAATGCATTGGATGATGTAGATGAGTTTGTTGATTTAGAAGTTGATTTAGCTAAATTTAAAGGCTGGCGTTATGAATTAGGCACCGGCGAAAAGTCTTTAGCAGCAGCTACAGTGGTTGGCGGTGTCGCTTACTATACTAGCTTTACACCTTCATCTGAAACTTCGACAGAGAATCAATGTTCGTTAAGTGGCGGTGGCGGCTCGTTATATGCGTTCCATTTACATTATGGCACCAAAGTATATGACGACCTAAAATTTATTACTAGTTATGATGTGCCTGACACACCACAATTGTACTTCGGTGAAGGGCCTTCTTGTGCAGATGGCAACGGTGATGGTATGTGTGATGATAACCCAACCATTGAAGTGACCGAAGAAAGTCAGTTTTATCTAATTGGACCAGGAATAAAAGGCGAAAATGCACAAAATCCAATGAAGCCAGTAGAAATTATGGGGCCAGGTTTAACGGTTGTAGATGGTACCGTACAATTAGTGAATGACAATGATAGCGTAGGGTTTGGTTTTAAAACGCAACAAACCTATATTTATAAACGTGAAGAAAATGATGAAATTGATGATTAAGGAATATTAATGAATAAACAAGCACGCGGATTCACGTTAATAGAGCTAATGATAGCCGTAGCTATTGTAGGGATTTTAGCCTCAATAGCACTGCCAAATTATACTGAGTATGTAAAACGCTCTTCTCGGGCCGAGGCCGCAGCGGCGCTTTTAGACGCTGCTAACAAACAAGAGCAGTACTTTGTAGATAATCGTGAGTACACAGAGACATTTTCTGACTTAGGTATACAAGACACCACAGAAAACGGCCATTTTGAACTGTCGATTGATGTGGATGATGACGACAATACCTTTATAATTACAGCTAAACCTATTGCGGGTGCAGTAAAAGGCGACGGTGATTGCACACAAATTACAATCACTGACACTGGTTACAAAGGCGCTAAAGGAACCAAAGGTAACTCAGATGTTGAGTATTGTTGGGGGCGTTAACTAGGGCGTGTTGAACTTTGATGGTTGAATTTGCAGCAGCATGTTTGGTTTTTAGGCAAGGCAGAGCCTATGAAGTGTGGTTGTTCCCCATAAATAGGCGATAACGCAGCATAAATGCTAAACATGCGCTGCCCTTCGGGTTCTGCCTAGGGGCGATAAACTCTTTGTTGCCTACATGGATGTAGGTAAGGGGCGTGAGTAGGACGCGGAAGCTTTGCTCGGTTTTTACTTATTCTTACATGGATGTAAGTCATTAGAATAACGCAGGAGCAGTTATCGAGCCCACTAGGTTACAAACCTCGCGCCGCGATTTAATCGCCCCTAGATTGAACAAATTTCAATCCGCAAAGGTCAACACGCCCTAGTTGCTCTGACACTTATCGGTTGATTTAACACGTATTCGGCCTGTTTGACTCACAGATAAAGCCAGCCCCTCAAGGTTGGCTTTATCTTTATTGGGGCAATATATAAATGTTCCGTTTTGAAAACCATTCAAAGAGCCGTCAGGTCTAAAGGTAATTGCACTACGAGGGTATTGCATAGAATCTGCAACGTGCACTTTTTCAAATGTGCTCAATAGTAAGTCATCGGTGTCTAGTGACGTAGACTTATCGTTATCAATAAACAGCGACATTTGCCCATCCCACTCATCTTTAGTGCATTGATTATCTTTTAAGCCACATAAAGTTACATAAGTGCCATTCTCAATGGCATAAAGGCGGCCATAATTAATGTTTCTGTGCAGCAAACTAACATGATTGTCGGCTCGGTTTTTCGCTAAAAAATCAGGAAAAACCGATAGAGAAATTTGGCTAACAATACTCACAATAGCAATAGATGCCATTAATTCTAAAAGCGTATAACCAGCCTGAGTTTGGGTAGATAACCTCATCCCTGAAGCCCTGAGTCAAAAAATATATTAGCTCAGTGTAGTAAATGATAGAAATATGACAATATAAAGATGTATATTTTTTAACCGCAAGTTTGAGTTGTATCACCTGTATAAAAAGCTGTCCCCGATTGCGATAAAGTCAGTGCTTTATTATTTTCAGTACCACCATTAGGGCAAAAAACAAAATCACCAGGGTTTGTCGTAATTCTCCCGCTGGTATTAAAACGTAAGCGGCGGTCATTCCCTGTAAAGGTTAACTTGTCGTTATCTGATATTTCTTCCATTACTCTAAGTAATGTATCGGTAGCGCCATTATAGTGCCCGTCGTTATCTACATCGATAAATACAGCTATAATTTTATTCTCGTCCCACTTTTTATTGCAGTTAAAAGTGTCTTTACTATTTTTAATTTTACCTTGGCCAGTAGGGCATAAAACAACAATTTCATCTGTACTGGCAGCTTGTGATCGAGCAAAACTAACATTGCGCTTTAGTTCAAGTAAAAAGCTCTCAGCGCGGTTTTCTTCAAGCATGTCGCTGCTATCCCAAAGAGCAATAGAGGCAATAATGCCCACTATGGCTACTGCCACCATGAGCTCTAATAAAGTTAAACCGGTTTGGAATTTTTTCATATTATTTATACCTACTACATTTGTTATTATTATAGCTAGTTGAGAAAGATTTATAATTTAGACTTATAAATAATTATACCACGCTTGGTTGTTTTATCATCGAATTCAATTGCTTCGTTTGCTATGAACTCCGTGATTGTCTAAAATCGAGTCAACTAAAGCTTTAATAAGTAGTGAGCATGAAAAAAATAGAAGCAATCATCAAACCGTTTAAGTTAGACGACGTACGCGAAGCCTTATCAGATGTAGGTATTACGGGTATGACAGTAAGTGAAGTAAAAGGTTTTGGTCGTCAAAAAGGCCACACAGAACTTTATCGTGGTGCTGAGTACATGGTGGATTTTTTACCTAAGGTAAAACTTGATATTGTGCTAACCGATGAAGACGTTGAGCGCGCTATAGAAGTAATAGTAAAAACAGCGCAAACAGGCAAAATTGGCGATGGTAAAATATTTGTCACTGATGTTGAGCGTGTAGTACGTATACGCACAGCAGAAGAAGACGAAGAAGCAATTTAATTTATATTAGTGATTTTAAAAATTTAAAAGGCTGTAAATATTATTTACAGCCTTTTTGTGAGCAGTGTGCCCCACACGTTTCCATTACGACAAACCAGGTTTCTAAATTTGCAAAATACTCAGCCATCTTTTGTCGTGAAAGCTGTTTTTATTTGAAATCTTACCCGTTGAAATCATCCACACTAAATGGAAAACTGACTTGCTGATATCTAACCCGATTGTTATAGTTCTATGTGGCTATATCTTTTTTATTATAGATATTTTCAGCTACCTCTAAAATGGCTCACTTGAAGCCGTATGGGAAGTGAAGAGGGCCCATACCATTATCCGCTATTTAGCTGTTCTAAGTGAGAATTTTATAACGCCGATAACGGCATGTTTAGCCCCTCGAAATGATTAAGCATTATCGCGAATTAGTATAACGTACCGACCACTTTCAATAGCATTACAGTGGCTTCTGAAATTTCAAGAGCCTACCTATCATGGGCGTGGCTGCGAATATCATAATGGCTCATGCTCAACACAAATAAGGGCAAGGTTTTTTTGGTCAATTTCAGGTGTGAGCTTAGTTAGGCTCATTTTAACAAGCTGAGGCTCAAATAAGTCTGTTTAGTTTCTTGGTGTACTAAGCTTAAATTGTTCTATGGATAATTTAATGGTTTTCTTACTTATATCGTTCTTACCCTTAGCCTCGGGGACTGATCCTACAGTTGCTCCATTTCTGCTTAAAAGCAGCTTTGATTATTTGTTTGATGAGCTTTTTTAAAACACCACTGTAACCAACTAAACCTTTACCAGATAGAAGTTCAGCTAATGCTATGTTGAAGTCGAAAGATTGAGTCATGTGTCACTCCTATTTTCTCAATAATATTGAAATGATACTGATTTCTGAACACTGCGGGTTTAACCACCCGCAATTTTTACTTTAAATTTAAGGGTTTCTAAAATCCCTTTTAATTTTTCGCGATCATCGCCTTGAACTTCAATAACGCCCTCTTTTACAGCGCCACCTTGGCCCATTTTACTTTTTATAGTTTTAGCTAGCTTTTTTAGATCGTGCGCTTTTGGATCGATCCCCACAACCAACATGACCCCTTTACCTTTTCGCCCCTTTGTTTGGCGCTCTATGCGGATAAAGCCATCTTTAAATAGTTTTGCGGAGGGTTCTTGCTCATCCTTTGGCTGGCTAATTCGGCCCATATCGGTTGAATATACTAAGCGGTTATCACTCATAATTTACCTAAATAAACGTTTTTATTGATGCAGTAAATAATAACAAATTTGCTGGCGAGTGTTTTTATTTTTGCTAAATACTTTTAACAGGTTATATTTAGGTCAAAGGAAATATTATTGGAGTTTATAATGAGTTTAACAAAGAGTTTATCGGTTGATGAAAGTACTTTAACGATACAAATTAAAGGCAAATTCGACTTTAATTTAGTGCAATCATTTCGCCAAGCCTATGCGCAAATTGAGCCTAAAACAAATAAAGTGATTATCGATTTAAGAGAGACCGACTACATGGATAGCTCTGCACTTGGTATGTTGCTTAACATGAAAAAAACCATTGAAAGCCAGGTACAAACAATAGAGATCAGTAATTGTCAGCCTCAGCTTAAAAAAATACTGCAAATATCACGTTTTGATAAGAAGTTTGATATTAACTAATGACCCACGTACTTATTGTTGACGATCAGGCGCTTAATCGCATCCTACTCGAAAAAATGCTGCTTGAAGAAAACTATAAAATATCAATTGCCTTTAACGGCCTAGAAGCACTCGAGGTGTTAGAAAAAGAAGCGATTGATATTGTTTTACTTGATGTACTTATGCCGGTAATGGATGGCTTTGAAGCTGCACAGCTGATTAAGCAGCGGTACAATGACGTTTATTTACCCATTATTTTTATTACCTCGCTTGAAGATCAAAGCAGTTTTGAGCGTTGTTTAGAAGTAGGCGGGGATGATTTTATTCAAAAGCCGTTTGAAAAAGTAATTTTAAACGCAAAAATAAAAGCACATAGCCGGACGCGCGAATTAAGTAAAAAAGCCCATCAGCAAAACACTTTACTTGAGTATCATCGCAATCAAATAGAGCGCGAGCACGAAATAATTGAGCACATTTTCAATAACTCGCTCGAAAACCAAGATAAATTCAAAGATCATTTAGACTTTAGCCTGTCTCCTGCCTCTATGTTTAACGGCGACATGTTTTTAGTCGCGCAAAGCCCAATAGGCAATTTATATTGCATGTTGGGTGATTTTACCGGACATGGATTAGCGGCCGCTATAGGTGCATTACCAGCATCACGGGTATTTTACACTATGGTGCAAAAAGGGATGGCTGTTAACGATATTGCCTGTGAAATTAATATATTGCTGCATAATTTACTGCCAGAGCACATGTTTTGCGCGGCGACTATTATTGAGCTCAGTGCCTCGGGTAAAAGTATTTCAGCCTGGCTTGGCGGCTTACCCGATGCGTACTTAATAAATACCGATGGTGAAGTAAAGCAAACGCTTGAATCGCAACATATGGCGCTGGGGATTTTAGACAGTGATGAATTTGAATATGAGCTAATTAATTTAGAAGTTGATAAAAACACCCGCTTAGTGCTTTCAACTGACGGCATAATAGAAACTAACAACGACGCCGATATTTTTTATGGGGAGCAACGCTTTTTAGCAGCACTTAAAAGCAAGCCGATGATCAGCAGTCAGCGTGTTATAGATAATGTAAATACCTTTGCCAATGGTAGCGAGCAATTAGACGACTTAAGCTTAGTGCTGCTTAATTGTTTGCCGCTAATCCCAGAGCCTGAGGCCAAAGAGGCGTATTCTAATTTAGCGTTTAACTTTTCACTTAGCTTGAACGCGCAGCAAATTAAATGCACAGACCCTGTGTATGATGTTGTTAATGTATTAAGCAGTGTTGAGGGGCTTAGGTCGCATCGCTCAAATATATTTTTATTGCTTTCTGAGGCGTATAACAATGCACTTGACCACGGTGTGTTAGGTCTTGATTCAGACATAAAAAAACAAGACGATGGCTTTTTTAAATACTATGAATTAAGAGAGCAAGCACTGAGCAAAATGAAAGAGGCGATGATTATTATTGATATGCGTTATTGCCCAGATACCTTGTGCTTGTACTTTATTATTTGTGACTCGGGTAGGGGGTTTTCAAGTGACTCTTCGAAACGTACCGAACTCAACGCAGAGTTTGGTCGCGGCTTATCGTTACTCGAAGAAGTAGCAGAAAAAGTCACGTATAACGCAAGTGGTAACCAAGTTGAACTGTGTTATAAGTTGCTATAGCTCAGAAAAAATTTCCATGTTATTATCTAAAAAACTTTAGATGTATGGATGGCCAAATGATTTCTTCTTACCTTGATATTGCGCAATTAAATATAGACCCACAATTAATTGCCAAAGAGTTAGAGCAGCTAGAACAGTATATTGCTCAGAGCGCGTTGCCGTCTGTACGTTGGGAGTATCAAATTCCTGAACTCGGTGAAGGCGGTGCGTGTAGTTTGTTTGGTTATTTACAAGATGAGCCATTTAAACTTACTGATCACGTGAGCGCGACTTCACAAAACGAGCAAAAACTAGCAAACCTGCAAAATATAGTTAATTACATACAGCAGCAAACACAAGTCGATTGGTATGGTATTTATCAAGCTGTTGACACAGCTCAAGGCCCGCAATTATTAAAGCTGGCGTATCAAGGTGCGCCAAGCCGGCCACTTTTTCCCCTTACTGAAGCATTTGCAGCAGGCAGTAATAATGTTCAAGTTGCGTTGTCTAAGCGCGGACGTGTAATTAACAACGTAGAAAACTATTTAGCACAAGGTGGCGAGTATTATACGTGCGATCCTAAAGTGAAAGCTGAAACCTGTTTACCCTTATTTAATGAGCAACATGAATGCGTCGGTATTATAGATGCAGAGGCATTTAGTAACGACTTTTTTGATAGCCGTACACTGGCTGTATTAGTTGCGTGCTGCATTAAAATTCCTCACTTTCTAGTGTAAATATCACTAGCCAAGAAGGTAAGCTTTTATGTTAAGCTTACTACAACAGCCAACCCCTAATTAATGATAAGAGATAGCTAATGTTCTCAGAATTAAAACCATTACCAACAGATCCTATTCTTGGCCTTATGGCAGCCTATAAACAAGATACAAACCCTAACAAAATTGATTTAGGTGTAGGTGTCTATAAAGATGAGCAAGGCAACACACCGGTATTAAAAGCGGTTAAAAAAGCTGAAGCATTTCGTTTAGAAAACGAAACAAGCAAATCTTACATTGGTTTAGCGGGTAACTTAGACTACTGTCAAAAAATGGAAAACCTATTACTAGGTGAGCACCAAGCACTTTTAGCTAACCGCGTACGTACTGCACAAGCACCAGGTGGTACAGGTGCACTTCGCGTTGCGGCTGAATTTGTTAAGCGCTGCAATAAAGATGCAACGGTGTGGGTAACTACGCCAACATGGGCAAACCACATAAGTTTGTTTGAAGCTGCGGGCTTAAACGTTAAAGAATACCCGTACTACGACTACGAAAACAAAGATTTATTGTTTGACGACATGATCAATACCCTTAAGAAAGTACCAAAAGGGGACATTGTGCTACTTCATGCGTGTTGTCATAACCCAAGTGGTATGGACTTAAACGAGACACAATGGAACACAGTTGCTCAGCTTGCAAAAGAAGTTGGCTTTACACCACTTATTGATATTGCATACCAAGGTTTTGGCTCATCACTTGAAGAAGATGCGCGCGGTTTACGTATTTTGGCTGATGCAGTAGAAGAGCTAATTATTTGTTCATCATGTTCTAAAAACTTTGGCTTATACCGTGAGCGTATTGGTGCGTGTTCAATTATTGCAAAAGACGCTACTTCAGCCGATATTTCTAACTCAGTATTATTAAGTGTTGTACGCAGCATTTACTCTATGCCGCCAGCGCACGGCGCCGACATTGTAAACACTATTTTAAGCAGCACAGAGCTTACACAAATGTGGCACAGTGAGCTTGATGAAATGCGTAACCGTATTAATGGACTGCGTAGCCTAATTAAAGAAAGCTTAGCTGCAAAAGATATTGCACAAGACTTCTCATTTATCGAGCGCCAACATGGTATGTTTTCTTTCTTAGGCATTAATAAAGAGCAAATTGCTCGCCTTCAAAAAGAGTACGGTATTTATATTGTTGGTTCTAGTCGTGTTAACGTAGCCGGTATTAGTGATACAAATATTGAATACTTTGCAAACGCTGTAGCTGACGTTTGTAAATAAATCATCTGCTAAATAGCAAAAAACCGCACTAACCTAAAGGTTGTGCGGTTTTTTTGTAATTTATACCAATTCGCAATAATACTTAATCATTTTTAGGGGTTAAGTGTGTCGCTATTTGCGTTAAAAAATTCTTATTTACGACTGCATGGATGCAGAAAGTAGAGCAATGCAGGCGCAATTGCCGAGAACAACTAAATAGCGAATTTTTTGCCTTGCTATCAACACGCTTTTCCATCCTCAAAATAGATCACTTAATGATGCGGATTGGTATTAAAATGAGTTTAGCTTTCAATTAAATCTTCAACACCAACAATCAGCCATGGCGCATCATTTGATGTTGAGCGCTCAAGGTGCCAAATTTCTAAAATTGGCTCTTCTTTTTTGTCACCTAAATCACGGTACTTACCTTTAAAGCGAACACTTACTTGCCAAGCACTCGCTGTTATATCGGCGCGTACTAGCTCGGCATCTATAAACATCACTTCAGTGTCTACACTTTCAATCGCTTCGCGTTCTGCTTTAAATTCTTGTGCTAACTCTGGGCTTAGGTATTCAGCCATCGTTGTATAATCAGCATTGTTCCATGCAACTTGTAGCGTATGGTAATGGCTACGCGCACCTTGTAAAAAGCCATTTACGTCAAAATTGGGTGGTAAGTTATAAGGCACCTGTTCTGCGTTTGCGCTTTGCTGAGCAAAACCATTATTAAGCGGCTGCTCAGGTGGAGCGTGTTTAAACGCATTTTGCCCCATAGTATTACCAGCAAGTTGCGGGGGTTGTTTAGCGCGTATAAAGCCCATAACAAGCTTAAATATAATAAACGCAACTCCAGCTAATAAAATCATTTCCAATAGCTGAAACCCTTCAAAATTATCACCTAACATTGCTGCAATTAATCCACCGGCTAAAAGTCCACCTAGTACACCCGCCATTATGCCTTTTTTGTTCGACTTAGCTTTTGTAGCCGGGGCTTGTGTTGTCGTGTCAGCTTTTTGCTTTTGTGCGGTTTGTTGAGTTGTTGGGGTTTTACCGCGTTTGCTACTACCAAATTTTTTACGTGCATGTACATCAAAACTGGCAGTACAAAGTAGTGCTAGTAATGAAAATATAACGATGAAGTTCTTCATGAAATTCCTTAATTTAAATCGAGCAGGAATTATAATTTACTTTGCTGTAGAACTTAATAAATTACTTTTAAAATCAACGTGAGCGAGTGATAAGTAAGCAGCGATAGTTATTTATAGGGACAAAAAAAGCGCTTATATCAGCGCTTTTATAATCACATCGAGGTTATAGCCAACGAATAGCATTGGTAACACGCTCGTTGTATACATTAATCGGCGCGCCGGTATTAGCCACTAAAATAGTATCGGCTTTTTCGCCTCGATTAATATGACCTGCAAAGCGAGAATCATGAAAATCATCTTCGCCAAACCCAAATGACTTATTCTCAGAAGGAACAATAAAGACCGTCATTGGGCCAAAGTCCGACTCAAAAATTAAGTGCAGACCTTTTTCACCTTTAAAGTCGCAAAACATTGCATAAGTAATCTTACCTGGTAGCTCTTCTATGTGAGCGCCTAGCAATGCAAGCTTATCGTTAACGCTTTGTAGGCTAATAGCACTGGTTTTTTCAAGGGCGTTAATTTCATGGTAAACATGGGTTAAGGCATGTTCGCCGGCTTCATGGGCAATGTGCTGCTCTGTACTAAAAAAGAATGCACCAATAGCTACAAAAAAAGACGCGGCTAATGCCAAGTGAACACGGTCCAATTTAAAGCGTGAGCGTGCATCTACAACGTTACCCCCAGTTGCTTGCTCTTCTTGCATCGCTTTTTCTTTTAACGAGGTGTTTAAAAGAATACGCTCAGCAAGGTTTTCAGGCACAGGCACATCTAACGCCTCTTGAATTTGTTTATCAAAGTCTTTCATATCATTTATAAAGTTTTGTCTCTCAGAGCTCTGTTGTGCAAACTCTAAAAGCTCCTTTTCTAAATCGTTTGGCTGCGCAATAGTGCGTCGACGAAACTCAAGTTCATCCATTATTTTGATGCCCCTTTAAGTTGTTCATCATCACGGCTTAAAGCCTCTTTAAGTTGGTTTCTGGCACGGTATAAACGGGTCATAACCGTGTTTTTATTTAAATCGAGAATTTCAGCTATTTCTTCCCCAGAGCACCCCATAACAACTTGTAGAAGTAAAGGTTCTCTGTATTCGTCAGATAACAGCGCAATTTGGCGCTGGATAACTGTCTGCTCCATTTCATCATCTAACGAATGACTGGTTTCATCGACAAGTGTATCGTTTTCTACATCGCTGTAGTCAAATTGCTTCCGCTCAAAGCGACGAGCATTTTCTCTACGCAAAATAGTGAGAAGCCAAGGCTTGGCTGCTTTTTGATCCAATAAAGAGTCGAGCGAGCGCCAAGCACGTAAAAACGTTTCTTGTACTAAATCATCAGCTATGTGTGGGTCACGGCATAACCAATAAGCAAAGCGATAAAGCTCCTTATTATATACATGGACCAAGGCTTCATAGCGCTTTTGTTTCTCTGCCATATCAACTAAGACCTGATTATTTAATTTTTTCTTTCCAAGCATAATTACTTTTTTTAGTTAAAATTTATCATTTAATGCATGTAAAGACCTGAACTTATCAAGTTTATTAATAAAGGTCTTTTAATACAGCTTGTTGCGACTTTGTACGTTGAGCTTGGTGCTGCTCAATCATGTTAATAATAGCATTAAGATCGATACTTGCACTGCTATTAGCATAAAGAGCTGATTGTAAACTGTTAACCTGTGCCGCCAGTTCATCATTATTGATGTTGTGTATTAACGTGTTTATTGCTGCCACTTTTTTGCCCGTAAGCTTAATCGCCACCTCATTTAGTTCGTTATAAAATGCATTGAGATTATTTGTTTTAGCTGCATTTTTAAGCGCGCTTAATGAAAGCGGTTGGGCTTTATTTACCGATACACTGGTATTTTTTGGCTCATTTTTAGTAGAACGGCTTAACCAATAAAAAATTGCAGTAATAATCCATAAAATATAACCAAGTACTGCAACAATAACTAACCACAGCGGTGTTTTATCTTGTGCAGGTTGAAAGGGGGGAGTTGATGCAGCTAAATTATCAGCTGTAGCAGGTTGTAAATTAGGTTCATTAGGCGCAGCCGAATTAGTATTTGCTAAAGGCTGGGTATTTGCCTGCGCACCGCCTGTTACGGTTATTGTACGTTTAGGCAAAGTTGCATAGCTGATGCGCTGCATTTTGGTGTTATACCAAGGTACGGTTATTTCAGGCAATGTATAGGTGCCCGCTTTTTGCGGTAATAAAGCAAACGACGCAGTTTGCTGAGATACTACGCGGCCATTTCTAACGGCGTTATTAGTTTCAACATCATCTGGGTAACTACGAATACCCTCAATGGTATTCATGTTGATTTCTGGCAGCTGCTCTTTAGTTACACCTAGGGCGGTTAGTGTAATTGTACGGGTGATAGGGGTACCAACTTCTACAGTGTTTTCTTCAGGTTGCCATTGCTCATCAATATTAACTAACTCACTTGGTAGCCATGCGCCTTTATAATTTGCCGGAATAGGTTTTATTTCAAGTTGCTGATCATCCCCTAAAGCCGACACTTCTAATTGGCGATAGTTTTGCTGTACTCGTCCTTGAAAAGTAGGGCCAACAATGGTGTATACACCACTTTTTTGCGGTTGTAGTAAATACTCTCGGGTGATGACTAAATAGCGCTTACCATCAACCAGTTCATAACTTTCTGTTTGCTTACCAAGTTGTGTAAGCTGTGCATCCTCCATACTTGGCGTGCTTAAGCTGCCATCAAGTAACTCTTTAGCAAGGTAAAGCTTTATAGTGTAAACACCGGCTTCTTGAACAAATAACGAGTTGTTAGATAGCTCAGTTTTTAAAAATATATCGTTATTTTTGTCTGCATCGGCTGCACGCTTAGCTACTTTTAACTTAATTGGTTGTGAGCTTAAACCGGCCACGGTAAAGGCTGGAATGGTGTATTCGCCCTCATTACGGGTCATTAACTTAACAGACCAGGTTGTTTGCTTATTAATACTGCCATTTATAATATTGGTGCGCGTACTTAAACTTGTTGGGCCAACGACAAAGTCTTTGAGTAACACCGAGGTGTCGGGTTGCTCACTTTTTATTGTGTCGTCAACTGAAATGTTAAGCATAAAAAATTCGCCAGCAAGTACTGGGTTTTTATCTACACTTGCTTCTAATTTGGTGGCGGCCCATGATGGCATCGCACTTAATAGCAATAAACAGCAAAATAATCGCATTACCATGATTTTTCTACTCCTGTAGGGCGACGTTGATATTGTCTTTTTTGGGCTTCTAATTGCATTTTATTCCGTAATAAAATTGCCGGGTCGTCCGGTACTTTTCTTAATAACTGGTTAAGCTGCTGCGCTTTTTCTTTCTCTTCGTTGGTGAGCTCACGGGTTTGTGCTTGCGCGGCTTGTTGCTCGGCGTTTTGCTTCTGCTCATCTGTTAACGTTTGCTGCTGCGCTGCTTGTGGCTGAGCATTTTGAGCCTGTTCTTCGTTTGTTTGCTCAGGCTGTTTTTGCTCTTGATTAGCCTCTGGCTGAGTTTGTAGTTCTGGCTCGTTTTGTTTATCTGATTGTGAACCTGAGTCAGCACTTTGTTGGTCTTGCTCAGTGTTAGACTCATCACTTGGTTCACCTTGCTGATCTTGCGATTGCTCGCCTTTACTTTGCTGTGATTGAGAATCGCTATTTTCACCTTGTTGGCTTTGGTCAGGTTGCTGATTGTTTTGCTGCTCATTTTGATCAGATTGCTGCTGGTTGTCTTGCGAATCCCCTTCTTGCTGTTGCTGTTGTTGCTCGAGCAATTGCTCAACCAAAGCTTGGTTATCAGCGGCTTCACTAAAGTTAGGTTGTAGCGTTTGTGCTTGTTTATAAGCATCTATGGCTTGTTCAAGCTGTCCTGATTTGGCAAGCGCGTTGGCATAGTTATAAAAACCAGCGGCTGATTTATCTTTACTAAAGGCTTCTCGTGCGGCATCAAAATTACCTTGTTGGTACAACGCGGCCCCTTTTAAACTGCTTGAGTCGGCATTGGCGGCCTGCTCAAAGTCTTTATTTTTATAAGCATCAAGCGCTTGCTGATCAGTATTTTTAAAAAAGGAGGGGAGCTCTAATGCACTTGCCTGCTGGGTTGGCAAAACGCTGAGTACTAAAAAGGCTCCTACAAATGCTGCACTTCTAAATAAATAAAGGCCTAGGGGCAGCAAAATAAGTAACCCATAAATACCTGCGTCTATACGCCACAGGGCATGGCTTTGTTTTTCATCTTTTAATAACTCAGTATTGGCACTTGGTGCAAAAGTGGCTATGTCACTGCTGCTTGGTTGGTAAAGGGCAAATTTTCCTCCACTGCGGGTCGCTAGGCTTTTTAAGCGGCTTATGTTAATGGTGGGAATGACTATTTGACCGTAGCTGTCTTTTAAAAAACCGCCTTCAGGTAATTTAATTGGCGCGCCTTGCTCTGTGCCTACGCCATAAATATTTAGCCGATAAGGGGCGTTACTGGTAAAGCTAGTAATATCGCTTTGCTCTTCTTGGTCTATGCCATCGGTAACTAATATGATATCGCCATCAATATAGCCTGCTTGCGTTAAAAGTTCCTTTGCCATATCAAGGCCAGCTAAAACATTCGAGCCTTTATCAGGCATAATGTCGGGGCTTAAACTCGGAATTAAGTTGCTAAGTGTAGTGGCATCGTTTGTGAGTGGCGAAATGATATAGGCACTTCCAGCATAGGCAACTAAAGCCGTGTCGCCTTCTTTAAACAGCTCAATCATATCGAGAGCTTTAAAGCGCGATTGCATTAAACGGTTTGGTACTATATCGGTACTGTACATTGAGTACGACATATCCATTACAATCACCCGAGCACTTTTACTTTGAAATACAGGGACCTGTTTTTCTTCAAAGCTAGGGCCCGCACTAAAAATAATCGCTAAACAGCAAAATACAGCGACCAGCCAAAGTGGTTGGCTGGCTTTAGTGTTTGACTCGCTCATAATAAATTGCGCCAAATGAGGGGCTATTAGATTATCTGCACTTTGTTTTTTATGCTTAATAAAGGCTATAAAAAACAATGCAAGTGCTGGTATTAAAAGCCACAAAACAGCAGGGCGAATAAATTCGAAATCCATTAGTTAGGCTCCTTTAATGCACGTAAGGTGCTTAACATTATTTTTAAACTAATGAGTAAAATAGCAATAAGCAGTGGGTAATAAAACAATGAGCTTTGCGGGCGAAATGTTTGCTCATCTGCGCTAATTGGCTCTAACTTATCAAGCTCAGCGTAAATTTGCTGAAGGCCCGCTACATCTTTGGCTCTAAAATATAACCCACCAGTTTGATTAGCAATGTCTTTTAACAAGCTTTCATCTAAGCTGCCCCCACTCATACCACCCATATTAAATAGGCTAAAGCCGCGGGGGTTATCTGAGCCAACACCTATGGTATATACTTTTATGCCTTCTTCACGGGCAAGGAGTAGGGCATCTTCAGGTTTTAAATTACCTGCGGTGTTTTGGCCATCGGTTAATAGCACTACAATACGGTTACTTTTATCTTTATTAGCAAAACGTTTTACCGATAAGCCTAGCGCATCGCCAATAGCCGTGGCACGCCCAACTAAGCCTATTTGAGACTCGCTGAGCATTTTACTTACGGTTTTGACATCGCGAGTCAGTGGCGTTTGTAAAAATGCGGTGTCGCCAAATAATATCAGGCCTAACCTGTCGCCTTGGCGCTGCTCTATAAAGTCACTCAATACGGCTTTTACCATAGTGAGACGGTCAACATATTGGCCGTTGTAGGCCATGTCTTGTTCGGTCATTGAGCCAGATAAATCAACCGCGAGCATGATATCGCGCCCTTCATTAGGTAATGAAATAGGCTCATCTAACCATGTTGGATTTGCAGCCGCTGTCACCAGTAATAACCATAAAACCCATTCAAAAGCACTTAACTTGCGTGCGCCTTGTTCAAGGTTGTGCATGGTTAAGTTGTGTTTGGCAAAGCTAGGGATACGAAGGCGTGTTTGTGCGCTAGTTGCAGCCGGTTTTAATAATAAAAGTAATAAAGGCAGAGGTAGTAATAAAAACAACCATGGCCAGCTAAATTCAAACATGCACTGGCTCCTTTAGCTTAAATTGCTTTATGCCTAGGCGTAATTTTTCGTTAAGCGCGTCATTGGTGTGTTCGGCATTATAAAGGCTGAGTATTTCTTGTTCGCTAAAGCTTAAGCCGGTTAACGCATTAAGCGTATTGCACCAATTAGTTGTAGATTGTGCAGCTAGGCGTTTATCGTAATACTCTATTACTAAGCGCTTTAAAATAATATGAAGCGTTTGCGCGCTTTGCTCTTTGTGGCTTAAATCGATTGCGTAGCGCTTGGGCTTTTTAAAATTATAATTTTTGTAAAACCAAAAAGCAGCTGCGCAGATTGCTATAAATAGGACCGTAATAATAACCCACCAAGCAGGGGCGAGTGGCCACCAACTTACTTGGCTTGGTGCTATTATGTCGTGCAGGCCGTCGAGTGGATTGGGTTGCATGGTTATTTTCTCACTAATTGCAGTTCAAGTGGGCTGGCTGCATTGAATGATATTAAATTAAGGCCTGATTTAGTTAAGCGATTTAGACGCGTGCTAAATGAGAGTTCGGCATTTTTTGCAAAGCGTTCTCTAAAACTGTTATCCATAAGCGGCAACGCAAAATCTTGGCCGTTGGCATTAACAGTGACAGTGTTTTTAAACGCAGGGAGCTGATGCTCAAACGGATCACTTATATGACAGCCTATTAGTTCGCAGTGGCGGCTTAAAATTTCTAATTGCTTAAAGCTTGCATCATCTAAGGCATTAAAGTCAGAGACTAAATACACTAAGCTGCCAGGTTTAGCTAAGTGGTTAAGGCGTTTTAAATTATCGCTAAAGTTGTTAGAGGCTTGTTTGTCTATATTTTTAAGTGCTTGCTGGTGGTTGTCGCATAGGTTATGGCAAAGTTTAAGAACGGCTTTTTCGCGTGCGCTGGGTTTTAGCTCTAAATGCGAGTGCTGGTTAAACACAATGCCACCAATTCTATCCCCGCGTTGACACGCTGACCACGCAACTAGCGCACTAATGTGCGCAGCCTGTACCGACTTAAGCAGCAACTTTGAACCAAATAGCATAGAGTTTGAAAAATCAGTAAATACAAAAACAGGGCGCTCTTTTTCTTCTTGAAAAAGCTTTGTATGGGTTTCACCGGTACGCGCTGTTACTCGCCAGTCAATAGAGCGAATATCATCGCCTTGCTGGTAATGGCGTACTTCGGCAAACTCCATGCCTCGGCCTTTGTGTGGCGCAAGGTATTGCCCTGTTAAACTGTTTTTAATTTTAACTTTTGGTGCAAGCTCGAGTAACTGCGCTTTGGCTTTGTAATACATCAGCTCTTTTAGCGCTAAATTTACACCGTGGCTGTGGCTTTCTTTAAGCCACGCCTTTGAATCTAATTGTTTTTGCATAACTTAAGGTACGGCTACAAGTTCAACAATTCGGCTTATTACCTGATCTTTAGTAATGCCATCGGCCTGTGCTTCGTAGCTTAAAATAATACGGTGGCGCAGTACATTGTGTACAACGGCTTGAATGTCATCAGGAGCGACAAAATCGCGACCATGTAACCAAGCGTGGGCACGGGCACATTTATCCAGTGCAATGGTGGCACGTGGGCTTGCGCCAAACTCAATCCAACGACCAAGTTGTTCATCAAATTTAGCGCCTTCACGAGTGGCAATAATAAGCTGTACTAAATATTGCTCAAGCGGCTCGGCTAAATACAACCCTAAAATAGCTTGGCGAGCGGCAAATAAGTCGCTTTGGGTAATTTGCTGCATTACCGCTTGGTGTTCATTAAGCGCTTCACCACGGGTTAACCGCAGTATATCTAGCTCGTGCTCTGCACCTGGGTAATCAATGCTTAAATGTAATAAAAAGCGGTCAAGCTGTGCCTCTGGTAGTGGGTAAGTCCCTTCTTGCTCAAGCGGGTTTTGAGTTGCCATTACCATAAATAAATCGCTCAGCGGGTAGGTGTTTTTACCAACCGTTACCTGGCGCTCCGCCATGGCTTCTAGTAGCGCTGATTGTACCTTTGCTGGGGCACGGTTAATTTCGTCGGCTAAAATAAGGTTATGAAAAAGTGGGCCTTTTTCAAACACAAATTCGCTAGTTTGTTGGCGGTAAATATCGGTACCGGTTACATCGGCAGGTAATAAATCAGGCGTAAATTGTACGCGCTGAAACGAGCCTTCAATCCCTTTAGCGAGCGCATTTACAGCACGCGTTTTTGCAAGCCCAGGCGGGCCTTCTACCAATAAATGGCCATCAGCTAAAATGGCAATAAGGAGTGCTTGAGTAAGCTCTGGCTGGCCAATAATTTGTGTATCTAAGTACGTTTTTAATTGTTTGAATGCGTTAGCTGCCATAATAAATAGACTTCCTCGTCAGCTTGGTTTGTACCTAATTTATTTTAGGTGATTAATACTGACCTAGTTATAAGGTTTATAAGTGAGTAACTCAAGAGTTAGACTGTATTTTTAAAAATAGTTCGTTATTTTTTAACGGTTTTTAGCGTACCACAAAACTTTGTAAAAACGCGCAAAAAAGCCTATTGTGGTAGTCGATATTAAGCACTATGTGTATATATACCTTTAGTGCTTTTGTATAAATTTGTGTTTATCTATTGGCTTTAGCACACGGGTTGTTTAGAATCGAGGAAAACAAACAGGTCAGACCTGTCAGCGGGAGAGCATAAATGTCTGAGCAAAACATACTAAAAACACCAAAGGGCGACCGTATTGCCATCGTTAGCGGCTTGCGTACACCTTTTGCAAAACAAGCAACAGCGTTTCACCATGTACCAGCCCTTGATATGGGTAAGCTGGTGGTTAACGAAATGCTTGAACGATTAAATTTCGACAAGTCAGAAATCGATCAACTTGTATTTGGTCAAGTAGTGCAAATGCCAGAAGCGCCAAATATTGCACGTGAAATTGTATTGGGTACGGGTATGCCAGTTGGTGTAGACGCGTATTCTGTATCGCGCGCTTGTGCTACCAGCTTTCAGGCCATTGCTAATGTAGCTGAGTCTATTATGGCAGGCTCTGTAAATGTAGGTATTGCCGGTGGCGCCGACTCATCTTCAGTGTTACCTATTGGTGTAAGTAAAAAATTGGCAGGCAGCTTAGTTGATTTAAACAAAGCACGTACATTAGGCCAGCGTTTACAAATTTTTTCAAAACTGCGTTTAAAAGATCTATTACCAGTACCGCCTGCGGTTGCTGAATACTCAACAGGCCTTTCAATGGGGCAAACTGCTGAGCAAATGGCTAAAACACATAACATAAGCCGTGAAGATCAAGATGTACTTGCCCATCGCTCGCATTCACTTGCAACCCAAGCATGGGCCGATGGCAAGTTAAAAGACGAAGTAATGACAGCGCACTTACCGCCATACAAAAGCTTTATTGAAGAAGATAATAACATTCGTAAAAACTCTACCGTTGAAGGCTACGCTAAGCTTAAACCGGTATTTGATCGCCAACATGGCTCAGTTACCGCGGCAAATGCGACACCATTGACCGATGGTGCAGCAGCGGTACTGATGATGAGCGAAAGCAAAGCAAAAGCACTAGGCTACGAAATTTTAGGCTATGTACGCAGCTTTGCGTTTTCGGCAATTGGTGTAGAACAAGATATGCTAATGGGCCCTGCACATTCAACGCCTATCGCACTTGATAGGGCAGGTATTACGCTTGCTGATTTAGATTTAATTGAAATGCACGAAGCATTTGCAGCACAAGCGCTGGCTAACATGAAAATGTTTGCATCAGATAAGTTTGCGCAAGAAAAACTTGGTCGTAGCAAAGCAATTGGCGAAATTAACATGGATAAGTTTAACGTTAACGGCGGCTCACTGGCATATGGTCACCCATTTGCAGCAACGGGTGCTCGCTTAATTACGCAAAGCTTACACGAGCTTAAACGTCGTGGTGGCGGTTTAGCATTAACAACAGCGTGTGCTGCTGGTGGTTTAGGTGCAGCCTTTGTATTGGAGAGCGCGTAATGACAGATTCAGTATTTAATTTAACGGTAGATGAAAACAAAATTGCCGTCGTAACCATTGATGTGCCGGGTGAAAAAATGAACACCCTGCGCGATTCATTCGCTGATGACTTAAAAGCTTTACTTGAAGCGGCTAAGCAAGAGTCAGTAAAGGGTATGGTATTTATAAGCGGTAAAAGCGATAACTTTATCGCGGGCGCTGATGTAAAAATGCTTGATAGCGTGCAAAAGCGTGAAGATGCATTAGCCATTAGTGAGCTTTGTCATCAAGCTTTTTTTGATATGACAAAACTACCTTATACAACTGTAAGTGCAATACATGGTGCGGCGCTTGGTGGTGGTTTAGAGTTTGCTTTAGCCTGTGATTACCGCGTAGGCACAGATAGCGATATTACTAAAGTAGGCCTTCCTGAAGTACAACTTGGTTTATTGCCAGGTGGCGGCGGTACGCAGCGTTTAACTAAAATTGTAGGCATTCAAAAAGCACTCGAATGGATGCTAACAGGTAAGCAAATTCGTCCTAAGCAAGCTAAAAAAGCGGGCGTATTAGACGACGTTGTGCCACAAAGTGTATTGTTAAAAGTCGCTAAAGAATTTGCAGCTAAGAAAAAGCCACAAGATAAAGAGCCCAAGCTTGATAAAGTAAGCAAGTTATTAGAGTCAAACCCGTTTGGCCGTAACTTTATCTTTAAAAAGGCGAAAGAAAACGTACTTAAAAAAACCGGCGGACATTACCCTGCACCGCTTGCAATTATCAAGGCTGTGCGTGCAAGCGTAGAGCTTGATAAATTAAAAGCATACAAAACAGAGGCTGAAGGTTTTGCAACACTTGTAATGAGTGATGAATCTAAAGCGCTTCGTAGTATTTTCTTTGCAACCACTGAAATGAAAAAAGAGTGGCGCAACGACGATGCGCCGGCTATTAGTAAAACAGCCGTTTTAGGTGGTGGCTTAATGGGTGCTGGTATTGCGCATGTAAGCGCAGTAAAAGCTAAAGTACCTGTGCGTATTAAAGATGTAGCAGAGCAGGGCATTAGTAATGCCATGAACTACACCTACAAAATTTTAGATAAGCGCCTTAAGCGCCGTATTATGTCTAAAGCTGAGATGCAGTTAACCATGAACCGCATTACCGGTACAACTGACTACAGTGGCTTTAAACACATTGATTTAGTAGTAGAAGCTGTATTTGAAGACCTAGCCTTAAAGCAAGGTATGGTTGCTGATATAGAGCAGCAATGTCAAAGCAATACTATTTTTGCTAGTAACACGTCATCACTGCCTATTTCACAAATAGCAGCACAGGCGCAGCGTCCAGAAAACGTGATTGGCTTACATTACTTCTCGCCAGTTGAAAAAATGCCACTAGTGGAAATTATTCCACACGAAGGAACTTCACAAGAGACTATTGCGCGCGTAGTTAACTTTGCTCGCAAGCAAGGTAAAACGCCAATAGTGGTAAAAGACATGGCTGGTTTTTACGTAAACCGTATTTTAGCACCTTATGTAAATGAAGCGGCTAATTTAATGCTTGCCGGTGAGCCAATTGAAAAAATAGATGCAGCGCTTGTAGAATTTGGTTTCCCTGTGGGGCCACTTGCTTTACTTGACGAAGTAGGGATTGATATAGGCTCTAAAATTGCCCCAATTCTTGAAAAAGAACTAGGTGAGCGATTTAAAGCGCCAGATGCATTTTCTCGTATGATTGATTCAAAACGCCTAGGCCGTAAAACGGGTCGTGGTTTTTATGAGTACGATAAAAAGAGCAAAAAAGTTGACGAGTCAGTGTATGAGCTATTAGGTGTGACACCTGCTCCGCGTTTAAATAAAAGCGAAATTGCTAAGCGTTGTGTATCTCAAATGCTTAATGAAGCCGTACGTTGTTTAGACGATGGCATTATTGCAAGCCCACGTGATGGCGACATTGGCGCTATATTTGGCATTGGCTTCCCACCATTTTTAGGTGGACCGTTTAGCTACATGGATAAACTTGGCGCAAGTAAAGTAAGCTCTGACATGTCTACCTTAGCAAACAGCAATGCGAACTTTGCTCCGTGCGATACGTTAGTCGCAATGGCAAACTCAGGCGCTACATTTTACAATGTGCAAACAGCCATTGATGAGCCAAGCACTGCGATAATCGAAGAGCAAGTAATACAGGCTGAATCTTCTGATAAGCAAAATGAAGAAAGCGTAGCAGAGTCGCCAAAACAAGACTCTTAATAGCTTCTTTTGTAAAAACCGCATTTATATGCGGTTTTTTCATGCCTGCTAGCTGCGTATATACAAAGTATGTTAGCGTAACTATAAGCAGGTAAGAGGTAAATCATTATGCAGTTGTTTACAGCACGATTGGCAATGCGCCCACTTCAAAGCAGTGATTGGCCATTATTTTTGCAGTTACATCAAAATTCAACCGTGATCCGTTATTGCTACGATATGCCAAGTGAAGCGTTTGTACGCAGCCGCTTTGAACAACGTTTAAAAAACTGGGATAGCACTTCAACTCACCCACTTTGCCTTGTGGTATTTAATAAGCATTCAAATGAGCCCATGGGTGTTACGGGGTTTACGTACGAATTAGAGCAAGCTGAGCTGGGCTATTTGTTTTTACCCGCCTATTTTAATCAAGGCTTTGCCAGTGAATCATTGCGTGCCGTGATTGAGTGGGCGTGGCAACAATGCGGTATTACACAGTTTAAAGCCGTGGTTACAAAGGGGAATATAGGGTCTGAAAAGGTTCTACAAAAGTGTGGATTAACGTTAACTGGTATTAATACGCAAGCGCATACTATTAACAATACACGTTATGATGATTTGATATACACATTAAAATTGTAGCAAATAGGGCTAGCAAGCTAGCCCATGAAGGTGGGTTTTATAGATGTGCTTCAATAGCTTTACGGTCTTTTTCTGGCATATTTTCAACCACTAATTTGAAAGAATTATCGATCATTCTTTCAATCTCGCCTTGTGGAATAGAGCCATCTAAAATAACCGTATTCCAAAGCCGCTTGTTCATATGATAGCCAGGGATCACCGCGGGGAAAGTATCTCTTAATTCAAGTGCCTCATCAGGATCACACTTTAAATTAAGCCACCAAATAGGATCTCCATCATCATTAACGTCTCCATCATTACCTAAGGCAAGGGTGGCAAACATTTTATGATTTACTTTATAAACATCAACCTCTTGAGCAAATGGCTTAGTCACTTGCACCAAGGGCTTCTTTACTAAATACTCATGTACTGTGTTTTGGTCCATGATCCAATCCTTGAAGTCATACTCGGTAGAAATACAATAGCAGTTTTTTTATGTTTTGATTATAGCTTTTTAAATTTAAATTAAAAATTTGCAAGTTAATACAAGGTGTAGGCGCAAAAGTAGCGTATTTTTAGTTGAACAATACCCAGTTCGTGGTATGTTTCTGGCAATCAAAAAAATAATAGGAAAACCCCATGCCAAAGGCGAGTGACGTTAAAAAAGGAACCGCGATTGAGTTTAATAACCGTGTGTTGGTAGTTAAAGATATTGTACGTTCAGTACCACAAGGTCGTGCAGGCGGCAGTTTGTACCGTATGCGTTTATACGATGTAGTAACAGGCGCAAAGGTAGACGAAACATTCAAAGACAGCGACATGCTAACCCTAGCTGATTTAACCCGCCGTGAAGCAATGCTTTCGTACATTGATGGCGATGAATACGTGTTTATGGATAATGAAGACTACACGCCTTACAACTTAAACAAAGAGGCGATTGCAGAAGAAATTCAATTCGTTAACGAAGAAACGCAAGGCGTACACGTTATTGTGATTGATGGAGCACCTGTAGGTTTAGATTTGCCATCAAGCGTAGAGCTGGTTGTTGAAGAAACAGACCCATCAATCAAAGGCGCTTCTGCAAGTGCACGCTCTAAGCCTGCACGTTTAACAACGGGTTTAACTATTTCTGTACCTGAGCATATTTCTACGGGTGACCGTATCCGTATTAATACAGTTGAGCACAAATTTATGGGCCGCGCCGAGAAGTAAACTTTAAGGGATTATAAGGTTGGCGTTATACCAGCCTTATAATACGCAACCTCCAACAGCATAGTGCATGCCTAGCTCCCATAAAGTCTAAGGGGGTAATTACAGCGACATTATGTAATTTAGACTAGCTTATTTTTGCAAAGTGCTTGTTAGCGCTAATAAGGCTTGGTGTAGAGTTGCTTTGTTGCTGTTTCAAAAACGCAGTAAATTCATCTTTAGAAAGTGGTTTTGAATAGAAGTAGCCTTGCACAGTTTCACAATTTAGCGTTTTAAGTATGTCAATTTGGCTTGCTTGCTCCACACCCTCAGCAACCACATGTAAATCGAGGTTTTGCGCAATCGTTACGATAGAGTCAACCATGTTGCGGCCACGTTCGGTTTTCATGTCATCAATAAATGCTTTGTCTACTTTTAAGGTATTCAGCGGAAATTGTTTTAAGTACGCTAAAGATGAATAACCTGTACCAAAATCGTCCATGGCTAAATGAATACCACGGGCACTTAGCGAGCGCATAATTGCAATGGCTTCTTGTGGGTCGTCCATTACCGTGCCTTCGGTAATTTCCAGCTCTAAAAAGTAAGAAGGTAGCTCGTTTTTTTGCAATATCACGTCAATACGGGTCGTTAAATCTGGCAAGCTAAATTGCTTAGCCGACAAGTTAACGGCTACGCGGCCGCTAAATAGACCATCGTCTAGCCATTGTTTTACATCGCGACACGCTTTGTTTAAAACCACTTCACCAATTTCTATTATTTGCCCGGTTTCCTCTGCAATAGGAATAAATACACCGGGGCTAATAACGCCCTTTTTAGGGGTTATAAAGCGCACTAATGCTTCCATTCCGGTAAGTTTACCGGTACGAATATTCATTTTAGGCTGATAATACACTTCAAAGTGGTTTTCTTTTAGACCAAAGCGCATTAAGTTTTCTATTTGTAAGCGTTTAACCGCTTGGCGGTTCATAGTGTCGTTAAAAAACAGGTAACTATTACCTTTCTTTTTAGCATGATACATTGCAGTATCAGCGTTTTTTAATAACAGCTCTGGCGTACTGCCATCTTCAGGGAATAACACTATGCCTACGCTTGAGGTAATCGCAAGCTCGTGGCCTGCCATTTTAAATGGGGTCGCAATTGCAGCTAAAAATTGCTTTGCCATGCGAGTAATAACATGAATATCATTAGTATCTGCCATAACTAAGGCAAATTCATCACCGCCTAAGCGGTAAAAAACATCATTCTCACGGGTTAATTTATTTAATCGCATAGCCAATTTTGCTAATAGGCTGTCGCCTAGCTGGTGGCCTAATGAATCATTAATCTTTTTAAAGTTATCTAAATCAAATACCAAAAGGGCATGGTGGGTATTTTGTTTTACCAGCTTTTGTAGGTCGGTAAAAAATAAATTTCTGTTAGGTAAGCTGGTAGTACGGTCTCTATTTGATAAATTATGCAGTTGCGATTGTGCATTTTTACGTTCGGTTAAATCTGAATAAACAACTACATAGTTTGTTATTTGGTGCTGATCGTTTTTTATTTCATCAATCGAAATTTCTATTGGCAGTAATACTCGCTCACTATTGCGCAGTTTTACCTCTTGTTGAATTCGCTCGCGCTCTCGCACTATATTTTTAATGTTTTCAATATAGCTTTTATCGTAACCAGGTAAGTTAAAAGGCTTTTTGAGATATTGCTCTCTAACGCCACCAAAAAGGATTAAAAAGCTGGGATTTATATCAACTAAGTTGAAGTTTTTATCGTATATAGCAAGTGCATCAGTGAGTGATTCTACGCACTTAGCAAATAAATTGAGGCGCTCTTCTGTTGACTTTAACACTGAGATATCGCGTACTGTGCCGGTCATTCTCAGTGGTGCTAAGTTTGCATCTTTTTCTATTATTTTTCCGCGGTCTAACACCCAATGCCAGTGGCCAAAGGTGTCTTTAATGCGGTAAGTGGCTTCAAAAAAAGCTGACTTTTGAGCGAAGTGTTTTTTTAGCAAATGCTCTACTGAAGCAATATCGTGTGGGTGAATTAAGCTTTTATTTGGCGGAAACCCCATTAACGTTGTTGAATCCATCATGTATTTATCGTTAATGCGAATAACTTCGCCTGTTTTTATATTCCAATCCCAAAGCGTATCGCCACTGCCTTCAACCGTGCTTTTTAAGCGCTTTTCTGAGAGGCTGTGCTGTAGTCGAGAGCGCTTTAATTTATAAATTACGAATAATAGGTATGGCAAAGCCAGCGCAAGTAGGGCACTGGCAAAAATTAAAACGGTGTTGGTATTTATATTAAAGGCGTGTTCAAAGGCAACTGCTGCGGGTGCTAGGCTTAGCAACAACCAGTACAAACCACATTTTATTGTTGTTATTTTTATCATTTATTTTATTACTACTAATTAACAAATGATAATTTAAATCATGCCACTTACAGAGTCAAAGAGATTGCGAGCAAAGCGGCAATTTTTGCGATTTATTTACTTTTGCGCTACTTAATAACTCATACCTTGGCCTATCTTTTGAAAAAGTAGCTATGGCGTAGCTTTTCATTTCTTTAAGGCTGAGGGCGCGCAGTGCCTCTAGGAGGCGCTTTTGCATATGAAAGTCATGATCTTTGTTACCTATCGCCAGCCAAAAACGCTGTGAACGTAACCGTAAGTTTTTATCTTTTTCAGCTATGTGAGTTGCCAAACCTTGTTTATGCTGCTGCCATGTTGTTTCGTCTAGGGCGTCTAGGTTAACAATAAACTGGCTTACAAAATGATTATGCCTGTGCAGCAGGGTGTGAGCTTCAAATTTTGGCGATTGAATATAAAAAGCAATGCCGGCTCGGGTATTAAATGGCGCATAGCCCGTGCCAACCAAGTAACCTAGCTGTTGTGTGGTTCTTAGTTCGTTAAAATAGTCTTGGTTGATTATATGATTAAGGGCCATTAATTTAACTTTTTCATCCACTTCTGCACTTTGTGCTTGGTAGTAAATTACCATGGCGTTATCACTGCATGGCAGTTCAAGTTCGCAGCGAGTCACTTGGTCTATCTCGTGCAATGGGCGTGTTAAATCCTCAATAGCCGTGGCATTTTTTAAATGCTCAGCCACTTTTTTATGAAACACTTTTGCGTCTGTTTGTTGCCAATTACCGTGTAAAAACGACTCAACATGTAAGGCTTTAAAAAAATCGGCTCTAAATTCGTTAAACTGCTGAAAACAGGTGTTTTTAAGTGCAGTGGCTAATTCGTTGGGTTGTGGATTCCATGGCATTATTTTGGCACCCAATACGCTAAACAATTCACTCACGGGTTTATTTTGGTTGCTGTTGCGCCAGTGCCTTACCAGTTGCTTTTTGTACTCGGCAAAGCGGCGTGCACAAATATCAACATTAAACAATGCATCAAGTAATTGCTCCACCAACTCTAGCTGACTAGTCGATAGCCCCGCTGTGTGCAACGTAAGCCCGCCTTGGTGTGAGGTTAAATGATAACTCAAACCTGCCAATTCTGCGGGGTAAAACTGCTCGCCAACACTGTCCATAAATAAGTCACTAAAAAGGCGAGTTAACGCCATGTGCTTTACATCTTTTACCGCAAAGTGCGAGTCCATTGCTAAATAAAAGTGCCCTTTGGCCACCCTAAAGGTGTTGTCTTGTTTAAACCAAAAGTCAAACCCAGGCTCTTTAACTAACAGTAAGGGCTTGGTTTGTGGTTTTTCGACTTCGTATAACACCACTTCTTTTGTTAAATAGGGGTTTGCTGTAGGAAGCAGCATAGTACTCAGCGGTTTATTTATATGCGCAAGCGACTCCAGCCAATGCGGCGAAATTGCCTCAACTTTGTAGGGGGTGTTGTACCACGCAGTGCTGTGCTCTGCCTCTACACCTGGATGAATAAGTACCAAGCGCATATTATGTGGGGTAAGCCATTGCATCGCCATTTCATGAGTGGCTTTATTAAAGCCTTCCATTAAGTAATCGCCTTGCACATAGTTAGCTTCGTCGTAGTGCTGCATATTAATGCTTAGGTTACTTACCCAATCAATTAAGCGCGATTTTTCTTGGTTATCAAACGCAATTTGTAACAGGTTTTTTTTATCTTGATACAGGCGCGGTAGTTTGTCGGTGTTATCGTTGATTAGACAAATATACTCAAACACAATTTCTATTATGTCTTCAAAGTATTCAATGCCTTCATCGGTAAGCGCCATGCTAATGTTGAAATCTTTAAAGTTGCTGCCATTTATCCCGCCGCCGGCAGAAAGTGCGTTAATCCACCCTTGCTCTTTTAAAATAGAGTACAACGAGCCTGCGCCTTCGTAGCCGAGTAGGTGGGCTATAAAGCTGACGGTTTTGTGGCGATAAAAGTCATCGATATTTGGCATAGCAAAACTAATAATAAGTTTTTGCATGTGCTTGTGCGGTTCAATGTGCAGTACTTTGCCAATATCTTGCGCGCGATACAATGGCTCCTCAATAGGGGCTTTAAGTGCGCCTTTATGGCCATTAATGTCGCTAAAATAACGATGCGTCCACTGGGCGAGCGTATCAAGCGGTTCGTTGGCACAAATTACGAGGGTCATCCACTGTGCTTGATAGTACTTATTAAAAAAATCTCTTAACTCGTCACTTATGCAGCGCTCTCTATCGGCGAGGGTATGTAAATTACCCACCGAAAATTTAGCAAAAGGGTGAGCTGGGTTAACGGTTTCTTTATGAGCCTGATAAATACGACGCCCATCATCTTTTATTTTTAATTTAAACTCAGCCTCTATGGCATTGCGCTCTTTTTCGGTCTCCGCTGGGTTTAATAAAGGGGTAATAAAAAAGCGGCTAAATTGCGCAAGGGCTTTTTCAATGGCTTGATTATTAATATCAAAGTAATAACACGTGTGCTCAGTACCTGTCCACGCGTTGGTATTGCCGCCCGATTGAGATACAAAATTATTAAAGCTTCCAGAATCAGGGTATTGGTCGGTCCCTAAAAAAAGCATATGCTCTAAAAAGTGTGCAAGGCCTTGCCTGTCAAGGGGGTCATCAAAATGGCCAGCGTTAACCGCCATCGAAGCAGCGGCTTTAGTTGAATCTTTATCTTGCACTAATAATACTTTTAGCCCATTGTCGAGTGTAATGGCGCGGTATGCTCTGTTATCATTGCGGCTGATATTCAAATGATGCTCCTGAAACGAGACGTTTACTTGTTAACAACAGATGATAGCTTCAGGACAGCGAAAAAATAGCGAAAAGATTTACCTGAATATCATGAGAGAATTATTCTTTGGAATAATAGTTAATATAGCGGACAAATGGGCAAACTGGCTACTGTTTTATATTCATTAATCGGTTGATTTTTTATGAAAACAATCTTAATTATGCGCCACGGCGAAGCGACACCGATGCAAGCTAATGACGCAGCAAGAAACCTAACACCGAAAGGCCATGCAGAAGCAGAAAAAATGGGCTTATGGCTACACAAACACTTTTCTGTAGATGCGTTATTGGTAAGTCCTTACTCGCGCGCACAGCAAACAGCTAAAGAAGTTGAAAAAAACAATGTATTTAAATTTAGTGAAACCTGTAGCGACATAATCCCCGAGGGGAAGCCACAAATAGCAGCTGATTATTTAGAAACACTTATTGCCATGCATCCTCAGTGCAATACGTGGTTGGTGGTCGCTCATATGCCCATAGTGAGTTATATAGTAGATCAGCTCAGCCCAGGTAATATGCCTATTTTTAATACCGCAGCGGTTGCTGTCATTCAGTATGATGAAACCTCGCAGCGCAGTGAATATGTAAATATTAACGCGCCTGCCAACATATAGAGAAAAGAGATAAAAATGAGTATAGAACGCCTTGAAACGGGTGCGCGTATGAGCCGTATAGTTAAACATAATGGAACCGTTTATTTATGCGGACAAGTATGCAGCGATGCAGAACAAAACATTACAGAGCAAACGCAAACGATGCTCGACAAAGTAGAGACACTACTTGAGCAGGCAGGGAGTTCTAAAAAGCATATGTTAAGCGCAACTATTTATGTTAAAAGCATGGAGTATTTTGCCGATATGAATGCGGTATGGGATGCATGGGTGCCAGAAGGTTATGCGCCGGCACGCGCCTGTGTTGAAGCTAAAATGGCGCGCGATGCGCTTTTGGTTGAAATTTCGGTAGTGGCCGCACTTAAATAAGCGCCTTTATAAAAGCACAGCCAGCCAAAACGAAAAGCTTACTACACTAAGTACCGTTGAAAGCACGACTGTACCAGCTAATGTAACTTGATGCGTATTTAACTGGCTTGCAATTAAATACGCATTAACGCCAACAGGCGAGGCGCTCAGTAATACCAGTACGTTACGAATTTGCGTATCTAGCTCAAACACCCACTTAGCTGCTACACACACAACCGCAGGCAAAATCAGTATTTTTAACAAGGAAGCGATAAGCGCTGGCTGCCAAGTTGCAGCCACCTTATAAAATACCAAATTAGCGCCTAACACAAATAAAGCACATGCAATAGCAGGGCTGGCGAGTAGCGCTAAGGCGTTGGCTAAATTTGTATATAATGTAATTCCCGACACATTTAAAAGCAATCCACAGCCAATACTCAATACAATAGGGTTAAAAATCATGTTTTTAGCAAATTTTGCCCACGAAAAATCATCCGCATTTCCTTTTGCACCTATTAAATAGGTTAATGCAAAAAGCAACGTGCTATGAAATGTGATGATCATAAAAGCGATAGCAATCATGTCTTTGCCAAGTGAAGCAATAACAATAGGTATACCCACTAACACCATATTTGAATAACTACCAGCAAGGCCAAACACACTATGCTGTTGATAATTTCCAGCACTTTCTTGTTTAGTTAAATAGTACCTATCGATAAGTATGCCCAAAGCAAATACTACTAATACGGGAATATAAAAGCTTAAAAATGCTTCGATACTAATACTTTGATGCAAATTTATTTGCGACATATTGAGCATTAAAAAAGCGGGTAAACTTACATAAAAAGTAAATTTACTTAAGCCGGCAATATGCTGCTGATTAAAAAATTTAAAATAACAACAGGTGTAGCCCAGTGCGACAATAAAAATTAAGGGAAAAATAATCGAAAAAATTTGCACGTATTCTTCCTTTAATTAGCGTCTAAACTCATCACTTTGTGGTAAATCAATTAAAATTAGCACGGCACCGCGTCCGCCGTATTCTAGCGGTGCTTGATGCATGGCTATTACATCGGGGTGTTGCACCAAATACTGCGGTACTTTGTGTTTTAAAACACGCTCGCCAATGCCGTGCACTATGCACGCGCAGTAATAATGCTGTCTTTTGCACTCGTGAATAAGCCCCGCGAGTTCATCTTTTGCACGTTCTTTATTTAGCCCGTGCAGGTCGAGAGTTAAATCGGGCGCAAAGTCGCCGCGTCGTAACTGTTTTGCTAAAAAAGAGTCGTGGCCATTTTGCACATAGTTAATGGTGCTATTTGTGTCTATATCGGGGATATATTCGTCAGAAAAGAAAAATTCAGACTCAACCTGTTTTTTTTGCTGGGCAAATTGCTTCGCTTGTGACACCTTAGGTTTTGTATCAAACCTATGGGTATCTTGTTTGAACACCTTAGCGCCTGTAATTGTTTGGCGAAAAAGGTCAATGTCGTCATTGCTTAGGGACGATTGTGATGAGATGTCTTTTTTCATAAATTTTACCTAAACAAAAAAACGTAAAAACGCAGCGCAAAAGGCGGTACAATATAAAAGTGAGGGGCAATTGTAATTTGCTCAGCACAGTTAGGCAATGCAATCGTCGCAAAGACTCAAAACAGTCAGTTAGCTAAAACAGGTAAAAAATATGAGTGATTTACAAATAGAAGAAGCAACACTAGATGAAGCTGTTGCAGAACTGTCAACGTTACATGACTGGTTACGCTGGACTACAAGCCAATTTGCAAGTAGTGGAATATTTTTTGGACATGGCACAGATAACGCGTGGGATGAAGCCGTTAGCTTATTACTTCCTGCACTAAGTTTACCTATTGATGCCCCTAAAGAGTTAATGCATGCGCGGTTAACAAGTACAGAAAAAAACCGCTTAGCAGGGTTAATCGCAGAACGTATAAACGACTGCACGCCGGTTCCTTATTTAACAAGCATTGCTTGGTTTGCCGGCATGCCATTTTATGTTGATGAGCGTGTGCTTATTCCGCGTTCGCCGTTTGCAGAACTTATTACTAAT
This sequence comes from Pseudoalteromonas sp. C12FD-1, assembly GCF_037414265.1. Taxonomy (NCBI): domain Bacteria; kingdom Pseudomonadati; phylum Pseudomonadota; class Gammaproteobacteria; order Alteromonadales; family Pseudoalteromonadaceae; genus Pseudoalteromonas; species Pseudoalteromonas sp. C12FD-1. The sequence goes on from NZ_JBBEVD010000069.1 coordinate 167,514, forward strand.
AAGTTTTCACCGTGGCTTGAGCAGCCGCAAAGCGTTAACCGTATTTTAGATTTATGCACAGGCTCTGCGTGTATTGCTATTGCACTTGCTCAGGCATTTGAAACTGCGCAAGTTGATGCGGTTGATATATCGTATGAAGCGCTTGAAGTAGCAGATATAAATATAAACGACTATATGCTAAGTGACCGCGTACTACCTATTCAGTCAGATGTATTTAGTGGAGTGCCAGGGCAAAAGTATGACCTAATAGTAGCCAACCCACCGTATGTTGATGCTGAGGACATGGCTGATTTACCACGAGAATTTCATCATGAGCCTGAGCTTGGTTTAGCGTCTGGGCATGATGGCTTAGACGTTACACGTACTATTTTAGAGCATGCGAGCAATCATCTAACTGATAACGGTTTGTTATTTGTAGAAGTTGGTAACTCTATGGTACATATGGATGCTTTGTATCCGGGCGCACCATTTGAGTGGGTTGAGTTTGAGCAAGGCGGCTTAGGTGTCTTTGTAATAAGCAAAGCGCAGCTTGATACGTATTTTGCAAAATAAATTTTAGGCCGAGCGCATGCTCGGCAACTTTTGTAGTCATTAGGAATGAGGAAAGTTAATGGCAGGTAATAGCATAGGGCAGTTGTTTAAAGTGTCCACCTTTGGTGAGAGCCACGGCGTTGCCCTAGGCGGTGTTGTAGATGGTACTCCCGCAGGCCTTGAGATCACAGAGGCTGACTTACAAATTGATTTAGACCGTCGTAAACCTGGGCAAAGCCGCTATACAACGCAGCGCCGAGAAGACGATCAAATAAAAATTCTTTCAGGCGTTTTTGAAGGCAAAACCACAGGCACCAGCATTGGTTTACTTATCGAAAATACCGATCAACGCTCAAAAGACTACGGTAAAATTAAAGATGTGTTTCGCCCAGGTCATGGCGATTACACTTACTGGCACAAATACGGTCTGCGCGATTATCGCGGCGGTGGTCGCTCTTCTGCGCGTGAAACCGCAATTCGTGTAGCGGCAGGCGCAATTGCTAAAAAATACTTAAAGCAGTTTCATGGTATAGAAGTAAAAGCATGCCTAAGCCAACTTGGGCCAATAAAAGCCGAAAGTTACGATTGGGATGAAGTTGAAAACAACTTATTCTTTTTTCCTGATGCAACTAAGCTAGAAGCACTTGATGAGTACATGAGAGACCTTAAAAAACAAGGCGACTCAGTGGGCGCAAAAGTAAAAGTGGTGGCTAGCAACGTACCGGTAGGATTAGGCGAGCCTGTATTTGATAGGCTAGATGCTGAGATTGCGCATTCACTAATGAGCATTAACGCCGTTAAAGGTGTAGAAATTGGCGATGGCTTTGATGTAGTAGAGCAAAAAGGCTCAGAGCATCGTGATGAGTTAACTCCAGATGGCTTTACTTCAAACCACGCGGGTGGCGTACTTGCTGGTATTTCTACAGGGCAAGATATTATTGCCTCTATTGCGCTTAAACCAACATCAAGTATTACTATTCCAGGTAAAAGCATTAATACTGAAAACGAAGCGGTAGAGATGATCACCAAAGGTCGTCACGATCCGTGCGTTGGTATTCGTGCAATCCCAATTGCTGAGGCAATGATGGCCATTACCTTAATGGATCACTTACTGCGCCAGCGCGGACAAAACCCACATGTTAACCACAAACATGGGCCAATTAAAGGCTCTGTTTAGCCATTAATACTTTAAAAAACGCGGACTACCGCGTTTTTTTATGCTTATAATTCGCTTTTAAGCCTTTCAGGGGGTGTTCAAGTTTGCGCTCTATACTGTTTTAAGGAGGATAGTAATCATGAACGATAATAAGCACAATAACACACACCTTAAAACCCAAGCTGCTATAGCAAGGCTAGAGCGCTTTAGTAAGCTTACAGACAGCAGTATTGGCATTCCTTTTACTAAATTTAACATAGGGCTAGAGGCGGTGATTGGTTTAATTCCCGTTATAGGTGATGCGGCAGGGCTCATTTTATCAAGCTATGTACTAGTAGAGGCGCAGCGTTTAGGTGTAAGTAAACGTATAAAAACGAAGATGATCATCAATATGCTGATTGACTTTGTAGGTGGCTTAGTTCCATTTTTTGGCGATATATTTGATGCATTTTTTAAAGCTAACACCCGCAATACCCGTTTATTAAAAAAACATTTAAATGCGCAGTTAGCTAATTGAGAGTAATAATACCACTCCTCAATAATACTTAATCATTTTTAGGGGCTAGACGTGTCACTATCTGCGTTAAAAACCCTCATTTAAAACAATTAAATAGCGAACTTTTTCTTTGCTATCAGCACGTTTTTCCATCATTAAAATAGATCACTTAATTATGCGGATTGGTATAATATTTTTTGAGAGGCTTTAAATTTAGCATTAAGAATAAAAAAACAAAGTGTTGTTGGTTGTTTAATCACCTAGTAAGGTAGAGAAGCCTATTCACTTTGGAATACACAAAATGCAATTATTTATCGGTAATAAAAATTATTCTAGCTGGTCATTACGCGCATGGTATTTAATGAGTAAATTTGATGTCCCGTTTGACGAAACCCAGCTTGTGCTCGACACCAGTGACTTTTACGACGAACTAAAACAACACTTTCACGTTCAAAAAGTGCCGGCGTTAATTGATGGTGATCTGCAAGTGTGGGACTCGCTCGCAATCTGCGAATATATTAACGATGCTTATTTATCTGGTGCAGCATGGCCAAAATACATTACCCAAAGAGCTAAAGCACGCGCGTTAAGCGCTGAAATGCATTCAGGCTTTATGGCACTTCGTAATGAAATGCCAATGAACATACGAGCAACCCGTAAAGTAACGCTCTCAAACGAAGCACTAAAAGACATCGCTCGCATAGACGAGATATTTGCACAGCAACAAGATGTGTTTCCCAATACATGGTTTTTTGGCGACTTTAGTATTGCCGATGCGATGTACGCTCCCATTGTACTGCGCTTAAAAACCTATCAAATTGCGCTATCAGAACAGGCGCAGCAATATTGTGATTTTGTAATGCGCTGCCCCGTATTGCAAACATGGATTACGCAAGCACTAACTGAAACAGATATAGTTGAGTGTGATGAGGCGGGGGTAGAGGTATAACTCACTCATCACTTTTACTTTAAAGGTAAAAGCCCGTACAATTCGTCTCGTTTTTAGTGCGCTAATTTTGCGCTGTAACCGAGACGAATTAATCAGTTTTTATGCATCATATTGCCGATCTTATATCTATTTTCGATAGTGTTTTTTATCAAAGCCATAACACTCGCTTAGTAAAAGGCGATGATGAGCCTGTTTATCTACCTGCCAATAATACCCATGGGTTTAATCAAATTGTATTTGCTCACGGCTTTTATGCCAGTGCCCTACATGAAATAGCGCATTGGTTAGTGGCTGGAAATAAACGCAGAGAGCTTGAAGATTATGGATACTGGTACTGCCCAGATGGGCGAGATAAACACCAACAAGCTGAATTTGAAAGCGTAGAAATAAAGCCACAAGCAATAGAGTGGCTGCTCAGCACTGCTGCTGGCTTTGATTTTAATGTGTCGGTAGATAATTTGAACGGCGAGCAAACTTGTCGGTTTGACTTTCAAGCGCGAGTACACCAGCAGGTATTAATATTATTAGAGCAGGGAGTTAACGCACGTACCCAAGCATTATTAAAAGCGTTAAGTGATTTTTATAAAACACCGTGGCCGTTAACCGCTCAGCAATTTAATTGGCATCACCCTCAGGAGTTACAAAATGCAGTTTAAGTTAGGCTTAATTATTAACCCTGTTGCAGGACTTGGTGGCAGTGTTGCTTTAAAAGGCAGTGATGGCGAAAACACGGCTGCAAAGGCAATTGAGCTGGGTGCGCAAGCCAAAGCTAACAGCCGCACACAGGCAGCCCTAGAAGTGCTTGTACCCTATAAAGAGCAGTTAACAATTTATACTGTAAATGGCGATATGGGCGAAAAAACAGCACGCGCATTAGGCTTTAATGTTGAAGTAATTTATACCGCTAGTGAAGTTACAAGTAGCGATGATACAGAGGCTAGCGCTAAATTACTTAAAAATTTAGGCGTCGATTTAGTGCTGTTTGCTGGTGGCGATGGTACAGCGCGCAATATTTGTCATGCCATAGAAGATACTATACCAGTGCTGGGTATACCTGCTGGCTGTAAAATTCACTCTGGCGTGTATGCAATTACCCCTAAAGCAGCTGGCCGCGTAGTCGAAATGCTAGTAAAAGGCGAGCTAGTGACACTTGCAGATGCCGATGTCATGGATATTGACGAAGAGGCGTTTAGACAAGGCACCGTAAAAGCTAAGCGCTACGGCGAAATGCAAATACCAAGCGAAGTACGTTATGTACAAGCCGTTAAAAATGGCGGCAAAGAAACAGATGAACTTGTGCTTGCCGATATTGCAGCGCATGTGGTGAGTGAAATGGATGAAGACACTTATTACATTATGGGTAGTGGCTCAACTGTTGAAGCCATAATGCAAGAAATGGGGCTGGATAATACTTTATTGGGCGTAGATTTAATTAAAGATCAAATCTTAGTTGCGCAAGATTTAACTGCCAAGCAGTTGCTTGATAGTACGCATGGGCATGTGACTAAATTAGTTATTACATTAATAGGCGGGCAAGGCCATATTTTTGGTCGAGGGAATCAGCAGCTAAGCCCTGAGCTTATTCGTGCTATTGGTAAAGACAATATTATCGTAGTGGCAACTAAAACCAAATTACACGCGTTGAACGGGCGTCCGCTTATTTGTGACACTGGCGACAGCGCTTTAGATGATGAATTAACAGGTTACATTAAAGTAACCACCGGCTATAACGACCATATTATGTATGCTGTCGGTTATGAAAACCAGGAGAAGTAACACAATGAGTTTAGTGAATTATATTGATGCTGCGCAGCAATACTTTGATGATTTAGTAATTAAAGCAACAGATGATGAGCTGTTCGCTGGTGGTTATTTGCGCGGACATTACGACCTTGCAGTAGGCTATGCAGAAGTAGAAGAGCTAACAATCTCTATTGACGAACTCAACGAAACCGTGGAGCAAAGCTTAGTAAAAGCATACCGCAATGGCGAGCTAAACGAAGAAGATAAAACCTTGGTTGTTAGGCTTTGGGAAGAAGTGAAAGCCCTCGCTTAACGGATGCTTAGTTCACAATTACAAAAAACGCGGCAACGATAATGAAGCCGCGTTTTTTTATGCTTTATTTGTGCCCATAATAGATTAATTAGTTAATTTACTGTTACTCATTAATGGTATATTGTTACTAAAACCTATTTGGGAGCTATAAATGAACAATAATAATCAAGCAGCGGTACCTACAGGGTTAATCGCACGTTTTTTAAATTTTGTGGAGCGGGTTGGTAACAAACTACCCGATCCGGCGATTATTTTCTTATTCGCTATGTTACTTATTTGGTTGTGCTCGTGGTTATTATCTGGCGTAAGTTTTGATGCGTTAGACCCACGTACAGGTCAAGCCATTGTTGTGAATAACCTGCTAGAGGGCGACTCACTCGCCTCGTTTTTATCTTCCATGGTAAAAACCTTTACGGGCTTTGCACCGCTGGGCGTGGTACTGGTTGCCATGTTAGGTGTGGGGGTGGCTGAACACTCGGGTTATATCAATACGGGCCTTAAGTTAATGCTTAAAGTGACTCCCAAGCAACTGTTAACCCCTTCAGTGATTTTAGTGGCTATTGTAAGCCATACTGCAACCGATGCAGGCTACGTATTGGTGATCCCACTAGCAGGTGTTATTTTCTTTGCCGCAGGGCGACACCCATTAGCGGGCATTGCAGCAGCGTTTGCAGGTGTGAGCGGTGGATTTGGCGCTAACTTTATTCCATCAGGGATAGACCCATTACTACAAAGCTTTACCCAAAGTGCAGCGCAAATTATTAACCCCGATATGTCGATTAACCCCCTCAATAACTGGGCATTCACTTCTGCTTCGAGTTTATTTATTGTTTTATTAGGCTGGTATATTACTGACAAAATAATTGAGCCACGATTAAAAAACACACCGCTTAATGAAGATACCCAAAATTTACCAGCCTTCGATGAAGCTAAAAGTGATGAAAAACGCGCCTTTTTTATAGCCAGTAGCGTAATGGTTGTAGGGCTTGCTTTACTTGCATTTGTATCCGCTCCTGCCGATTCAGCAATGCGCAGTGCCGATGGCTCACTGACTAATTTTAGATCGCCCCTTATGCAATCTATTGTGCCTTTAATCTTTTTATTATTTTGGATACCCGGTGCCGTGTATGGTTTTACCGTTGGAACCTTTAAAACCTCAAAAGATATGATAGATGCGATGAGCACCGCAATGAGTGGCATGGCTTATTACATTGTAATGGCGTTCTTTTGTGCGTTATTTATTGCGGCGTTTTCTAAGTCTAACTTAGGGGCGTTAATGGCCATTGAAGGAGCGCAGCTTTTAAAAGCAATGGAGTTGCCAAGCGCTGTAACTGTTGTGGGTATTATATTTTTGACCGGCTTTGTAAACTTGTTCGTTGGCTCAAGTTCAGCAAAATGGGCATTACTGGGGCCCATTTTTGTGCCCATGTTAATGCAACTAGGTATATCACCCGATTTAACCCAAGCGGCTTATAGAATCGGAGACTCTAGCTCAAATATAATTACCCCACTCATGCCGTATTTCCCATTGGTTGTGGTGTACTGCCAAAAGTACGTAAAAGATACCGGTATAGGCACGCTTATCGCACTTATGATCCCCTACTCAATCGCGTTCATGATTGGCTGGAGTATTTTCTTGCTAGGGTATTGGGCACTCGGTATTCCGTTAGGGTTAGATGCGAGTTACGTTTATCCAACGTTACCTTAATTTAAAACTTAATTTATGAACCTCACTCACTTGAGTGAGGTTTTTAATATAAAAATTCAGCAATGTAAAAAGCAGTGTTAATTACCTTTCTAATTCTCTCACTATATAGCCGAATAAACTTGCCTCACCAACAATATACACGTAATCGTTTTTGTTATTCATTATTGTAGGCTTATCGTCGTACCATCTAAAGTCGTGCGTTTTGTTAGTAGTAGGGTCTTTAAAGTATAAGCGAGTACAACTATCTTCATACTCAGTGCCACACTCTTGTACATCAGTGAGGATATATTCCTTATACCAATAGTCACCTTGCGTGTAGTAAGCCCATAACTCAATGGGGGCAGAGAGTAAAAAATAGAAAGTTGCATAGATTAGAAAAGGGAGTATTAAATACGTGAAGATTAATGATAACTTCATTTTTGTATCTGAAAAGCTACCTTTAAGATGCTCCCTGTATTTACTGCAACGTCTATATTTTTTGATTAGAAGTACATGGAGGTAGATAAATAATGCCCCGCAAAAAATAGGAAGCGCTATATAAAAAATAGCCTCATAAATTTTATTTTCAATAAATGGTGGATCGGTAAAATCCATTAGTATAAGCGTGGCAATATTCAGAATTGGGAAGCCAATTATTGCTGCAAAGAGCAAGTTGTCATAATATTTTTTCAATGTAAATTCGTCCGTGAATTATAGTTTTTTCTTAGTTTACAGAATTTTTATTTTTTACTAAAGCAGTGGCTTTAAAACAAAAAAACCTTGGCACTTTCGTGGCAAGGTTTTTTACAACGTAAGCTATAAAGCTTAGTTAGATGTGAAGCTCACAGGGCGACGTTCTTTACGAGGACCGCCACGCTTATCACCGCGTTGGTTGTCTTTGTTAAAGTTGCGCTTTCTGTCGCCACTTGGACGCTCAGCGCGCTCACCACGTGGCTCAGCTGGGCCTTGATCTTTTGTTAGTGTCATACCCATTGGGCGTTTACAAATAAACACTTTTTGGAAGTGATCAAGTACATCTTTAGGCATGTTTTGCGGCAATTGTACCGTACTGTGACTGTCGTGTAGACGAATGTCACCAATAAACTTGCTTGAGATATCAGCTTCGTTAGCAATTGCGCCAACAATGTTCTTAACCTGTACACCGTGCTCACGACCTACTTCGATACGGTAAGTATCCATAGGGCCTGCATCGCGGCTATTACGCTCGCGAGGTTTACGCTCAGGGCGGTCACCACGGCGACCACGATCATTACGATCGCCACGCTCGTTACGTGAATTACGCTCGTTACGAGGTTGAACCTTAACTTCTTCAACTTTAATTGGTGATTGTTGCTGTGCTAAACACAGTAATGCACCTGCTAAGTCTTCTAAAGATAAGTCTAGTTTTTGCGCCATGCTAGCAGCCACTTCATTGAAGAACGTAATGTCTTTGTTTTCAAGAGCAAGCGTAAGCTTTTCTTTTAACGCATTAATACGTTTTTCTTCAACTACTTTAGCTGTAGGTAGCTCAACTTGTGCAATTTCAGACTTAGTATGGCGAATAATATTTTTAAGCAAGTAACGTTCGTTATGCTTAACAAATAAAATTGCTTTACCAGTACGCCCAGCACGACCTGTACGGCCAATACGGTGAACGTAGGCTTCTGAGTCTTGCGGAATGTCGTAGTTGATAACTAAGCTTAAACGGTCTACATCAAGACCACGCGCTGCTACGTCTGTAGCGATCACGATATTGATCATCCCGCTTTTCAAACGGTCAACCGTGCGCTCACGTGCTTGCTGGTTCATGTCGCCATTAAGTGGCGCAGCAGAGAAACCTTCACGCTCTAGTAACTCAGCAAGTTGCACTGTGTCGTTACGTGTACGTACGAAAACAATAGCACCTTCGTATTGCTCTGCTTCTAAAAAGCGAACAATAGCTTTGTTTTTGTGTACGTGTGCGTTCCAAAACACTTGCTCAACAGATGATACGGTTGAGTTACGCGCAGAAATATGAACCTGTTCAGGGTTATTCATATATTTGCTGCTAATGTTTTGAATTTGCTTAGGCATGGTCGCAGAGAAAAGACATGTTTGCTTTTCGCGCGGTGTTTTTTCCATGATGTTTTCAACATCATCGATAAAGCCCATACGTAACATTTCATCGGCTTCATCAAGTACAAGTGCTTGTAAAGCATCAAACTTGATAGTGCCACGGTTAATGTGATCGATTAGTCGACCCGGAGTAGCAACAATAATTTGTGCGCCACGACGAAGTGCGCTTAATTGAATGCTGTAGCTTTGGCCACCGTAAAGTGCTAATACTTCAACACCACGAGTACCTTTTGCATATTGTTCAAATGCCTCAGCAACTTGGATCGCAAGCTCACGTGTAGGTGTGAGTACAAGGATCTGTGGCTGTTTCACAGACGGGTCAATATTGTTTAGTAACGGCAGTGCAAATGCTGCAGTTTTACCTGTACCCGTTTGTGCTAGTCCCAGTACGTCCTTTCTTTCTAGCAATAACGGTATACATTGAGCTTGGATTTCAGATGGTGTCTTGTAACCCAACTCTTCAACTGCCTTTAAAATTGCAGGAGAAAGATTTAGAGATTCAAACGTGACTGGTTCTGACATTAATACGCCTCAACGAATTTAAAGAGGCGCGCATTGTATAGGAAATACGAGGCAATTGCTTGTATAAATTACAACTAATTTGTATGTGATTGATGTTGGTCGAAATTTAACCAGTTTAAATTTTTGATTTTTTAAACTGGTTAACAAGCTATATACAATGCGTTATTTATATAGGCCTAGGTTTTCTTTTGCGTAGGCTTCAAATTCAGTAAATCCACCAATGTGAGTTTGATCTACAAAAATTTGTGGCACAGTTGGGCATGGTTTTCCTGCAGACTTTTCTAAATCCGCTTTGCTAATGCCTTCTTTGATAATATCAATGTAACGAAATTTAAAATCATCACGCTCATTTGATAGTTGCTCGGCAACGTCTTTAGCACGTACACAAAATGGACAGCCTTCGCGGCCAAAAATTACTGTAAGCATAATACTCTCCTCAATTTAGTTGGGTTCATATTAAACGATTAATTAATAATTTAAAGCGCAAAAAATCGATTGGTGAATTCTGTTTTTATGTAATGTAGTTAATTATTCATTTGCCATGCATTTTGAATTGCAATTTGCAAAAGCTTAGTTATCCACACGAATTATAATTCTTAAATCTAATGAATTCATCGTATTAGTAAGGCCGCTGCAAGTGGCATGTAAATTGATATTTAATGACAGAGCCATTTTACTAGGAACGATGATGAATAATAACAGCCATGTTTTAGAAATTATTCAAGGGGTAATAGCACGCTTTTGCAAAGCAGACAACACAGAAGCGGCAATTACACTCATCAACAAATTACAGTGTAATTATATTTGCTTACAAGTGTCTCCTGAGCAAATGATTACTCAATGTGAAGCGTTTATCTTGCCTTCGCTAAAAGCCGCTAAAAGCCATTTTGTGCTAACAGTAGAGGCCAACTTACAGGGTATTAATTTAAATTACTGGGTAGATTCGAATCCTGAAATGCACACCATTGATATACACGGATTACTTGCAACCCGAGAGCCAATTTCATCTGTAGATGCAAGTAAAGAGTTTATTTGCGCAGCAAATAGTAAAGACGACTTAGAGCAAAGCATTTATTACCTAGTTAATTTAAGTGCGCAAAACTATGGGTTAAAACTCGCCGATAGCAACAACAATGCTTTAAAAATTGAAGATGCGCGTCACCTATCTACTGATCAACTAGCATGTAACTTTTTAAATAATGGGGCGTCTGGGAGTATAAAAGTTTGCGCATTTGATGCGCTCAGTGAGCTACAAAGCCAACAGACTATTGCTCAGCCTGTATTGGCGTGGCCGTTCTTTGATACCGATTTAGTGAATGCAGTTAATAATTTAAATACCTACAGCAAATTATCTGTATTGGTTGCTGATGACAGCTTGCCAAGCCAAGTTGCGACCAAAGTCATGCTTGAAATGCTTGGCTGCGCAGTAACCTGTGCAGAAAATGGCTCAAGTGCCTTACTTATTGCCCAGCAAGAGCCTTTCGATTTACTGCTGTTAGATGAGCGTATGCCGGGTATGTTTGGTAGCGATGTGGCTCAGCAGCTCATTAAACAAAACACCCCAAACGATAACACGCCAAAAGTTATTTTAACGGGCATTACTGAGGAGCAGCAAATTGCTCAGCTGTTTGAAAAAGGGGTGACACACTATCTTCAAAAACCGGTAACAAAAGCTGTGTTAGAAGAATTTATTAAACCTTGGCAAGCTGCCTAAAGGCTCGTTTAGGAGGACGTTATGAACGATTTATCAAAAACAGCCTTGCTGCTCATTGGTTTTCAAAATGATTATTTTTCGCCAGATGGCATTTTATACCAAGTGGTTGAAGAGTCATCAAGAGTAACCGGTGTGGTAAATAATACGTTAGCGCTGCTCGACAAATACATAGATAAATTTGCATTAGTGCTAAGTACGCCTATTCACTTTACCCAAGATTATAGTGAGCTTAAAAATCCTATTGGTATTTTAAAAGTGATTGCTGAAGTAGGGGCTTTTAAAGCCGGCTCTTATGGTGCTCAAGGCATTAAAGAGTTTGATAAATATGGCAAACGTATTATGCAAATACCTGGTAAGCGAGGGCTAAATGCGTTTACTCATACAGAGCTTGCAAATGTGCTTAATGAAAATGGTATAACCGACATTGTTTTAGCAGGTACGGTGACCTCTATTTGTATCGACTCTACTGCGCGCTCTGCTGTAGAGCTTGGCTTTAATGTGACGGTACTTAATGACTGTACATCAAGCAGAACGCCATTTGAGCAATCATTTTATTGTGAAGAGGTTTTTCCGCTTTATGCCAAGGTGTGCAGCCATACAGAATTAGTAAATGAATGAGGCGCATATGGAAGAAAAAGACGAGCTACAAGTACAAGTTCATTATGCCCTAATAGAGCAGCTTTCAGCGAATACGCGCAGACAAACTAAATTACTTGCGCTACTGGATGAGTGTGTATTTGAATGTGATAAGCACTTAGTCATTAGTTACGTGAACGAAGCATGGCTGAATAAGTTGGGTTTTTCGCCGGCTATGCTTATAGGAAAAAAAATTACATCACTGCTAGAGACCAAAGACACGTTAAATCTGCTGGCATATATTGAGTCTATTTTTGAAGGGGTATTTAGCGCCAGTATAGAGCTACAAGTTAAAAATAATGATGGGTTCACGAACTGGTTTGAAATGCGTTTAGCCTGTGACGATAACGGCGGATTTATTGGCTCGTTACACGACATTCAACGACATAAAGACTACCAATACTTACTCACTCAGCAGCAAGAGTACGCAAAGCGACTTTCTTTGGTGGCAAGTCACACGAATAATTTAGTTATAATTACCGATCGATTTGGCAAAATAGAATGGGTTAATAAAAGCTTTGAGGCGCTTACCAACTACACATGCGATGAAGTTATCGGGCTTACTCCAGGTAAGCTATTACAAGGGCCTAAAACCAGCCTAGAGTCGCGCCAGCTAATGGCTAAAGCGATTACAAATGGCGAACCTTTTCAAATAGAAACCGTTAATTATGATAAAAATAAAAACGAATATTGGGTTGCTATTGATGCCACTCCCGTAAAAGATGATGACGGTAACGTTCAGCATTTTATAGCCATAGAAACTAACATTACTCAGCGTGTAAAAGCTGAGCAAGCCATGGCTGAAATAGAATATAATTACCACTCTGTGGTCGATAATATCCCTGATATTGTATTAAGGTTGGATGCGCAGGGTGGGTTATTATTTATGAATAGAGCCTGGCAAGATTTTTTCCAAACAGATATAAATAAACACCTTGGCTTACCCATTGCTAATTTTGTAATGGGCAAAGATGTAGAAAAGCTAAACACAGCACTTGATGGTTACAGTAAAGGCAACCGAGAAGTTAAACGTTTAGATATTAGGTTAACCAATGCACTTAACGAGCCAAATTGGGTTGAAATGACCCTCACACCCATTACCTCATTTAATGGCACGCACCTTACATCTATAGCGGCGACCGTGGTTGATATTCAAGAGCGTGTGGTAGCTGAGCAAATACTCTTAGATGCTAAGCACCAGGCTGAATCTTTGGCAGAGTCTAAAAGTCGTTTTATGGCCAATATAAGCCATGAAATACGCACACCTTTGAATGCGGTGATTGGCTGTGCAGATATCTTGCATGACACAGGGCTCACAACAGAGCAAAAACGTTACACTCAAATGATTAAAACAAGTTCAGATGCATTACTGAGTATTTTAGATGATGTGCTGACCTACTCACGCTTTGAAGCACAAGCAATCACAATAGATAATCAACCATTTAGCCTCGATATTTGCTTAGAAGAGGCGATAGATATTGTAAGTGAAAGTGCCGTGCAAAAAGGTCTCGAACTGATTTTTGACCTGCACCCTGATGTGCCAGTGCAGGTGATGGGCGATCATGGTCGTATAAGGCAAATTGCAATAAATTTACTCTCAAATGCCATTAAGTTTACTCAAAAGGGATTACTCATAGTGACAGCACAGTGTGTTGAGTTTGAAAATAACAAATTTACGTTGCAGCTTAGCTTTAAAGATACAGGAATAGGGATTGCGCAAAACAAGCTCGAGAGTATGTTTAAGCCGTTTATTCAATCAGATAACTCTATTACTCGGGAATATGGCGGCAGTGGCTTAGGCTTAGCCATATGTAAGCAAATATGTGATGCTGCAGGAGGCAGTATTACTGTTAACTCGCAATTTGGTAAAGGAAGTGAGTTTATTGTTAATTACCCTTTATTAATAGATACAAGCGAGCAGGTGCAAAGAGAAGGCTTTTCTGCCAGAACCAAAAAGCCCTATGTGTGTGTGATAAGTAAAAGCTTGCCGTTAAACACGGCAATAGAGCATATGCTCACTCGCCATTCGATAGATTTTATACGCCTTGATAACATAGCAAAGCTAGATAGTATCGATACGCCCGACGCTATTGTTACCACTAACGAAGCCGATTTAGATGCAGCGCAACAATTTTTAAAAAGTTACAAGAGTCTAAATAAACCGTGTTTATTACTCATAGACTTACTGGGTAAAAACCAAAAAACAGAGGCGTCGAGCTCTGGCATGCTGAGGTTTAATGGGCCTTTTAAACCTTCTCATTTACCCAGAGCGATTGCGGCGCTTGAGGAAGCGCTTTTTCATCTTGATATTATTTTTACTAATAAAAAAGAAACCACACTAAACACAGCCACAATTAATGCTCAGCCATTTAAAGGTACGCATGTGCTTGTGGTTGAAGACAATAAAAATAACCAAATTGTAATTCAGCAATTTTTAGAGCAGCAAGGGTGCTTAGTTAAAATAGCTAGTAATGGGCAAGAGGCGATTGAAAAAGTTAAAACGCAAACAATAGATTTAATATTTATGGATATTCAAATGCCAATTTTAGACGGTATTTCTGCCACTAAAAAAATCAGAGAGTTAGCTATTGTCACCCCTATTATAGCGCTGACAGCGAATGCGATTCATGGCGATAAAGAGCGTTTTATTAAAGCAGGAATGAATGATTATTTAGCTAAACCAATTATTAGCGAAAAACTCAATTTGCTCTTAAATCAATACCTACCAAAACTTAATGACGCTAAACACTCTAAGTTAGAGCGCATTAACGAAGTTTGGTCGTTGTTAAAGTAACAAGCAATGCAACCGTACTTTTAGGTTAATAGTTACAGATGGCTTTGAAGTATTTACGATTAAAGTTTTAGTTGTTAAGTAAATAAACATAAATAGTGGGTTTAGCAAAATTTTAACCTAAAAAGGTTAAAATTGACTGTTTTCTCAAAAAAGCGGTGGCGATTGAGTAATGCGAAGTAAATTACTTTTACAACCCTAAAAAGCCTTAACGCATTAACCCAAATATTAAATAACGCTTAAATACTAATCCTTTTTAATTGATTGGGTTGAGCAGGTTGGTTCTTAATGGTTATTTTTAAATTGGTTTGCATTTTGCAAATCAAAATGAAATTGAATCTCATAATGCAAATATCCGCTCAGTTATTTTTTATTCTCCCTATCAAAATAATTTTTTACTATTTGATTTATAAGAACTTAAATATTTTATCATTATTAAATTTATTTTGGCATGGCTTTCGCAATATAAATACCAAGTAAAGCGAAGTTATCGTTGATATAAATTTGCTAAGTAGTTAAATAAATTTAAAGGGTGTCCATTATGCAAACTAATACTAAAGTTAAACAGCAACCAAAAAAAATGTCTTTTGTTCTTACTCCAGAGTTAATGGTGCTGTCTATTATTATTGTTGCAGCTGTTATTGTTGGTGCAACAGCACTGCGAGGCACCGTTACTATAGAGCCTGTTAATAAAGGCAATACCGAGATGTTCAGCAACAAATTTAGCAATAGTGATTTAGATAATGCCACTATTGAAAGCAACACATTAAACTACGCTCAAAACATAGATGAGCAATCTGGCCAATCAGGCTCACAAGGTTTAAACAACTAAACAATACTTCTCCTTAGTATTTATTTCGGCTGACTCTAAGCAATTAGGTCAGCCTTTTTTATTTTTAAAGCCACTTTATACCTAAACCATAGCTTACTCATGATCCCACTTTAGATCAGCTTGCGTGTCAGTGTGATTTGCAAAATGCAAATATACCTATCAATAATTTTAGGCTAACAGTTTGTTTTTAATTTGTTGAATTCAAAAGGTTTATTTTTGTTTTTGACTGCTGGTTTTGGTCTGTAATTTGCAATTTATGACACAAGCTTACGGTGAGCCCTTATTTGTGGAGAGATTTATGAATGCGTTTAAAAGTTTAGAGCCTATCAATACGGTCAACATTGCACGCTGGCACGAACTTGAGCAGATTATGGCTCATGCAATGAGAAACCATTGTTTTAATATGGTGTACCAGCCGCTTGTGTCTTTAACAAGTGGGCAATTAGTTGGCTTTGAATCTTTAGTGCGGTGCGAATCTTCACGCTATGGTGTTGTTGGCCCAGATGAATTTATTCCGCATGTAGAACAGTCAGGTATGATTTTAGATTTAGGTGATTGGATTTTTAAGCAAACCCTAAGTGATTTAAGCGAAATGAGAAGTTTAGGTATGAACGATATAACGATTTCATTGAACATTTCGCCAGTACAAATTATTGAAGGGAATGTGTTTTCTAAAGTAATGACTTTGCTTGATAAGTACCAAATAGACCCCGCAGCCATAAAAGTAGAACTAACAGAAACAGCATTAATAAAAAGTCCGCAGCGTATTGCTAAAACATTCGAGCAATTTCATAAGGAAGGGGTGAAAATTTGGCTAGACGATTTTGGTACGGGTTATGCTTCACTGGGCCTTTTAAGGCAGTTTAATATTGATGGGCTAAAAATAGACCGCAGCTTTATAAGTGGAATTACAACTAACAATGAAGACTTCACCCTATGTAGCGCAATTATTGCTATGGCGCAAAGATTAGGGTTAGAAACCATTGCTGAGGGGATTGAGCAGCGAGAACAATTGCAAATATTAGAGCAGTTAGGGTGTGATGTAGCGCAAGGTTACTTACTCGGAAGGCCAAGCAGTTTAGCCAACAATACGCAAACATGGGTAAAAAAAAACTCTTAACATAATGTTTCAATTTGCAAAATGCGAAAAACGACTTACTCTAAAAGTATAAAATATAAAATAGCTTCGTATCACAATAATAAATAAAGGCCAGATATGCCAATACCAGAAGAATATATTGATAACACCATTACTCAAGCGAATGTGTTAGCGCAACTAGAGCAAGATGTAGGCTCACTTACCTTGGTTAGGCTAGTAAACTTATTTATTAATGAATTAGAAGAAATGCGAGTTCGTCTTAAAAATGCTATTGATGAGCAAGATGAAGATAATATTAAAGATATAATGCACGTACTTAAAAATTCAGCGGCACTGTACGGTGCTTTAACTTTAGCAGCTCTTGCCAGTCAGCTGCATGATTACCCACCCGCTACCATCGAAGAAAATATTCACGCTGCTCAGAACGTTCTACATAATCTAGAAAAAACGCATGCTGCATATCAAGTTATTGCAAATAATATTACTTAGAAGGCTCTGCCATGAACGATTCTCAAAAAAAAGCACTGGTTTATATTGTAGAAGATAGCATTGCAAGTGGGGCTCTTTATGCGAGTCAATTAGAGCAAGCAGGGCACGAATGTAAACACTTTACCGATGGCTACTCTGCCTTGGTTGGTATAAAAGAGATGATGCCGGATGTTATTGTTCAAGATGTTTGCTTACCCGATATTAGCGGCTTAGAAGTGCTACAGTTTGTTAAAAAGCAAGAAAAGCCTGCTAACGTAGTAATGATCACTTCAAATAGCTCTATTGATGTTGCAGTAGAGGCGATGCGTTTAGGTGGCTTTGATTTTTTAGAAAAACCGTTTTCAGGCCAGCGCTTAGTGAACGCCGTTGATAGCGCACTTTCACAAAAAGCACCTCCTGCAGTTAAAATTCAAGAACAAAAAGCGCAAAACACCTCTGGCTTTATTGGTGAATCGTTAGCAATGCAAACGGTGTTTAGGCTTTTAGATAGTGCGGCACGAAGCAAAGCATGTGTTTTTATTACCGGAGAGAGTGGCACAGGTAAAGAAGTGTGCGCGCAAACTTTGCACGACACCAGCCCAAGAAGTGAAGGGCCATTTATTGCAATTAACTGTGCTGCTATTCCAGGAGAGCTATTTGAGTCAGAGTTTTTTGGTCATGTAAAAGGGGCCTTTAGCGGAGCGTTAAGTGATAGAAAAGGGGCTGTAGAAGTTGCAAACGGCGGCACTTTATTTTTAGATGAACTGTGTGAGATGGAGCTCAACCTACAAGCTAAGTTATTGCGTTTTTTACAAACGGGTGCGTTTAATCGGGTAGGCAGTAGCGAGGTTTTACACAGTAATGTAAGGCTAGTGTGTGCAACAAATAGAAGCCCTGTAGTTGAAGTTGCCGAAGGGCGTTTTAGAGAAGATTTATACTATAGGCTTAATGTTATTCCTGTAAAGTTACCTCCGCTACGCGAGCGAGCTGGCGATATAATGTTGCTTGCAAAGCATATTTTAAAGCAAAAAAGTGAAAGTAACGCTAAGTTATTCCATCGCTTTTCAAAAGAAGTTGAAAACCTTTTTTGCAACTACGATTGGCCCGGTAATATCCGTGAGCTGCAAAATGTTATCGAAAATATCGTTGTTATCAACGAGGGTGACGTAGTTGAGCTAGATATGTTACCTAGCTCATTTGGTGTTAATTCTGCTATTCCAATCAAAAATACCAGCTCGTCTCAATCTGCAGAGCAAATACAAACTAACTCGCTTATGGGCGTACACGACATAGAGCCCCTGTGGCAGGTTGAAAAAAGAGCAATAGAGTCGGCAATAGCAGTATGTGATGATAACATTCCACTTGCTGCAGCCTATTTAGGAGTAAGCGCCTCGACTATTTACAGAAAAATAAAAGGCTGGAGTTAGATTTACACTGATTACTTACACCTACTTGGTGTTTATACTGTGCTAATGCTACTTAATAAGAGCAAGTCGCAAGTCATTTCGTTCTTAGTTACATTTTCATGGTTGAAATAATTAAAGATACCCTAAGCTCTATTACTACACCCTAAGTTTAATAGTAAAAGGAGATCACAATGAGTAACGTTAATTTACAGCCAGCGAGTGTAATGCAGCCTTTAGTGGTAAGCGATTTAGATAACAATGACGTGAATTTAGTTGACCGCGTAAGCGACAAACCTTGGAAAATGATAGTGGTGTACAGAGGCCAGCATTGCCCTAAATGTACCGAGCAACTAAACGAGCTTGCAACAATGCATGACGATTTTGCCAGCGTAGGTGTAGAAGTTGTAGCAGTAAGTGGCGATAGCGAAGAGCAGCTTAAAAAGCATCTTGAAAAAATAGACGTAAATTTCCCTCTTTATTACAATTTAACCATTGAGCAAATGACTGATTTAGGCTTATACATTAGTGAACCGCGTAGTGATGCTGAAACAGATCACCCATTTGCTGAGCCTTGTATTATTGTTTTAAACGAAGATAACCAAGTACAGATGCTTGATAAATCAAATAGTCCATTTGTTCGTCCAAGCCTTAAGCAGCTGCTAGGCGGTATTAAATTTTCACGCGAAAACGACTACCCAATTCGCGGTACTTTTATTAAGTAACGTGTATTGAGTAATTTGATGAATATACGAAGAGGGCACATTTTTGTGCCCTTTTTTATTTTTTTCACTTTTTTTAATTTAATTACTTGAAAACTATTTTACTGCCCATAAATAGTTTAATGAGGACGCCTGATGGGTCCCAAAAAAATACAGAAGTTATTGAAATTTATATTATTAATTTAATTATGTTGTGCTTGTTCAAACGAAAAGTAACAACATTATATCGCTTAAATATGAGGATATTATTATGCGTACAGTAGACTTATCACCACTTTATCGTTCATTCATCGGCTTTGATCATTTAGCATCTTTAATGGATGCGGCAGCTCGTACAGACAAGCAGCCTAGCTTTCCTCCTTACAACATCGAAGCACTTGATAAAGACAAATACAGAATCACTATGGCCGTTGCTGGTTTTAGTGAAAGTGAACTGACCATTGAGTCAGAGAACAACACGTTAAAAGTTGCAGGCACTAAACCAAATAAAGATGAAAATGAAGAGCGTAAGTTCATTCATCAAGGTATTGCTGAACGTAACTTTGAGCGTAAGTTTCAACTAGGGGATCATGTAAAAGTACTTGGCGCCGATTTAGCCAACGGTCTGCTTAGCATTGACCTGGAACGCGAAATTCCAGAAGCACTTAAACCTCGTAAAATTGAAATTGGCGGTGGTAACCTAATCGAAGGTAAATAATCGCTAATAAACATTTTCCCTGATTGTAGCCGCCTTAACTGAGGCGGCTTTTTCGTTTTTATAATTCGTTTATATGCGTTAAATAATAATTTGCTTGGGCTAAGGTCTGCAGTTGAAGTTGAGGTGCTTGTTTATCCCAATTTTTATAAACCATGCCAATGCGTGGGTTTTTTTCAAGTAATGCGCGGTGTTTATCCATAAATTGCCAATATAAGCTGTTGTAAGGACATGCCTTCTCACCTACTTTTTGCTTAACATCATAATGACAGTTTTTGCAGTAATCGCTCATTTTATTGATGTAATTACCACTGGCTGCGTAGGGTTTAGTGGCAATAATGGCATCATCTGCAAATTGGCTCATGCCACGGGTGTTAGGCATTTCAACCCATTCAATGGCATCAATATAAACCCCTAAATACCACTGGTCGACTTCATTAGGGTCAATGCCTGTTAATAAGCAAAAATTACCAATGATCATTAATCTTTGAATATGATGAGCGTAAGCAGTATTTAAGCTCTGCGTTAATGCATGGCTTAAACAGTTCATTTTTACATTACCCTGCCAAAAGTAGCCCGGTAACGACTGTTTGGCCTGTAATTGGTTTTTTTGTGCATAGTTGGGCATGTTTACCCAATATATACAGCGCACATATTCACGCCAACCTAGAATTTGCCTAACAAAGCCCTCTACTTGAGAAATCGAAATTGTGTCTGGGTGAGCATTATATTCGTCAACTACACGCCTAATAACGTACAGCGGGTGGATTAACTTGGCGTTTAAAGCAAATGATAAACGGCTATGGTACAAGCTGGCGTTATTTGTAATTTGGTCGGTCATTGCATCTTGAAACTGGCCGAAATTTTTTAGCAGGTGAGTGCAAAAATACTCTAAACACGTTTTGGCTTGTATGCGAGTGAGCGGCCATGGCAGCTGCTGAGGGTTTATTTCACCAAAGTAATTTACGTTATGTTTTTTAAGTCTACCGATGATGGTGCTAACATCGTTATTAAATAATTTTGGTGGTGGAATGGCGTTTAAATCTGCTTTTTTAAATTTGTTTCTGTTATTACTATCAAAGTTCCACCGTCCTCCTTGTGGGCTATTTCCATCCATAAGGATTGTGTATTGCTTGCGCATAGCGCGATAAAAGTGCTCCATAGTCACATGTTTGTTTTTTTCAAACCGTTCGTTAATACGCTCAAATGGCAGCATAAAATGTTCGGTGTCATAGGCTTTAACAAGAAGATCAGACTCTTTTTTAAATTTACTTAGCTGTGCTTTGAGGCGAAATTCATCAGGGTATTGGTAATGTATTTCACTGCAACAAAACTGTTTGGCTATGCGCGTGAGTAAATCAGGTAAGGTTTTGTCCTGGTGGGTATCATCAAGGGTAAGATGAAGTGTGCTGTAATTCGCGCTTTGTAAAGCCGTTGCAAAACGTTCCATCGCATAAAAAAAAGCACATAACTTTTGCACATGGTGCTTAACGTAATTGGTTTCTTGTTTTAACTCGGCAATTAAATAAAGTGTATCGGGCTCTTTTTCTTTAAACCACGAATGCGAAGCATTGAGTTGATCACCTAAAATTAGGCGTAACACTTTATAATGAGCCATAGACTACCTAAATTCAGTTGTACGTAAAAAACAACGACGTAGATCTAGGTAGTTTGCTCATAGGTGAATAAAAGCTGAGGCCTGTGATACTTATAGCTTGTTTGCACGAAGTTGAGTGATTTTTTGCTCAAGCGAAATAACATTTGTTTTGTTAAACAAGGTTGTATTAGCAAAGCTTTCAAAATAACGAAGCGCTTTTTGCCAAGCAAATTGTGTTTGTGTGGTAAATAAACGCCCTAAGTGCTCGTTTAAGGTATCGTAAAAGGCATCGCAAAGTAGCGATATTTCTTTTGGCGTAACCCCCATCTTTTTTAAGTATTGCAAGTGAAAGGTTAAAAATGGGGCAACAGAAGATGGGTTATCTAAATGCCTAACGATGCGTTCTAACACACAATATAAAATATAACTTTTTTCGTTAAAATAAGCTGCACTTGGGTACTGCATTGTTATATTTGACGCTTCAAGTTTTGCATGAAAGCGCGCTGTAAACGCATGAAAATTTGGCTTAACTATATGCAAGCTTTTAATTAACT
This sequence comes from Pseudoalteromonas sp. C12FD-1, assembly GCF_037414265.1. NCBI lineage: Bacteria > Pseudomonadati > Pseudomonadota > Gammaproteobacteria > Alteromonadales > Pseudoalteromonadaceae > Pseudoalteromonas > Pseudoalteromonas sp. C12FD-1. The sequence goes on from NZ_JBBEVD010000069.1 coordinate 189,536, forward strand.
GTGGCTGATAAGTATTCATTTGCAATCTCATTAAATTTTGTAATTTTTATTTTTATCCACATCGGTGAGCTTTTAGTATAGTGCGTTGCTCAAATATCGCACGTAAACTAATCGTAAAAAAACACAAAATTGTATCAGTTTTATGAATTTTAGATATTTTATTTATGAATATACGGCTTTTTACGTAAATATTAATGATGCTACGATTATCATTTTACCGTTAGCAACACCATAATACATACTGCTAAAGCTTAAAATGGTGGGTCACTGATTTTATCAAACTTATTCGTTATTATGGTTGCTAATTACCCCGTACATCCTTATAATAGCCGCCATTGTTTAGCGGTTAATTACTCGCTAACAGCGATATTGAATTTTAAGTTTAATATCTATTGGCGCGGGATGGAGCAGCCTGGTAGCTCGTCGGGCTCATAACCCGAAGGTCGTCGGTTCAAATCCGGCTCCCGCAACCAATTTTTATAGTTAGGTATATCCTTACTAATTCTGTATCGCGCATTCTAAGTAATGCGCGTTTTGCGTTTAAGCTAATGTAGTTTAATTTGGTCAGTGTTATGACCCGCAGCCAAGCTTGGCCTGAGGCCACACAGTTTTATGCTTTATTGGTGTGACGCCCCGCTTGGTTCGGGGCGTTGTTGTATCTGCACCATTGATTTATGGCCTTGTCATTAAATCAAAACTTAAACTCAGTATTTTAGGGCTATAAGCCCTTTTTTTGTTTGTATGGAGGATTTTCGTGACAAAACTTGAGCAAGATTTATTAACCATGCTTACGCCTGCAGTAGAAATGTTAGGCTTTGAATTACATGGTCTTGAGTTTGTACAAGCAGGCCGCCATTCTACCTTAAGGGTTTATATTGACCATGAGGATGGGATATCTGTTGATAATTGTGCGGATGCAAGTCGCCAAATTAGTGCGATTTTAGACGTCGAAGACCCAATTACAAATGAATATGATTTGGAAGTATCGTCTCCTGGTGTTGATCGTCCATTATTCAAACAAGATCATTACGAGAAGGCGCAAGGAGAGGAAGTACGCGTTCGTACTAAGCTTCCACAAGATGGTCGCCGTAATTTTAAAGGCGATTTAGTAGCAGTTAGCAGTGATATGATCACACTTAAAAGCGATGGCGAAGAGCACTTAATCATGCTTAGCAATATCGAACGTGCGAACATCATCGCAAAGTTTTAATTTGAGTGCGAAGGAATAGGGCAAGCGAGGCATTACCCATGGCAAAAGAGATATTATTGGTTGCTGAAGCCGTTTCCAATGAGAAAGCGGTTCCAAAAGAAAAGATTTTTGAAGCGCTAGAGTTCGCTCTAGCAACAGCGACAAAGAAAAAACACGATGGCGAAATTGAAGTACGTGTATCAATCGACCGTAAAACCGGTGATTACGACACGTTCCGTCGTTGGCAGATTGCAGAAGTTCAAGAAGATGGTTCTTTAGAAAACCCTTACAGCGAAATCACATTAGAAGCAGCTCAAGTTGAAGAACCTGATCTGCAACTAGGTGATTATGTTGAAGAACAGATTGAATCTATCAAATTCGACCGCATAACTACACAAATGGCAAAGCAAGTTATCGTACAAAAAGTACGTGAAGCTGAGCGCGCTTTAGTTGTAGAAGCTTATAAAGATCAAGAAGGCGAGCTAGTAACAGGTGTTGTTAAAAAAGCGACACGTGATGCAATCGTACTTGATTTAGGTAACAACGCAGAAGCGGTTATTTACCGAGACGATATGCTACCACGTGAAAACTTCCGCCCAGGCGATCGTATCCGTGGTCTTCTTTACGAAGTTAAACCTGAAGCACGCGGCGCACAGTTATTTGTAACGCGTTCAAAACCAGAAATGCTGATGGAATTATTCCGCATTGAGGTGCCAGAAATTGGCGAAGAAATGATTGAGCTTCGTGCTGCAGCACGCGATCCTGGTTCACGCGCTAAAATCGCCGTTAAATCTAACGACAAGCGCATTGACCCAGTAGGTGCGTGTGTTGGTATGCGTGGTGCACGTGTTCAAGCTGTATCATCAGAACTTGGCGGGGAGCGTGTTGATATCGTACTTTACGATGACAACCCTGCACAGTTTGTAATTAATGCAATGGCACCGGCTGAAGTAGCTTCAATCGTAATGGATGAAGACACTCATTCAATGGATATCGCTGTTGAAGCCGATAACCTAGCACAAGCAATTGGTCGTAATGGTCAAAACGTTCGTTTAGCAAGCCAATTAACAGGCTGGGAACTAAACGTAATGACAGTTGATGACATGCGCGCTAAAAACGAGGCTGAGTCAGATAAGTTAATTAACTTATTTACTGAAAACTTAGATATTGATGATGAATTTGCATCATTACTTATCAACGAAGGTTTCTCAACACTTGAAGAAGTAGCCTATGTGCCGGCTTCTGAGTTTTTAGAAATTGATGGCCTAGATGAAGAAACGGTTGATGTACTGCGCTCACGCGCTAAAGACGCGTTAACGACTAAAGCACTTAAAACGGAAGAAAGCTTAGAGGGCGTAGAGCCTGCTGAAGACTTACTTGCGCTTGAAGGTTTAGAACGTCATCTAGCATTTGTTATGGCAAGTAAGGGTGTAGTTACACTTGAAGACTTAGCTGAGCAAGGTATTGATGAATTAGTAGATATTACAGAGCTTACACCTGAAAAAGCAGGTGAGTTAATTATGGCTGCACGTAATATTTGTTGGTTCGCAGACGAGTAATTTATTAACGGAGGTATTACACACTATGGCAGAAGTAAATGTTGAAAAACTAGCCGGCGATATAGGTACAACTGTTGATAAATTGCTACAGCAATTTTCACAAGCGGGTATCACTAAAAAAGCAGGTGACAATGTAACAGAAGCTGAAAAAGCACAGTTACTTGATCACTTAAGCAAATCGCACGGTGGTACTGGTTCAGATGGCCCAGCACGTATGACTTTACAGCGTAAGAGCAAAAGCACATTAAGTGTAACGGGCTCTACGGGTAAAGCGAAAGCTGTTCAAGTTGAAGTTCGCAAAACACGTACTTACGTGAAAAAGAGCGCAATGGAGCAAGAGCAAGAACAGCAACGTCTAGCCGCTGAAGAAAAAGCGCGTATCGAAGAGCAGCAAAAAGCTGCACAAGAAGCCGCTGAGTTAAAAGCGAAACAAGAGGCAGAACGTAAAGCAAAAGAAGACGCTGATCGTAAAGCCAAAGAAGAAGCTAAACGCAAAGCAGATGCAGAGCGTAAAGCTAAACAACAGCAGATGACCCCAGAGCAAAGTGCTAAGTCTGAGAAAGATCGCATCGAAGCTGAGCGTCTGCAGAAAGAAGCAGAAGAGGCCGCATTGAAGAAAGCTGAAGAAGAAGCGAAACGTCAAGCAGAAGAGGCAAGAAAGCTAGCTGAAGAAAATGAAGCTCGCTGGAAGAAAGAAGAAGAAGAACGTAAGAAACGCGAAGAAACAGCGGATCACCATCTTACGACTTCTACATACGCACGTGAGGCAGAAGATGTAGCCGATGCACGTGATGAGCAAGGCGCACGCCGTGCTAAGAAAAAGAAAAAAGCCCCAGCAAAAGATAAATTTGCAGGTGGTAAAGGCCGTAAAGGCAAGCTAAAAGCACCTACATCACTACAGCATGGTTTCCAAAAACCAACTGCAGATGTTAAAAACGAAGTGCGTATTAGCGAAACAATTACAGTTGCTGAGCTTGCTTCACGCATGGCAGTTAAAGGCGCTGAAGTTGTTAAAACAATGATGAAAATGGGTGACATGGTTACCATTAACCAAGTGATTGACCAAGAAACAGCACAACTTGTTGCTGAAGAAATGGGCCACAAAGTTATCATTGTTAAAGAAAACGAATTAGAGCAAACAGTTTTAAATGACCGTCATGAAGATGGTAAGTCTGAGCCTCGTGCGCCAGTAGTAACTGTAATGGGTCACGTTGACCACGGTAAAACATCAACACTTGATTACATTCGTTCAGCTAAAGTTGCATCAGGCGAAGCCGGTGGTATTACACAGCACATTGGTGCATATCACGTTGAAACAAACGGCAACATGATCACTTTCTTAGATACACCAGGCCATGCCGCGTTTACATCAATGCGTGCACGTGGTGCTAAAGCGACAGATATTGTAATCCTAGTGGTTGCAGCAGATGATGGTGTAATGCCACAAACTAAAGAAGCGGTACAGCATGCTCGTGCAGCTGGCGTTCCTTTAATCATCGCTGTAAACAAAATGGATAAAGAAGGCGCAGATCCAGATCGCGTTAAAAACGAACTAGCTCAGCTAGACGTTATCCCTGAAGATTGGGGCGGCGATACGCAATACGTTCATATCTCAGCTAAAACTGGCTTAGGTATTGATGACTTACTAGAAGCTGTACTTATGCAGTCAGAATTATTGGAGCTAAGTGCCCCTTCTGAAGGTATGGCTGCAGGTGTTGTTATTGAATCTCGCCTTGATAAAGGACGTGGTCCGGTAGCGTCTATATTGGTTCAATCAGGTACCCTTAATCAAGGCGATATCGTACTGTGTGGTCTTGAATACGGCCGTGTTCGTGCAATGAAAGACGAAAATGGTAAAGACATTAAATCAGCTGGCCCTTCTATTCCTGTTGAGATTTTAGGTCTTTCTGGTATACCGGCGGCAGGTGATGAAGCAACCGTTGTTAAAGATGAGCGTAAAGCGCGTGAAGTAGCTTTATACCGTCAAGGTAAGTTCCGCGACGTTAAGTTGGCTCGTCAGCAAAAAGCGAAGCTTGAAAACATGTTTTCTAACATGGCTGAAGGCGATGTATCTGAAGTTAACATTGTACTTAAAGCAGACGTTCAAGGTTCAATTGAAGCAATTTCAGATTCACTAACTAAGCTTTCTACTGATGAAGTTAAAGTGAAGATTGTAGGCTCAGGCGTAGGTGGTATCACTGAAACTGATGCAACACTTGCGGCTGCATCTAATGCAATCGTAGTTGGCTTTAACGTTCGTGCTGATGCATCTGCACGTAAAGTAATTGACACTGAAAACTTAGACCTTCGTTACTACAGCGTAATCTACAGCCTAATTGAGGAAGTTAAGCAAGCCATGTCTGGTATGCTTGCACCTGAATTTAAGCAAGAGATTATCGGTCTTGCTGAAGTGCGTGACGTATTTAAGTCTCCAAAAATTGGCGCAATTGCTGGTTGTATGGTTACTGAAGGTACAATTAAACGCAGCGCACCAATTCGTGTACTACGTGACAACGTGGTTATTTACGAAGGTGAGCTTGAGTCACTACGTCGCTTTAAAGATGACGTTCAAGAAGTACGTAACGGCATGGAATGTGGTATCGGTGTTAAGAACTACAATGACGTTCGCGTTGGTGACCAAATCGAAGTATTTGAGACAGTTGAAGTACAACGTACACTTTAATTGCTCGTAAGCTAAGATTGTAAATGGGGGCTTTGCCCCCATTTCTGTATCCATTATTTAATTAACTTATTATTTTAATTCAGTAAGTTATGATTTTAGGAAAACAATCATGAGAGAATTTTCTCGCACTGATCGTGTTGCTCAACAAATTCAAAAAGAAATTGCTGTTATTTTACAACGCGAAATTAAAGATCCGCGCTTAGGCATGGTGACAGTGTCTGCGGTAGAAGTATCGCGCGATTTATCTTACGCAAAAGTTTTTATTACGGTGTTTAATACCGAAGATGAAAACAAAGCAAAAGAAAGCGCAAAAATACTTAACGAAGCTACGGGCTATATTCGCTCGTTACTGGGTAAGCGTATTCGTGCTCGTATAATGCCTGAGCTTAAGTTTGTAGTAGATAACTCACTAATGGAAGGGATGCGTATCTCTAACTTAGTGGACTCGGTTATTCGCGAAGATAACGCTAAACATGTAAATGATGAAACTGATAGCGAAGAAGGCACTAAAGACTAATGGCTAGACGCAGTAAAGGCCGTCCGATTGATGGTATTTTGTTGTTAAACAAACCTCAAGGCATTTCGTCGAACAAAGCCCTACAGCAAGCTAAAGGTATTTATTTTGCCCAAAAAGCTGGCCATACCGGTGCGCTAGACCCACTTGCCACAGGTATGCTACCTATTTGTTTTGGTGAAGCGACTAAGTTTACTCAGTTTTTGCTCGATACAGATAAAACCTATGTGGTAAGAGCAAAACTAGGTGAGCGCACCACTACCTCAGATTCAGATGGCGAAGTGGTTGAAACCCGTGATGTAAACATTACTACTGAGCAACTTGCTGCAGAAATAGAAAAGTTTTTAGGCGAGTCAGATCAGTATCCATCAATGTACTCAGCGCTTAAATATGAAGGTAAGCCTTTATATAAGTACGCGCGTGAAGGTATTGAAGTACCGCGTAAATGCCGAAAAATAAATGTATTTAGCTTAACGCTTGATGAGTTTGATGAAGCGAATAACGAAGTGCAAATGACCGCCCATGTATCTAAAGGCACGTACATTCGTACCATTGTTGATGATTTAGGGGAAAACCTAGGCTGTGGTGCACATGTTATTATGTTGCATCGCTCAGCAGTTGGTCATTACCCTAAAGATAAAATGGTCTCGCTTGAGCACCTTGAAACCTTATTAGCCAAGGCTAAAGAAGAAGAGGTTGCCCCATCTACATACCTTGATGAATTACTATTACCAATGGATAGTGCATTGGTTGATTTACCCGTTGTAGAAATTAGCAAAGAGCAGGGCGTTTCGTTTAGCCATGGCCAAGCCGTGGTGCTAGGCACTGAATTACCCGAAGGGGCAATTAAAGTCCTGGCTGATGGTGTGTTTATCGGCACTGGTGAGCGCAACCCTGATGGACATTTAAAATCAAAGCGTGGCCTGTCTAATCAGCAACCAGAGTAAACTTTAACTTGTAGTTATTCTCATAGTTGGTAGAATACGCCCGCTTAATCGTTTTGGCTGAATTAGTGATCGGCTAAAGCACCTATTAAATTTAACTTTTGGAGTTATTATGTCACTAAGCAATCAAGAAAAAATCGATATCATTGCTAAATTTGCACGTGCTGAAGGCGACACTGGTTCACCTGAAGTACAAGTAGCTTTACTTACTTTTGATATCAACAAGCTTCAAGGTCACTTTGCTGACCACAAGCATGACTTCCACTCACGTCGTGGTCTGCTTCGTAAAGTAAGTACTCGCCGTAAATTGCTTGATTACCTAAAAGGTAAAGACATCTCGCGTTATACTGCGTTAATCCAAGAGCTTGGCCTACGTCGCTAAGAACTTGATTACGAGAAAAGGAGCTTTATAGCTCCTTTTTTTGTGCCTAAATTTTGTAATTTAAAATCATCCATAATAGCTTTACTAACTGGCTTTATGATGTTTTAAAATACTCATGCGCCTAATACCAACCCGTATTAATACTTAATCATTTTCAGGGGTTAAACGTGTCGCTATCTGCGTTAAAAAATTCTCATTTACGACTGCATGGATGCAGAAGGTAGAGCAATGCAGGAGCAATTGCCGAGAACAACTAAATAGCGAGTTTTTTGCCTTGTTATCAACACGTTTATCCATCCTCAAAATAGATCACTTAATTATGCGGATTGGTATAATAAAACAACGAGCTTTAGCGTTTTACCAGCACGAATATCTCCCCTTATAAAACCTGCCTTAATTAAGCGAATTGGTACAAACCGTTTTATATAAAGTAATTGATAAATAATGAGATAAAAGCGATTACTTTTATCTTTGGGTAGACTCGCAATTTTACGTCGCTTTGGTATATACTATGCGCGTAGATAAATAGGTTATCTGCAGTCATTAAAAATTTTGCCAATTGTAGTACTTAATTGATTTCCAACTGAATACAATTATGTACTGTAATTGGCCCTTTTAATGACACTTATTAATGAAATATAAAAACATTTAAGGAATATTTTAAGTGCAAGCAATTATTAAAGAATTTCAACTAGGTCAACACACAGTTACCCTAGAAACAGGTGCAATCGCTCGTCAAGCTGACGGCGCTGTACTAGCAAGCATTGGTGACACGTCAGTATTAGTTACTGTTGTTGGTAAGCGTGAAGCTCAACCTGGTCAAGACTTTTTCCCACTTACTGTTAACTACCAAGAGCGTATGTACGCTGCTGGTCGTATCCCAGGTGGTTTCTTAAAGCGTGAAGGTCGTCCTAACGATGGCGAAACACTTATTGCACGTCTTATTGACCGTCCAATTCGTCCACTTTTCCCAAATGGTTTCGTAAACGAAGTACAAGTTATTGCAACCGTTGTATCTGTAAACCCTGAAATTCAACCAGATATGGTTGCGATGATTGGTACATCAGCAGCACTTGCTATCTCTGGTATCCCATTTAGCGGCCCAATTGGTGCTTCTCGCGTTGGTTACATCAACGGTGAATACGTGCTTAACCCAACACTAAAAGAGCTTGAAGAAAGCCAACTTGATTTAGTTGTTGCAGGTACTGATAACGCAGTACTAATGGTTGAATCAGAAGCTGACGTACTAGCTGAAGACGTAATGCTAGGTGCGGTTGTGTACGGCCATGAGCAATCTCAAGCTATCATTAACGCAATTAACGAATTTAAAGCAGAAGCAGGTAAGCCTACTTGGGATTGGACTGCACCTGAGAAAAACGTATCTCTTGAAGAAAAAGTAGCATCACTTGCATCAGATAAAGTAGGTGAAGCTTACCGTATTACTGATAAAGTAGCGCGTAAAGAAGCATTAACTGCAGCCAAAGACGCTGTAATTGAAGCACTTACAAGTGAACTTGCTGAAGATGAAACACTTGATAAGCAAGAAGTAGGCAAAGTATTTGGTTCTTTAGAGAAGAAAATTGTACGTGGCCGCATCACTGCCGGTGAAAAACGTATTGATGGTCGTGAACCAGATATGATCCGTGCACTAGATGTAATGACGGGTGTATTACCACGTACTCACGGTTCTGCAATCTTTACTCGTGGCGAAACACAAGCACTTGTGACAGCGACACTTGGTACAGAACGTGACTCACAGTTAATCGATGATTTAACGGGTACTCACAAAAATCACTTTATGCTTAACTACAACTTCCCTCCATTCTGTGTAGGTGAAACTGGTTTTGTAGGTTCTCCAAAGCGTCGTGAAATCGGCCACGGTAACTTAGCTAAGCGTGGTATCCAAGCTGTTATGCCTACACTTACTGAGTTCCCTTACTCAATTCGTGTTGTATCTGAAATTACTGAATCAAATGGTTCGTCTTCAATGGCATCTGTTTGTGGTACGTCACTTGCACTTATGAACGCCGGTGTACCAATTAAAGCATCTGTTGCGGGTATCGCGATGGGCCTTGTGAAAGAAGATGAAAAGTTTGTTGTTCTTTCAGATATCTTAGGTGATGAAGATCACTTAGGTGACATGGACTTTAAAGTAGCAGGTACTACTAACGGTATCACTGCACTACAAATGGATATCAAGATTGAAGGTATCACACAAGAAATCATGCAAATTGCGCTTAAACAAGCAAAAGCGGCGCGTTTACACATTTTAGGTGTGATGGACGAAGCGATTTCTGCTCCTTCAGAAGAGTTATCAATGTTTGCTCCTCGTATCTACACTATGCAAATTCCTGCTAAGAAGATTGCTGAAGTAATTGGTAAAGGTGGCGCTACTATTCGTCAACTTACTGAAGAGACGGGCACAACAATTGAAATTGAAGATGACGGTACAATTAAAATTGCTGCAACAGACGGTGAAAGCGCACAAAACGCAATTACACGTATTGAGCAATTAACAGCAGAGCTTGAAGTAGGTACTATCTACACTGGTAAAGTTGTACGTATTGTTGACTTTGGTGCGTTTGTAAACATTCTTCCTGGTAAAGATGGCCTAGTGCATATTTCTCAAATCAGTACAGAGCGTGTTAACAACGTAACTGACCACTTAAGTGAAGGTCAAGAAGTTAAAGTTAAAGTACTAGAAGTAGACCGCCAAGGCCGTGTACGTCTAAGCATTAAAGAAGCAATGGAGTCAGCAGCACCAGCAGCTGATGAGTCAAAAGACGCATAATTGCTAAACTTTAACCCGTTAATATACGCGGGATAATAAAAAAGGGGCTGTTTAGCCCCTTTTTTTATGCTTTAATGAAACCTTATTAGACAAGGTCTGTCTTATTTTTATTGCGATATATCTTGGTATTAAGGATTTTAATGATACTCAAACATTTAGCTTTGGCATCTTTTGCTATTTTGTCTTTAAGCGCTTGCCAAACTACGACTGAATCAACACCTACGCCGATTGTTAATGTGCCATTTACAGCACCCCTTGCATCCGATTTTAGAAGTGAAATTGCGATTGCGCGTTACTCTGAACTATTAAATAGAGCCGATTTAAGTACCGAGCAACAAGCTAAGCTTTATTATGACCGTGGGGTGTTATTTGATAGTTTAGGAATGACTACGTTATCTCGCATTGATTTTAACCGTGCTATAAAATTAAAGCCTGATTTAGCTGAGGTATATAACTTTTTAGGTATTCAGCACACTTTAATGCAGCAATACGAAAAAGCGTATGAGTTTTTTGATTCAGCCCTTGAGCTTAATGAAGAGCATGAATACGCTTATTTAAACCGTGGTATTGCACTGTATTATGGTGAAAGAGCAAACTTGGCGCAAAGCGATTTTGATGAGTTTTTAGCGCGTTCACCAAACGATCCTTACCGAGTATTATGGCTTTACCTTGCACAATCGCAAGAAGATAAACAACAAGCACTAACAGACCTTAAAGCCAATGCTGCTGCCTTAGATGAATCGCAATGGGCGTATCAATTAATTTCGCTTTATAGCGGTGAAATGAGTGAGCATACGTTTTTATCGGGTATTAGCGAAGGTGTTAAATCTGAGCAAGAATACGCACAACGTTTGTGTGAGGCGTATTTTTATTTAGCCAAAATGCACCAAGCAGCGGGTGAGCAGTATTTAGCTGCGGACTACTTTAGGTTAGCGCTATCCACAAATGTGCATGAGTTTATTGAGTACAAATATGCCCGTTTAGAGCTTGAGCTGATGGCTGGTGCTGACGCTAGCTAAGTATGTTAAGTTTCTAAGTGTATTACTAGGGTGCTTAATTCTATCAGGCTCTAGTAATCGTTTTGGCGCAATTGGCTTTTGGCATGTATTAAATTCAAAAGCCAATGTATTACAAAGCTACTGGCAAACCCCTTCCTATTTTCGTTCGCATGTTAGCCAGCTCCCGGATACGCAATTAGCTAAGTTGGCACGTCTCTCAATTCCTTTAGCACAATATCGATATTCACTTAGGCTTATAAATAGTGGGCATGCAAATACGGCAAAGGTTTTTTGGCGTGCCGGGGCGAGTAACTTATCAGTTGAACATCGAAAAACATTAGCTGAGCAGTTATTGGTTCATTCGCGGTGGCAAGATTTAGCCTTACTCGCTAATGAAAAACTATTGCCAGAGGGAAATGAAAAAAATCACCTTAAGCTAGAGCTAAGTACCCATTACAGCCAAGTATCAAATGAATTCATTAATCAACTTGGGTTTGCTTCTATAAGTGATGATATTGAACCACAAACGCAATGTCTTTTTAATGTGCTTACTATGAGTAACCATCGCTCAGGTTTATATAAATTAAATGAGCTAATCTCACGTTATGATCAAGCACCAGAACCGCGCAAACATGTTTTTTGCTTTTCTATGCCTGTGTATGTTGCGGGCGCAGTGAAATGCTCAATAGATAAAAACCAAGCTGCGCAGTGTAGTGTGCAAACACCCAAGCTCATAAAATCGGTTACTGAAAATTTTGATTTTATTATTATGATGCCCAAGTATGGCACTGCTAATGTAACGAATAACACCATGCTTATAAATTCAGATGCACAGTACCATGTGTTTTTACATGAATTGATGCACTTTAACGGATTTGAGGATGAATACGCGTTACCGCTAACTAAACAGGCTTGGTTATGCACACAACGTGGGCTTGTTGCACCTAATTTGTATATTTCTGATGGGAAACAGAAACCTCAAGGGTGGCATAAAGCTAATAGTTGTCAAAAAGGGGGGGTTGCTTATAAGCCAAGCGAAAATTGGTCTATTATGGAGTATCAGCAATTAGGGCTTTCGGACCAATACAGGGCGCTTTGGATAAATCAACTAGATATAGTTAACGACCATTTAAAACGTCTTCCTAGCGCCCCTACGTCGACAAATAAGGGGGTAAAAAATTAGCTGTTAGCATAATTAAATAAGGCTTAATGATATGTTAAATAGTGCTTAAAAAACCCCCATACAGATCCGCTTTTCGTAGACAAAAACTGTGTTTTTCAGTATAACTATACGTATTAATGTCGTTTAAAAACAGGTAGTAAAAGCATCTTTAAGTCACCAAAAAAGGGATGCCCTGATAAACTTATGATAATAAAAGGCCCTACATTATGACTTTGCTCTGGATACCCTTGTTATCCTTAATTGGCAGTGTTATTTCTGCATGCACAGGTAAACTAACGCGAAACCAAAGCGCGGGTTTAACAGCCCTTGCTCCTTTGGCTGCGTTGGGAATTACACTTTACCATGCACCTGCGGTTTTAGCGGGCGAAACAATTCGTTATACATTGTCGTGGATCCCCACACTGGGACTTGATTTATCTCTTCGCTTAGATGGTCTTAGTTTACTGTTTATGTTCATGATTTTGGGCATAGGTTTACTTGTTATTTTGTATACGCGTTACTACTTAAGTGCTAATGATTCAATGCCAAAGCTTTATAGCTACTTAATGTTATTTATGACGGCCATGTTGGGTATTGTTATGTCGAATAACGTTATTCAGCTATGGTTGTTTTGGGAATTAACCAGTATAAGCTCATTTTTACTGATTAGTTTTTGGTGGCAAAAATCTGAAGCCCGAAAAGGTGCGCGTATGGCACTTGCAGTTACCGGAGCCGGAGGGTTAGCGTTACTTGCAGGGTTAATTTTACTTGGTGATATTGTAGGAAGTTATAACCTTGATACTATTTTAGCGAGCAAAGCTATTATCCAGTCTCACGATTTATACGAGGTTGCGTTAGTACTTGTGTTGCTAGGGGCATTTACAAAGTCTGCACAATTTCCGTTTCATTTTTGGTTGCCGCACGCAATGGCTGCCCCTACGCCTGTTAGTGCCTATTTACACTCGGCCACTATGGTTAAAGCAGGTATCTTTTTACTTGCGCGTTTTTACCCTGCGTTATCGGGCACCGATACGTGGTTTATTTTAGTCGGTTTAACCGGGTTAACTACGCTATTAACGGGTGCTTATATCGCGTTATTTAAACACGATTTAAAAGGGTTGCTGGCCTATTCTACCATCAGCCATTTGGGCTTAATTACCTTGTTGTTAGGCCTTGATACAGAACTTGCGACCGTGGCCGCTATTTTTCATATTATTAACCATGCTACCTTTAAAGCGTCTTTATTTATGGCAACCGGTATCATTGATCATGAAACCGGTACGCGTGATATGCGAAAACTAAATGGCATGTGGCGATTTTTACCCTATACCGCGACCCTTGCAATGGTCGCGGCAGCCTCGATGGCAGGTGTACCATTGCTTAATGGCTTTTTGTCTAAAGAAATGTTTTTTGCCGAAACTTTACATCAGCAAGTGCTTGGCTCTATGTCGTGGCTCATTCCTGTGCTGGCAACAATTGCAGGCGCATTTTCAGTCGCTTATTCGGCACGCTTTATACACGATGTATTTTTTAACGGTGACCCAATCGATTTACCAAAAACACCACATGAGCCGCCGCGCTATATGCGCGTTCCAATAGAGATATTAGTTGTCATTTGTTTACTTGTTGGTATTTTCCCGCACTTTATTGTTGGGGGCATTTTATCGGCTGCTTCTTCGGCTGTGCTTGGTAAAGCAATGCCGGAGTATGTAGTGGCTTTATGGCATGGGTTTAACCTGCCATTACTCATGAGTGCAATGGCAGTAGCTGGCGGGTTATTTATTTACATTAACCGCAAATACTTATTTCAATTTCAGGCATCTTTACCGCCTTTTAATGCTAAAAAAACATTTGAGCGAGCGGTGTTATCCGTTATTTCTTGGTGCCAATCAAAAATTAATCATATCGAAAATGGTTCCTTGCAGCGCTACTTGGTGATTATGCTAGGTGTTGTATTGTTATGTGCGGGCTGGCCTTTATTTGAAATGCAAGCATTAGCTGGCACGATGGCGAGCACACCTGTTGATGTTCACAACGCAATTGGCGCTGGCTTATTAATTATAGGTGCATTAGCCACCGTAATTTGGCATCGCTCTCGTGTAGTTGCGTTACTAATGATTTCTATTGTAGGGCTCATGGTGTCGGTGGCATTTACTCGTTTTTCTGCGCCCGACTTAGCGCTTACGCAATTAACGGTAGAAGTAGCAACCGTTATTTTATTAATGTTGGCGTTGTTTTTCTTACCACAACATACGCCTAAAGAGTCTAGCTCGTTAAGAGTACTGAGAGATTTAGGAATCGCCTCAACACTGGGTATTGTAGTGGCAAGTATATGTTATGCATTACTTACACGCCCACTCGAGTCGATATCAGATTTTTTCATAGCCAATGCCAAAACAGGTGGTGGCGGTACCAATGTAGTAAACGTTATTTTGGTTGATTTTAGGGGCTTTGACACGCTAGGCGAAATTACCGTATTGGGTATTGCAGCGTTGGGTATATTTAAAGTGCTTTCTCGTATTCCATTGTTTATGCCTGCAAGTGATGGCGAAGGGCGCCCATGGGCACGCGAACGCCATCCTATACTACTTGCCAGTATTTCGCATAGCTTATTACCACTTGCCTTATTAGTGTCGGCTTATATTTTCTTACGTGGACATAACTTACCTGGCGGTGGCTTTATTGCAGGTTTAGTAACATCAATTGCTTTTATATTGCAGTACATGGCTCATGGTTCAGCTTGGATAAGCGAGCGGTTTGCAGTCAACTACCGGAAAATTATTGCATCAGGTATCGGTATTGCCTTGTTTACTGGGGTTGGTAGTTGGTTCTTTGATAGACCGTTTTTAACTACGTGGTTTGATTATTTCGATATCCCATTTATCGGCAAAACAGAGCTTGCAAGTGCAATTGTGTTTGATTTGGGCGTTTATTTAACCGTAGTTGGAGCCACGTTAATGATATTAGCAAGCCTTGGCAACATGACAGCAGATACCCAGAAAAAAGAGGTAAATATTTAATGGAGCTATTGTACGCATCTTGCGTTGGTGTATTAGTTAGTTGCGGTGTGTTTTTGCTGCTAAGAGCCCGTACGTTTCCGGTAGTGCTTGGGCTTACTATGATTTCCTATGCCGTTAACTTATTTTTGTTTTCTGCGGGTCGCTTAACCATAAATAAAGCAGTTGTGCTTGGTACAGGGGCTGAATATGCCGATCCTTTACCGCAAGCACTAGTACTTACTGCAATAGTAATAGGGTTTGCTATGACTGCGTTTGTGGTTATTTTAGCTATACGTGGTAGAGCTGATTTAGGTAGCGACCATGTCGATGGGCAAATCATCAAAAGCGCAGCCGATAGCAAGGAGCAAAAATGATTCAACATTTAACCTCTTTGCCTATTTTATTACCTATGCTGGCAGCGGTAATACTGCTTTTGCCACCCTGTGGTAAAAGTTTACGTATTCGCCGTATTGCCTCATCAGTTATGGCGGTGATCACATTTATTGTCAGTGCATTGCTGTTAATCCAAGTATATAACAGTGGTATTAATGTATACGCTATTGGTAATTGGTCTGCTCCTTTTGGCATAGTGCTGGTTGCCGATATGCTTTCTACTTTATTGGTTGCACTTACATCCTTTTTAGGAATGGGAGTCGTTTTATATGGTTGTGCGGGCGATGATGCAAAAGGAAACTTTTTTCATCCATTAGTTCATTTTTTAATATTAGGTGTTAATGGGGCATTTTTAACCGGTGACTTATTTAATGTATTTGTATTTTTTGAGGTGCTGTTGATTGCCTCATATTCACTACTTATGCATGCCGGAGATAAACAAAATACCCGTGCAGCCCTCCAATACGTAATATTAAATTTGGTTGGATCGAGCGTATTTTTAATTGGTTTAGGTATTTTATACGGCGTGCTGGGTACATTAAACATTGCTGATATGACGCAAAAAGTTGCCTTGTTAACAGGCGATGACGTCTATTTGGCAAAGGCTGGCGGCTTACTGCTGTTAGTTGTATTTGCTTTAAAAGCCGCATTGCTCCCTTTGCACTTGTGGCTACCAAATACTTATGCCAGTGCAAAGCCTGTGGTTGCCGCTTTATTTGCTATTATGACCAAAGTGGGGGTATACGCCATGCTGCGCGTTTATACCGTTATTTTTGGTGAGCAAGCCGGTGAGCTTGAACATATGGCGCAATCGTGGTTATGGGGCTTAGCCATTGCTACTATAGTAGTTGGTGCAATTGGCGTAATGGCTGCGCAAGATTTACGTAAGTTAACGGCAAATTTAGTTGTTGTATCAGTAGGGACGTTAGTCGCTCTAATTGCACTGCAAAACGTAACGGCAACAGCTGCACTGCTTTATTATTTAGTACACTCCACATTAGTCAGTGCTGCACTATTTTTATTAGCTGATTTAATTGCCACACAAAGGGGCAAAGTAGGGGATAGACTTGTTGCCGGGCGAGCCGTAAACCAACCTTATTTACTAGGGGCATGTTTTGTCATTGCGGCATTAACCGTGGTAGGTATGCCGCCGCTATCGGGGTTTGTTGGAAAAGTTTGGATCCTCAAAACAACCTTAAATAGCGAGCAAGCCTTACTTTTTTGGCCTGTCTATTTAATTGCTAGCTTTGTTTTATTAGTTGCACTTTCTCGTGCTGGCACAAGTATGTTTTGGGAAAGAAAAGGTAATAAAGTAGAAAGCGCCGAGGGCGAAAATGCCCACCCATTACAGGTGATGATAATTGTAGGGCTACTTGCGTGCTCACCTTTGTTAGTTGTTTTTGGCGGGCCAATAAGCGAATACATGGTCAGCGCTGCTACGCAATTGCATGATATAAGTGGTGGCATTAACGCAGTCATGCAGGGAGGTAAGTAATGAGGTTACAAGCCCGTTATCGTTGGTTGCCAACGCCGTTTCGTAGTTTGTTTTTATTTTTAATTTGGTTGTTGCTCAATAATAGTGTATCAGCAGGGCATATAGTATTAGCTACGTTTTTTGCGATATTTATACCGTTATTAAGTGTTTCATTACGCGACCCGCAACCCTTAATACTAAAGCCAGGTTTAGCATTAAAACAACTACTCATTGTACTTTACGATATAGTCATTGCTAATTTACAGGTCGCCTTATTAATAGTTGGTCCAGCTAAAAAGTTACGTCCTGCTTTTGTTAAAGTGCCAATAGATTTAATACACGATATGCCCATTACAATTCTTGCCAGTTGTGTATCTCTTACACCTGGTACAGTAAGTGCCGAGGTATATCCTATTCCTGAGTCACTGGGCGAAGGCGAAAAGCCTAAACAGCGTTATTTACTTATACATGTGCTTGATTTAAAAGATGAAGAGGCACTTATTAAACAAATTAAACAACGCTACGAAGCTCCCCTAAAGGAGATTTTTCAATGCTAGATACTGTATTACTCATTGTTTTTTCTATGATTGGCTTATCGCTATTACTAAATTTATGGCGACTTATTATTGGTCCGTCGGTGCCGGACCGTATTTTGGCACTCGATACTATGTATATTAATGTTATAGCATTAATTATTTTGTACAGTATTAGTATGGGTACTGGTTTGTACTTTGAAGCTGCATTACTAATAGCTATGCTCGGTTTTATTAGTACTGTTGCTGTATGTAAGTATTTGCTACGTGGCGATATAATTGAATAGGATTTTTTAATGATAAGCGAATGGGTTGTATCTATATTATTATTGTTTGGCGGGCTGTTTATTTTAATTGGTTCATTAGGGTTAATTAAATTGCCTGACTTTTACATGCGTTTGCATGGACCAACTAAGGCAACAACTTTAGGCATGGCCAGCATACTTATTGCGGCAATGGTGTTTTTTGCTAATTCTGGGCAAGGTTTTAGTGTTAAAGAAATATTGATCACCGTGTTTTTATTAATTACTGCCCCTATTAGTGGCTATATGTTAATAAAATCAGCAATTCATCATAAGCTTAAAGCTAAAGAAGGCACTAAAGGGCTTGATAACGTAGAAGACGATTAGCCATAGGATATTTATACCATTTCGCTTAATTAAGTATTATTGCAGATTAGTATTAATCATGTGAATATGGTCTTACTTTTTATATTTAAGGACATAACAATGGCTAAGGCACTATTACTTTCGTTACTTATATTTTCTGGCAGCGTATTGGCTGACGAAGCAACTAAGCAGCAAAAAATAGATGAGCTAATTAACGTAATGAACATGGATGCTATGGTTGACTCTATGTACGGGCAAGTTGAGGGCATGATGAAAAACATGTCTGCGCAAATGGGTGTTAAGCCCTCTGAGCAAGCTATTTTTGATAAATACTACGCAGATATGACCAACGTACTTAAAACCGAAATGAGCTGGAAAAAAATGCAGCCGATGATGGTTAACGTATACGACAAACATTTTAACGAGCAAGAAATTGCCGACATGCTGGCGTTTTATAAAACTGAAACAGGGCAAAAAATTCTCGAAAAAATGCCTGTAGTAATGCAAGAGTCTATGCAAATGTCGCAAAGCTTAGTGCAAGATGCAATGCCAAAAATTCAAGAAATAGCGGGTGAACTAAGTGAAGAGTTAAAAGCCTCTCGCCAACAAGAAAATTAACCTCTCTGCTCTGCCTCTTTTTAAGCGCGCTCATTAGCGCGCTTTTATTTTATCAGCTCCAGTAAATTTAAGTTATGCTTTAATGCTCCCCTCTCTTGACCTGTGTGTCACACATAGGTTTACAATTGAGCTCTAAACATTAAAGGGGCTAAATTATGTACGTTAAGCAATTAGCTGAATTAATGGGTGTAACGCCTGATACAGTTCGTCACTACACACGAATAGGCCTTTTAACGCCCATACGTAGCCAAAGTAACGGCTATCAAGAATATACAAAAGCAGACCGCCAACGTTTACAGTTTATTATAAGCGCCCGAAAGCTCGGGTTTTCCCTCAAAGATATACAACATATCATTGGTGAGTCAGAGCAAGGGCACTGCCCATGCCCACTTACGCGGCAAATTATTGCAAAACGTTTAGAAGAAACCGAAGCCTTGTTTCAAGAAACCCTTAAATTACGAGTGCGTATGCAAGCGGCGTTAAAACAGTGGGAAACATCAGCTGATGGCGCTGTTGCAAGTGATGTGTGTAGCTTAATAGAGACGTTTGTTGACCCACTTGTTGAGCCAAATAAAAGCGGAGATATGCAATGAGTAGCAGTAAAACAACAGAGCAAAACTTTATTATTGAAGGTGCAAATTGTGGCAGTTGTGTTGCCAAAATAGAAAAAGCCCTCAATAGTGTGCAAGGCGCAAACAATGTAGAAATGAACTTTGCTGATCGCACCGTACGCGTAGAGGGCAGTGCGCAGCAAAGTACATTAATTAGCGCCGTTGAAAATATAGGTTACGGCGCAAAACCTATGGATAACACATCAGAGCAAGATGCGCTTGATGAAAAAGCCAAGTCAGACGAGGCACATTATAAAAAGCTAATGCGCAACATGCTGCTAGCTTTAGGTGTTGGCGTGCCGCTTATGATTTATGGGCTTATTTTTGATATGAGCGTGACAACCACTAACCAGCGTATAGCTTGGGGTGTGGTTGGTATTATCACGTTTATGGTTATGGCTGTAGCAGGTAAGCAATTTTATAAAGGCGCATGGCAATCATTTAAAAATCATGGTGCTAACATGGATACGCTTATTGCTTTGGGAACGGGCACTGCGTGGTTATATTCAATGTGTGTTGTACTTGCGCCTAGCTTACTACCTGAGGTTGCAAGGCACGTTTATTTTGAAGCTTCTTCAATGATAATCGGGTTAATTAGTTTAGGCCTGGCTTTTGAAGTGAAAGCGCGTGGGCGTACTTCGCAGGCCATTAAGCGTTTAATTGGGCTACAAGCAAAAACAGCCCGTATAATACGCGACGGCAAAGAGCAAGATATAGACATAAGTGATGTTGAAAAGGGCGACCATGTACGGGTACGCCCAGGCGAAAAAATCCCGGTAGATGGTGATGTGCTCGAAGGTAGCAGCAGACTAGATGAGTCTATGCTCACGGGAGAGCCTATGCCAGTGAGTAAGCAAGCTGGCGATAAAGTAGTTGCAGGCAGCATTAATAAAAGCGGCACATTATTATTTGAAGCCACACATATAGGCCAAGAAACAACCCTTGCCAACATTATTAATATGGTAAAACGCGCGCAAAACTCTAAGCCTTCAATAGGGCGGTTAGCCGATGTTATATCGGGCATATTTGTGCCCACAGTAATGATAATTGCGATTCTAGCAGCCCTTGCATGGCTAAATTTTGGCCCAGCGCCTTCCATTGCTTATGCGGTGGTAGCATTAACCACCGTGCTGATTATTGCATGCCCATGTGCGTTGGGTTTAGCAACGCCTATGTCGGTAATGGTGGGGATTGGTAAAGCCGCCGAGTTTGGCATATTAATTCGCAATGGCGAGTCACTGCAAACTACCTCTAAAATTACCACCATGATTTTAGATAAAACCGGCACTATCACCCAAGGTGCACCACAGGTAACAGATGTTGTCACGTTTAATAACGCAGATGAAAATAACTTAATGCGATTAGTTGCAAGCCTAGAGAATAGCTCTGAGCATCCTCTTGCAGAGGCGATTACACAGTACGCTAAAAAACAAAACGTAACCTTGAGTAAAGTTACCGACTTTGATGCGATTACCGGTAAAGGTGTAAGTGGAGTGGTGAATGGGCAAACAGTGTTATTTGGCAATAAAGCGCTTATGGATAAATACAAGATTGCAGTTGATGACGCCACTGAGCAAGCACATACCTTTGCAAATGATGCAAAAACCCCGATGTACTTTGCCTGTAATAATCAACTAATGGCCTTAATCGCGGTGGCGGATCCGCTAAAAGAAGACTCAGTACAGGCAATTAAGCGCCTGCAAAATAAAGGTATTCATCTAGTAATGCTAACTGGCGATAATAAGGCGACTGCACACGCTGTGGCTAAAAAAGTCGGTATTGATGATTTTATTGCAGAGGTGTTGCCAGAGGATAAGGTAAACGAAGTGAGTAAACGCCAGCAGCAAGGCGAAATTGTAGGTATGACGGGAGATGGGATCAATGATGCCCCCGCGCTTGCTAAAGCAGATGTCGGTTTTGCAATTGGCACAGGTACAGATGTAGCCATAGAAAGCGCCGATATTACCTTAATGCGTGGCTCACTACATGGCCTTGCCGATGCTATTGCCATTAGCAGCGCAACAATTAAAAACATTAAACAAAACTTGTTTGGTGCCTTTATTTATAACGTTGCGGGTATTCCTATTGCAGCCGGTGTGCTGTATCCGTTTATTGGTGTGCTACTAAACCCAGTAGTGGCGGGCGCAGCTATGGCGCTTTCATCACTGACAGTAGTCACCAATGCCAATCGCTTACGTTTTTATAAACCGAATAAGCGCTAAGGAGTTAATAATGTTGATGATAAATTTACTTGGTGCAGTATTAATAGTGGCTATTATTTATTGGTTTTGGCTTTATAAGCCAAAGCAAATACACAGTAATGATAATACGCAAACCATAGTGGTAAATAATGGCGTTTATCAACCAAGTCATATAAAAGTGGCGGCCAATAAAAAAGTCACATTTACATTTGATAGAAAAGATAGCGCACCGTGCGCAGAAACGGTGGTGTTCCCGCAGCTTGATGTAAGTGAAAGCCTTGCAATGGGGAGTAATAAAATCACTTTGCCTGAGCTTAAAACAGGTGAATACGACTTTCATTGCCAAATGAAAATGTATAAAGGTAAGTTAATCGCGGAGTAACCAGTACGCTGGTGAAATAATATTAATACGACCTAATTTTATGTTGAGCTAAACAGTGGGTTAGGCCGTATTATTAAAAAAACGATTATTTAAAGTTATGAATAAATTAAACCCTAAAAAATTACTCAATAGTAAATGGACCGCCACACCAGCAATTAATAAAGAAAAACACTTTATTATTGTCGAAGTTGAATACGATGAAGAGGGTAATGTAATTGAATGTATTACCGAGTCAGTATTTTCTAAAAACCAATACCCAATTAGTTGGCGCGATTTAAAAGACACTCAAAAATGGCAACAAGGTTGGAAATAGCCTCTATCGATTCAACTTTTTATTTTTTGTATAACTAGGGCGTGTAGACCTTTGGCGTTTGAATTTGCAGCAGTATGTTTGGTTTTTAGGCAAGGCAGAGCCTATGAAGTGTGGTTATTCCCCATAAATAGGCGATAACGTAGCATAAATGCCAAACATGCGCTGCCCTTTGGGTTCTGCCTAGGGGCGATAAACTCTTTGTTGCCTACATGGATGTAGGTAAGGGGCGTGAGCAGGACGCGGAAGCTTTGCTCGGTTTTTACTTATTCTTACATGGATGTAAGTCATTAGAATAACGCAGGAGCAGTTATCGAGCCCACTAGGTTACAAACCTCGCGCCGCGATTTGATCGCCCCTAGATTGAACAAATTTCAATCCGCAAAGTTCAACACGCCCTAGGGCCACTGAGTAAAGGCATTTATCGGTGGCCTTAGCATTTATAAAGGCGCACAGCTCAAAACTTCCATAGTGTTAATAGCGAACACGGTTTTAAATCCCTCCTTTAAAGCGCTACACCTTAAAGTTAATTCGCCATTTGGCAACAAAATCCTATTTTTTTAATTTGCTATTAAAATTATTTATAAATATTTTTAAAATAATTTAAAAGTGTATTATTTTCAGTGTTTTAGGTTTTTAAAGTTCGCCCTTGTAACCTCATTTATTTTTCTGTTCAGATTCAGTTTATTCTCAAAACCATCAAATTTGTACTTTTAGATAGCTGCTCCCCTAAATGTGTCTTTTTAATTATTTATAAGTAACTGATTTACTGTGTATATTTCAATTGGTGTAACGCGCTGTTGCTAAAGAGCAACAAAATTAGTTGGCCAAAAGGGCATGATTATTAATTTTAATGTTTAAGTTGTTGATTTTAAATGTTTAATTCAATCTGGCATTGAAGTTGTAATACTAGGTTGTATTAAGCAAAACGTGATCAAGGCCATATGGCTAAATCACCTAACCCTATGAAGGATTTCATTATGAAAAAGGCACAATCAACATTGGTATTAATGGCTTTAGCCTCTTCATCAGCGGCTTTTGCAGTAACAGATTTTGACACACTCGATAAAGATGGCAGTGGCGCATTAAGCCCATTAGAAGCATCTGCTGATGCTGAACTAATGAGTCAGTTTACAAAACTTGATACTGACAAAAACGGTGAACTATCTAAGAGTGAGTTCGACAAAGCATAAGTGAGTGCTTTGAGAAGTTAACGCCCAGTGACACGTTAATTCTGAGTTGCCAAAGACAACCTAAGTAGGCAAGGGAGCTTACTATAAAGAATAACAAGGACAGTGTAATACACAGGGCACCCTATATATAACGTAGAGTGAAGGAGTATTTTATGAAAACGTTAAATTCAATCCTGGCCGTAATGGCATTTGCATCATCTAGCACTGCTTTTGCAGGTACCGACTTTGACACTTTAGATGTTGATGGCAATGGCGCAATTAGCCAAGCAGAAGCATCGGTAGATGCCGATTTAATGAAACAATTTACGCAGTTGGATACTGATGGAAACAATGAGCTGTCGAAGGCTGAGTTTTCACAAGCGTAAACAATTAATGCTCTGTGGTTTAGCTAAATTCTGAGTTGCCCAAGACAACCTAAATAGGCAAGGGAGCCTATTAAAAAGAATAACAAGGATGTGACTAGCAAGCACCACAGAGCAAATTTATACCAGCTAGGTTATTAGTTAGCTGGATTACGCTGAAGGATTACATTATGAAAAAGCTAAAAACACTCTTAGTTGCTGCCACTGTGGTTTCATCGTCAATGGTATTAGCGAATGCTGAATTAGAGCCATCTAAAAATAATAGTGCTGAGGTTAATCAACCTAGTGACGTACAAGCCGCTAAGCAGCATCTACCAGTAAGCGCGCAAAATGGCCTAACTGAAAACGATTTTTTTGAATATAAATAACCAGTTTCCCCTTATGGATCTCAGAAAAGGACTTCTTATTTCTTAACTACAAAGTTTGTATAAGTCGTAGTAAGTATACTGACTCGGTATTGCTTTTTACCTAAATTTACAGCACGTTTTAAAGTTATCGTTAATCGTTTAGGTAGCAGTGGTGATAGCCTAATATCAGTTATAAAGTTTACCAAATCATACTCACAAAGCAGTTAAGTAACATTTACTTAGCTGCTTTTTTTATGCGTGGCGCAGACATAACTGCTTTTTCACCAAGTAGGTGCAAATGAGCGTAAGTTAAAATTTTAAGCTTATGAATAAAAACACTTTTTATACTTGGTTTTAAACTTGCTTAGTTAATGCTATAGCAACTGAGTGAGTACACAATTATGGCGCGAATGAGTTATATAAGTAGCGTTGAGCGCTACCATGAGTATGAGCATGTAATACACAGCTTGCTTGACTCTATTTTAATGAGTATTGAAGATGGGCTGAACAAAAATCGAGATACGCGTTTTTTAGTAAAGCAATATCCCTTTTTAGAGTTGCAATATTGTTTAAATGAATCTGGGCTTCAGCAAGGCAATAATGTGTGCTTTAAGCGTGCCTATAAAAAATTAGCAGAGCAAGGTAATCAGCAAGATTTAAGTGAGCGCCCTTACTTTTTACAATCTATACAAACCGATACGGTGTGTTTTACCGATCCGTATATTTCTATCGCAACTAATCATTTATGTATTTCGGCTATTAAAGAGCTAAAAAAGCCAATTAACCAGCAGCATTATTTAGTGTTAGACGTATGTTTAACCCAGTTAATTGAGTTTGTAATGGGAGACAGCGCGCGTGCCGGTATTTCGCCTTATTTTAAGGCGGGTTATGGGGTGATTGTGGCGTGTTTATTTACTTTGGTACTTTTTTTACTGAGCATAGTATTTAACGATATATATGCATTATTAACCCATTTTGACTCAACGTCTGATCCCCTCGAGCCTTTTAGCATTATTATATATATTACTTTAGCGCTAGCCGTATTTGATTTAGGAAAAACCATTCTCGAAGAAGAGATTTTAATGCACAAAGATATATTTAGGCACTCTTCTACACGGCGCACAATTACCCGGTTTATATCTACCGTGCTCATTGCAATATCTATTGAGGCGCTATTAACCATGTTTAAAGCGGCGCTCGGGCAAGCTGAATACTTATTACCGGCTATTGCGATGATGCTTGCGGTGGTAGGGCTTTTAATAGCCTTGGCTATTTATGTGTATTTAGGCGCCAAAGCCGAAACCTTACTAATGCGGGCGCGCTCAAAATTAAAATCCTCCAAGTAGGAGGATTTTAATTCAATTGGTATAATTGCTATTTAGCTTTAAACATTGCTTACTAATGCGCCTTATCTTGCTCGCGCTTTGCTTTAAAGTCTGAGTCACTCGTCCATGTAGGCCAATCGCCATTGTTAGCAAGCTGTGTGGCTATATCAACAATAAGCTCTATGTCTTGCTTTACGCCACCTAATGACCACTGCGGGGAGTAATCGTCGGCTTCTTTATGGTATTTATGCGCAATGTAATCAGGGTCGGTATCGCCAAGGCTCATAAATAATAAACTAGGCACACCTTGCTTAGCTAAAGAAAAATGATCTGATCTAAAAAACAAACCGTTTTGCGGGCGAGGGTCCATTTTAACAACACGACCTTGTGCTTTTGCCGCGTTTGCTAGGTAGTTTTCTAGGGTGGATAAATCTTTACCGTATTGCAAAATGTAATCAGTGCCATCTAGCACGTTCATTCCGTCAATATTTAACAGAGCGACCATTTGTTTAGTGGGCACAACGCCACCGGTTGCAAACTCTTGCGAGCCAATGAGGCCAGTCTCTTCAGCGGTAAAATTAGCAAATAAAATAGAGCGCTTAAACGGTGTTTGCTCATGGATTTGATTCATAATGCGGGCAATTTCAAGTGTGGCCGCTGTGCCAGAAGCATTATCTACTGCGCCGTTATAAATTTTAGGGCCACTGTCGGTTTGCTTGGTACCAAAATGATCCCAATGAGCGCCTATTACCACGTACTCATTTGGGGCGTCGCTTCCTGTAATTTGCGCAACTACGTTATGTGATTTGGCATGCGATACTTCGTTTTTAAATGAAAGGTTGGCTGTTAAATTAAGCGCTGTGGCTTTAAAGTCATCCCTTAAAGCCTTTTGTTTTAAATTTTGATAGTTGAGCTGGGCTGCATTAAAAATTTTCTCAGTAGTATTAAGTGTTAGCCAGCCCATAACTGGGAGCTTAGAGGCGTTTAGGTTATTGTCCATTAGGGTGTATTTAGTCCCTGTGTTTGAACTTTCAACCACGCCCCAAGGGTAAGCTGCAGGGGCAGTTTCGTGCACAATAAATACCGCTTTGGCACCCTGGCGTGCGGCTTCTTCGTATTTGTAAGTCCAACGACCGTAGTAGGTCATAGCGTTACCTGTAAATAACGCATCGTTTTGTGTAGCAAAGCCAGGGTCGTTTACCAATACAATAACGGTTTTACCTTTAACATTAATGTTTTCATAATCGTTCCAATTGTATTCGGGGGCATTAATACCGTAACCCACAAATACAATGTCAGAGTTTCGCACATCAATTAGTGGCTGTAATTGCTCTGTACGGGCGGTAAAATCTTTGCCTGCTTTAAACTTTAAGTCGCCCACCTGTAATTGCATATTTTGATTAGCTGTGACCATGGCCATTTTTACTGGCTGTAAATACTTGCCATTATACGCCCCAGCTAAACCCATAGCTTCGTATTGCTCGCTCAAGTAACCCACGGTTTTTACTTCACCATGGGTAAGTGGGCCGCGCCCTTGAAAGTCATCAGAGGCAAGCGTTTTTATATGCTGTTTTACGTTATTTAGGCTAACGCCCGGGGGATTTTTTAAAGAAGAATGCTCGCTTGCAGGTTCAGAGCAACCAAAGAGAGCGACTAGCAAGCTTAAGCTAGCGCTTTTTAAAAGAGATGATGCCATAGTTTTCTGAATAGTTTTTAAAATTGGCTTTTAATATAAAGGATGCACTAATTTGAGTCGAATATTTATCACTTTGCCTGTTCTATTTTTGAAAAATTGAAAATATTTGGTGTGGGGTGTATAAATAATCAACAACATAAATGGAGCACACACAATGAACCAAACTAAAAAAAGCGGACTCTTATTCTTAGGCAGCGGCGGTGTATTTTTTGTAGCAGCTTTATTTGCTCAACAAGCTATGTTTTTTACCCTAGCGGCAGCCTTTGTTGTATTAGGAACGCTCACTATAAAAAAAGCGGCTTAATAGCCGCTTTACTTATTTAGTAGGTTGTAACCACCACTGGGTGTTTATGGGGTTATCGCTTACGTTAAATATTTGCCCAAACTGTGGCGTACTTAATGCCACATTTTTAGCTGCACTCGATGTTGTTACACGCTCAAGTGGATCTATCCAGCTATGAAATGCTAAATCAAATGTACCGTTATGAATAGGCACCATAATTTTACCTTTCAGATCTAGGTGTGCTTGTACCGACTGCTCGGGTGTCATGTGAATATCGGCCCAATCTTTGTCGTAGGCACCGGTTTCAATAAGTGTTAAATCAAAAGGACCATACTTATTGCCAATTTCTTTAAAGCCTGCAAAGTAACCCGAGTCACCACTAAAATAAACACTTTGTTGCGCGGTTTTAATTACCCACGAACCCCAAAGTGTGTTGTTTGCATCACTTAATCCACGTCCCGAAAAATGTTGAGTAGGGGTAAAGGCGACTAATGCATGCTCGGTTTGTAGCTCTTGCCACCAGTTAAATGTGCTAATTTTACTTTCATTCACTCCCCACTTAACTAAATCACTATCTACACCAAGGGGTACATAAAACTCTTTAGTTTTTGCAGCCAGCTTTTTAATAGCTGATTTATCAAGGTGATCGTAATGGTTGTGCGAAATAAGCACTTTATCAATAGGCGGGAGTTCGCTAATACTTATAGGCAATTTAGAAAAGCGTTTTGGTCCTAAAAAAGAAAAAGGTGATGCGCGTTCACTAAATACCGGATCGAGTAACCAGTATTCACCATGTACTTTTAAAAGCACGCTAGAGTGGCCAAGTTTAACTACATGTACAGTATCATTGCTCAAGTTATTAAGTACTTTTGCTGTTACGCTTTTAATTTCTATGGGCTCTTTAGGTGTAATATTGGTGCGTTTTTCTGTTATGTAACGCCCTAAAATCCCAAGTGTTTTTTTTAAGCTATTGGGTTCAACCTGTTTATGGTTATGAAATTTACCATTTTCGTAGTTATCTACATTAGGTGTTTCATTAACACCTTGCGCAACTATTTGTTTATTCACGCTACAACCCCCAAAAACAATGATGGCTATGATCACAACGAACCATTTTATAAATGTCATCGTAAAACCTTAAAGTAAACTAATGAGTGTAGTTTTTCATTATTTTGATAAAAAGTAAACTATGCAGTGCATTTTTTTGTTGTTTAGTTAGAATATAGCTATTAATAATTGCAGATCTCATTATGAAATTATCAGAAAAAAAACGCATAGATATACTTCAAGCGGCAGAGCAGTTGTTTTTTGAAAATGGTGTAGAGCACACTAGTATGGATCAAATTGCAGCTAAAGCAGGCGCCTCAAAACGTACTGTATATAATCATTTTGCAACTAAGGATGAGTTATTTGAAGCGATCCTGAACGATATGTTAGCTAAAATTAATTATGGAGAGATTATTCACTATAATGCCGATGAGTCGATTGAGCAGCAGCTTGTTACTATTGCTGAGCAAGAAGTAGCAATGCTTACCGAGCCTGATTTTTTACGACTAGCCAAAATTGCTTTTATGCAGATGCTACAACGCCCCGAATTAGCAAAGTCTTTAAGTAACAATAATATAGGGTGTATGACTTATTTAGAAGACTTTTTAAAGCAAGCAAAAACAGCAGGTGCTTTAAAGGGGGATGAGCTAGATACAGCTGCTAAGCAGTTTGTTTATCAATTAAAGGCCTTTGTATTTTATCCACTACTTTATGGGTTTGAAACAGTAACAGAGCAGCAAAATAATAAAGTTATTGAGCAAACAGTCAGCTTATTTTTGGCTAAGTATAAAGCTTAATCTTAAGAGTAAAAAACCAGCAAAGAGCTGGTTTTAATCATCTATAGCAAGTAGCTAATTACTCATCTGCGTATTTTACGCGAATTTTGCTTTTATCAACGCTTAATTGGTTAAGTGCTTTAATAGCACTTCTACTTTCTATGTCGTTTGGCATTTCTACAAAGGCAAAACCTTTTGATAAACCAGTGTCTTTATCAAGCACTAGGTTACAGGTTGTTACTTTACCATGTGCTGTAAATAATGTGCGAAGGTCTTGCTCTGTGGTAGCGCGAGACAAATTACGAACTAATAATTTCATATATAACCTAAATAAGGGGTTCGCTGAAGATTATCTCAAGTAACCTGGCTTTAACCTAATTTTATTTAAAGTTGTTTTTCACAAATAGCTCAGCTAACAAATATAAAACCATACTGGTAATAAAGATCTAGTTATTATAACAAATAATTGGTAAGTTATATTTTACTTTATTCACTTACCATTAACTTGAGTTGGTTGTTTATGTCGAAATTTGACTTGCGTGTTTTAACTATTTCTTCTGTTTGTTTTTTGAGTATTTCAGTTGTTGGTTGCGGTAGCTCAGGGTCAAAAAGTGAGCCTGTTAATGCATTGGTAGTAGCACAGAGCGCGGCAGTAATTAGTGGTGAAATGGCTGTAAGTATTGAAAACACTCGTGATATTGCAATAACAGGAGAGTTATCTATAACCGACGCACAAGCCAGCGAAGCAGTCTTTTACATACAAACCAATACCACGACAGCTTATGGTTTATTTAGCTTAACTGAGGAAGGAAATTGGTCATATATGCTTAATAGCGACCATGCTGCTGTGAGTGCGCTAAACGAAAATGAAACCTTACTTGATGAAATAACCGTCGCATCGGCAGATGGCACCGAAGCGAAAGTGTCTATCACCATTATAGGCACTGCACGGGGTGATGATTTTACAGCAACAGAAGAAACAACCCTCAATGCCGATGGCGAAAACATAGGACTAAGCGCCTATAACTTAATTGAAAATGTGTTTGGAGAAGGGTCAATAGAATCACCTGATATGTACAGCGGAAATCATCAAGATGTTGTGCATATTATTGAAGATACTGACTCAATAGTAGGTAACCACTTTGTATTTTTAGCGCATCGCGATGAAGACCAAGATAAAGACAAAGGCGCAACCGACCGCCAGCGCAACGAAATTAAATCATATGACAAATCACCCGCAGCAACACTAGCGTTTAAAGACGAAACAGTACAGTACTATTGGAAGTTTAAAGTCTCTAGCGAACTTGAGCTAAGTAGTAAATTCAGTCATTTTTTTCAAATAAAAGCTCGCAATGACAGCAACGATAATACCAATGGCAACGACGACCAGCCTATTATTACGCTCTCTGGGGCACAAAAAAACAGTACAGGTGATCAGTTGCAAGTACGTTATAGCGCAGGCTTTGACGAAAACGGTAACAGCACGGGGCTTGATAAAAACTTGATCGAAACTGACTGGTCACTTATTACTGATGAATGGGTAGCAGTATTCGTACAAGCCACTTTTAGTGAAGCGGGGCAATTTGAAATGACCCTAAGGCGCTTAAGTGACAACGAAGAGCTATTTAGCATTAGCGAGCAAAACATAGATATGTGGCGTGGCTTTAGCGATGATGACTTTGCCCGTCCTAAATGGGGTATCTATCGTTCAATAGTCGAAACCGATAGCCTTCGCGCTGAAGAAGAGCAGGTACGGTTTGCTGATTTTGTGATTAAAAAAGGCGTTTTAGCGCAGTGATTTATAATTCAGTATGAAAAAAAGCCCTTAGCAATTTAATTGCTAAGGGCTTTTTAAATGCGTTTTAAAAAGTAATTATTTTACTTCTTTACCTGCAGCCTGTTGGTCAGCGTGATAGCTCGAACGAACAAATGGGCCAGAGGCAGCATGCGTAAAGCCAATCTCATCAGCGTAGGCTTTTAGTGCATCAAACTCCGCTGGTGGCACGTAACGTTTAACTGGCAAGTGATGCTTAGAAGGCTGTAAGTATTGGCCAACAGTAAGCATATCAACGTTATGGGCACGTAAGTCGCGAAGTACTTCTTCTATTTCGCTAATTTCTTCACCTAGGCCAACCATTAAGCCAGATTTAGTTTTTACTTCTGGGTGCGCTTCTTTAAAGCGACGAAGTAACTCTAATGACCATTTGTAGTCGGCACCCGGGCGCGCAAGCTTGTACAAACGCGGCGCTGTTTCTAAGTTGTGGTTAAACACATCAGGTGGTGTCTCAATTAAAATTTCAAGAGCACGGTCCATACGACCACGAAAATCTGGCACTAAAATCTCAATGGTAATGGTTGGGTTGTGCTTACGGATTTCGCGAATACAATCGGCAAAATGCTGTGCGCCGCCATCACGTAAATCATCACGGTCAACCGAGGTAATCACCACGTAGCTAAGCTTCATGTCTTTAATTGTTAGTGCAAGCTTCTCAGGCTCTGCTGCATCAGGTTTTAATGGACGACCATGGGCAACATCACAAAATGGGCAACGACGAGTACAAATAGCACCTAAAATCATAAAGGTAGCAGTACCGTGGTTAAAACACTCAGAAAGGTTAGGGCACGAGGCCTCTTCACATACTGAGTGTAAGCCGTGCTTACGCATAGCTTGTTTTATACCATCAATACGCTCAGTAGATTTTGGTAAGCGAATTTTAAGCCACTCGGGCTTGCGCAACATTTCAGTTTTTTCTGTAGGTAAAACTTTAACGGGGATCAACGCCATTTTTTCTGCGTCGCGTAGTTTTACACCTGGTTCCATTTTGACTGGTTTATTCATTCGTTTTCAAACCCTTCAGTATGCTTAACCTGTGTTGCATTAAGCTTCTTTATCATGTGTTTTACCAGCCCTTCACCTGCTTGCGCTAAGTTTTGAGGGCCGTTTAATTCTTTCGTTTGCACCATGTTCATGCCAGCATAACCACACGGGTTGATGCGTAAAAACGGGCTTAAGTCCATGTTAACATTTAATGCTAATCCATGAAACGAGCAACCACGACGAACACGTAATCCTAATGATGCAATTTTACTGTCGTTAACGTAAACACCGGGTGCATCAGCTTTTGCGTAAGCATCAATGCCGTATTCAGCAAGCGATTCAATGATGCACTCTTCAAGCCAAGTAACAAGTTCACGTACACCAATTTTTAAGCGGCGCAAGTTAAATAATACATACATCATTTGTTGGCCGGGGCCGTGGTAAGTAACTTGCCCACCACGGTCTACTTTAATGACTTCTATGTCACCAGGGGCGAGTAAATGCTCATCTTTACCAGCTTGGCCTTGGGTAAAAACGCTGTCGTGTTCAACGAGCCAAATTTCGTCTGGCGAATTTTCATCACGGGTATCGGTATAAGCCTGCATTTTTTGCCAAATTGGCATATAACGCTGACGCCCAAGTTGGCGAACTATTAAGGTGTTTTCTATCAAAACAGAGTTACCCGCATTTAAAGCATGTGGCGTACGTCATCAATGCTGCTGATCACGTTGTAAATTTCTTCAATGTGTTTGCCGCTAGTAACAGTTGCTACAAGGGTTACAGACTCATAATTGCCTTTACTGCTAGGCTTAACTTTTGGTGCGTAGTCGCCCGGTGCAATAGGTTGTAATTTAGCTAAAATTTGCTCCGTTAAGTTTACGTTTGCTAAACCCATAACTTTAAACGTGAACGGACATGGGTACTCTAAGTACTCATCAAATTTAGTATCTTTAACAGGTTGAACCACGACGGTGACTCCTCAAACAAAAGTGTTGGCTGTATGCGAAAACGCTAAGCGTGAACTGACAGGTTTTGGTAATCCTGCATATATGGGGCGCATTCTAGCATTTTTCAAGCAAAAAAAAACGCCTCATAACAGAGGCATTTTGTTAAACAACCCAACGACTGTGGGGTTATTTTTACGTTTACATAATTTGTAAACGTAAGTAGTCGTAAATTTTGCTAAAGAAGCTGCCTTCTTCCACTTCTTCGAGTGTAACTAGTGGGTATTGTGCAATGTCTTCGCCCTCTAGTTGTAAAAATAAAGTACCTACTTTAGTGCCTTTCGCTAATGGTGCTTCAAGTGTGTTGTCTAGCTCAAAGTTAGCTTTAAGGTTTTTATGTTGGCCACGTGGAATAGTAATTGGCGTATCTTCTAAAATACCTAACGATACGTTTTCTTTGTTACCCATCCAAATGCGTTGCTCTGCAAAGCTATCGCCAGCTTTGTAAGGTGTTATTGTTTCAAAAAAGCGAAAGCCGTAGTTAAGTAGCTTTTTGCTTTCTACTTTACGAGCACGCTCGCTTGATGTGCCCATAACAACGGCAATTAAACGCATGTCGTTTTTAGTTGCAGACGTTACTAAGCTGTATCCTGCTTCTGATGTATGACCCGTTTTAATGCCATCAACATCTAGGCTTTCATCCCATAACAAAGAGTTACGGTTATATTGCTTAATACCGTTGTAAGTAAATGACTTTTGTTTATAAAGTGCGTACTCATCTGGTACATCACGAATAAGAGCAGCGCCGAGCGTTGCCATATCACGTGGGGTAGTGTAATGCTCGTCTGTATCTAGGCCGTGGCTGTTAATAAAGTGGCTGTTACTCATGCCTAATTTAGCAGCATGGGCATTCATTAAATCAGCAAAGGCGCTTTCGCTACCTGCAATGTGCTCAGCCATGGCTACGCACGCATCATTACCTGATTGAATAATAATACCGTGGTTAAGCTCATCAACACTTATTTGCTTACCTACTTCAATAAACATTTTTGACGACTCAGGGAAGTTTTTAGCCCAGGCTTTTTCGCTTACTGTAACCATATCGGTTGGTGCAATATTACCGGCGTTAATTTCGGTACCAATTACATAACTGGTCATCATTTTAGTTAAGCTTGCTGGGGCTAGCTTTGTATCAGCTTCGCCTTCGGCAATTACTTTACCCGTTGTAAAGTCTACTAAAAAATAACCTTTTGCATTAATTTGAGGTGGTGCCGGAATGATTTGGGCGCTGGCTGAAAATACGGCGGCTGTGCAAACTAAGCCGCATACACCTTTGAGGATTTTATGTTTAATTGATTTCATCATACTCATTAATGGTTAAAGTTAAAAATTCGCGTTATGTTCATCTTATACCCAAACTAACCCAAGATGCGAGCATCGTTGGTATTAAAAACAACTTAGGCAAGGCATTGATTGTCTATAATAGTCACTCTATTGTTCAAATCAATAACGCAGTCTTCATCGTTTTTAAACCGACGCTAGCACGTTTTACTAGCACTTACTCTCTGTGATGCTCTTTTTAAAAGAGCCAACCATTTAAAAAGTAACACCTAGATTTAAGCCCCTGCGCAACGCTTAACTTGCACCTTGGGATGGTTTAGTTATTAGTCTTACTGAGTGTAAAGCAAGAACGCATTTTGAAATTGGTTTTGTTTTAATTTTTTTAATACATCTTGCGCATGTTGGGCATCTTTAATTGGGCCCAAATGCAAACGGTATATGTTGTCTGCTTTTACTATATTAGTAGGCACTTGATATTGCAGGCGTAATGTAGAAGCTAATGCCTCAATATTGCTAAGCGTACTACCTGCGGCTACCTGTATATATGTTTTACGTGCAGGAATGCTGTCGAGCGTAATCGCCTCTAGCTTAACCTTAGCTGTACCGTGAGTGTAATAGCCTAATTTATAAGCAGCAGCATACGAAAGATCTATTATTCTGTCATCGTGAAACGGCCCTCGGTCGTTTACACGCACAATCACCGATTTATTGTTGGCAGTATTAGTAACACGAACAAAGCTTGGTAGAGGTAAGGTTTTATGCGCAGCGCTCATGGCAAACATATCGTAAATTTCACCGTTTGAGGTATGGTAGCCATGAAACTTACGGCCGTACCATGAAGCGATCCCTTCTTCTGTGTAGCCTTTTTCATCAAGCATTGGCGTATAACGCTTACCTAATACTTCGTAAGGGCGACTTGCACTGGCACTTTTTTTAACATCCACCACAACGGCATCTTGCATTTCAAGTGCGGTAGGTGCACGCAGTGGTGCGGCATCGTGCTCCATATGATAACGGCTATTAGAGCCGCTACTACATGCGCTTAACATAAATATTAAGGCTGAAATAAATAACAGCTGGGTAGGCTTATTCATTATTTTAAAAGCATCCTTTTATCTGTCGCAATTGACATAATAATGCCAAAGCCGGCCATTAACGTCACCATAGAGGTGCCGCCATAACTAATAAGGGGTAAAGGTACACCCACAACAGGCAACAAGCCCGATACCATGCCTATGTTTACAAAAATATAAACAAAAAAGGTGAGCGTTAAGGCGCCGGCTAGTAATTTACCAAATGCATCTTGCGCGTTGACCGCAATGTATAAACCGCGGCCAATAATAAACAAGTACAGGCTTAATAAAACACATACACCAAATAAGCCAAACTCTTCACTTAATACCGAAAATATAAAGTCGGTATGGCGCTCTGGTAAAAATTCAAGTTGTGATTGCGTACCTTGAAGCCAACCTTTACCTTCAATACCGCCTGAGCCAATAGCTATTTTAGATTGAATAATATGATACCCCGAGCCAAGCGGGTCACTTTCTGGGTCTAAAAACGTTAGCACGCGTTGCTTTTGGTAGTCATGCATACCGTAGTGCCAGAATGGCCATGCGGCAAGGGCTACAATTGAGCTTAAAAAGCCAATTAAGCGCCAACTTAAACCGGATAAAAACAACACAAATATTCCTGAGCTGGCAATCAAAATTGAGGTGCCTAAATCGGGCTGCTCTTTAATTAATAAGGTAGGCAGCATCACGATGATAAAGCCAATAATCAGGTGCAATGGGCGAGGGGGAAGTTGATTACGGCCAATATACCAAGCTACCATCATAGGGACTGCCAGTTTCATAAGCTCTGAGGGTTGAAACCGCGTAATACCTAGATTTAACCAGCGCTGCGCACCTTTTGAGCTAACCCCAAACAGCAATACGCCCACTAACATTAATAAGCCCACGCAATAAAGGGGGATCACTAAGCGTTTAAGTGTCGCAGGGGAGAATTGTGCCAGCACTATCATGCCTATAATAGCGCCGCCCATACGAGTAATATGGCGCAGCATCATGGCTGAGTCTTGGCCACTTGCACTATATACTATGGTGATACTGCCTGCCATCATAAGTAATAAGGCAATCAGTAACGGTAAGTCTAAATGCATGCGCATCCATATCGAGCGCTTGTTATGAAGTACGGTCATTGCGCGGTATTCCTAGCAAGTTCTATTGGGTTTGCAGCAAAATAATAATCCATCAGCTCGCGCGCAATGGGGGCACCCACAGAGCTGCCGCCACCGGTGTTTTCAACTACAATAGAAACTACAATTTTAGGGTCGTCATACGGAGCAAAACCAATATAAATCGCGTTATCGCGTTGGCGCTCTTTTAGTGATTTTGCATCGTAACGCTCACCTTGGGCAATACTCACTACTTGCGCAGTACCTGTTTTACCAGCAGGATCATAATTAGCGCCTTTAAATGCACGGTGTGCAGTTCCTGTTACTTTTTTTACGGTATTGTGCATGGCATCGAGAGCGATACGCCAGTTATCTGGGTTGTTAAGTACTACCGGCGGTTTTTCTTCGTTATTAATTTGCGACACTTGATCTTCTTTTTTGGCCACTTGCGCTAAATGCGGCGGGTGGTTTATGCCTTTATTAACTAATATATTAGTCGCGTTAGCAATTTGAATCGGGGTAGCTGTCCAGTAGCCTTGGCCAATCCCCACAGAAATTGTGTCGCCACGCCACCACGACTCTTTAAAGCGGCCTTCTTTCCACTCTTTTGAGGGCAATATAGCCGTGGTTTCTTCGTGTATGTCTATTCCGGATAAGTCACCAAAGCCAAAGCGTGCCATAAAATTACTAATTTTTGTAATGCCTAAGCGGTAAGCTGCATCATAAAAGTAAGTATCGCACGACTCTTCAATCGCTTTGTAAACATCTACGTGGCCGTGACCCCAGCGTTTCCAATCGCGCCATTTATGTTCAACATTCGGTATTTGAAAAAAACCTGGGTCCCACACCGAAGTACTTTCACTGACAATGTTTTCTTCAAGTGCCAGTATGGCCATATGCGGTTTTACTGTGGAAGCCGGTGCATAGCGCCCTTGAGTGGCACGGTTAATAAGGGGGCGGTCGGGGTTTAGCAGCGCTTTATAATCTTTGCTGCTAATACCGTGTACAAATAAATTAGGGTCGTAACTTGGGTTTGAATAAAGTGCTAATACGCCACCGTCTTTGGCATCCATTACTACAACCGCGCCACGCATATCTTTAAGCGCATGTTGGGCTATTTGCTGTAAACCTATATCTAAAGTAAGTACTAAATCACTGCCCGGCTGCGGGGGAGTCATACTTAACGTACGAATAACACGGCCGCGGTTATTTACTTCAACGCGCTGCGAACCCACTTGGCCATGCAAAAGTTGCTCGTAATATTTCTCTATACCAAGCTTACCAATATCGTGCGTAGCGCGGTAATTTGTAGCTTGGTCTTCTTGCTCTAGCTTATTAAGCTCTTTGCGGTTTAATTTTGCAACGTAGCCTAGCGCATGGGTGAGCGTGTCGCCATACGGGTAAAAGCGTGCAAGGCGGGCTTCAATACTAAAACCAGGAAATTTATGCTGATTAACCGCAAATTTGGCTACTTCGGTTTCATCTAAGCGGGCTTTTAACACTTGTGATTTAAAGCGCCGTGTATGCTTTATGTTATCGATAAAGTCTTTTTTTTGCGGCTCGGTAATTGTAATTATTTTACTAACTTGCTCGAGTGACTCAGCTAAATCGTCAACCTCTTCAGGAATAACCTCAAGGTTATAAACGGGTTTGTTTTCAGCAAGCAGCACACCGTTGCGGTCGTAAATGAGGCCACGGTTTGGTGCAATAGGAATTACTTTAATGCGGTTATCGTTAGAGCGGGTTTGGTAGTCGGCGTGCTCTTCTACCTGAATGGTATAGAGGTTAGAGAGCAAAATTGCCACTAAGCCTAAAACAAAAATAAAACCCACAAATGCGCGCCGTGCAAATAAGTTTGCCTCAGCGGAATGGTCGCGTATTGTGGGTCTTTGCTTAATCATAACAAGGCGTTACTCGCGATGATAAGGATGGTTGTTATTTAAGCTCCAGCCACGGTATAGGCTTTCGGCAACAATAATACGCACTAAAGGGTGCGGTAACGTTAAGTTAGATAACGACCATTTTTGCTCAGAGGCGGCAATGCACTCAGGGGCTAACCCTTCTGGGCCGCCAATAAGTAAACTTACGTCGCGGCCATCGAGCTGCCACTTTTCCATATTTTTAGCAAGCTGGTGAGTATCAAGTGGTTTACCTGTTACCTCTAGGGTAACAATGCGATTGCCTTTTGGAATAGCGGCTAAGGTTTTTTCACCTTCGGTGTGCAAAATGCGTTTAATATCGGCATTTTTACCGCGTTTACCGGCCGGAATTTCTATTAACTCAAGCGCCATATCTTTAGGAAAACGGCGTTGGTACTCTGCAAATCCGGTTTCTACCCACGCTGGCATTTTTGTGCCAACGGCAATCATTTGTATTTTCACGTATTACTTCCAAGCTCAATTAAAAAATAGTGGCGCTTAGCCCCACAGTTTTTCTAGATCGTAATAGCTACGTGCGTGATCTTGCATCACGTGTACAACTACATCACCTAAATCTACCAGTACCCATTCGCCTTCGTCTTGACCTTCGTAACCTAAAGGTTCTTCACCAGCGTGGCGAGCTTCTTTTGCTACGTTATCAGCAATTGATTGCACATGGCGCTTAGAAGTACCCGAACACACAACCATGTAATCGGTAATGTCTGAGCTGTCGCGTACGTCTAGTTGTACCACGTCGCGTGCTTTCATATCGTCAATTTTGTCTAGTGCAAAGGCAAGTAGTTGTTTCGAATCCAAGGTATTGTCTCAATTTTAAATTTAATAGCGTGCATTTTAACATGCTAGGGGGTTTTAATCACCACTTTGATAGAGCTGGTGTTGCTCAATGTAGTGACTCACAGAATCAGGTAATAGTTCATTATTTTTATTGGTTTTTTTTAATTGTTCTCGAATAGAACTTGAAGCCGCATCGAGGGTTTCACCCGGTAAAAAATACAACTTACCAAATGGTGTGTATTCAAGGTACTGTGCATCGTTAGTTTGGGCATTTAACATATACGTTTTTAGTGCAGGGCGCGGGCTACATAATTGCCCCGGGCGTTGGTATACAACAATATGGCAAAGCTGTGTAATGGTCTGCCATTCGTACCATTTGTCGAGGTTATTAAACGAGTCCATGCCCATTAAAAAAAGAATTGGCGTATTTGGGTGCTCAGCTCTGAGTTCTTGCAAGCTTAATAACGAGTACGAGGGGCCGGTACGATTAAGCTCTCTTAAATCAAGTGCAAAATGAGGATAAGGAGCTATAGCGGCATTAAGCATATTAATACGGTGCGCTGTACTTATACCCGGCGCAGCTTTGTGCGCGGGCAGTGCACAGGGCATAAAGTACAACGTAGTTAAGTTAAATGTATTTACACACTGCGTAGCCATATTTAAGTGGCCTAAATGCACGGGGTCGAAGGTGCCGCCAAAAATTGCAATCATGTTAAAAATCTTTAGTTAAGTGCGTGGCACGGCATTGGAATATCGAGCGGTTGGCAAAACTTAATACAAATATGCGCAAGCGCTTGGTAAGGCGCAATTAAGTTACCTTGTTTGTAGCTTGAATCAAACAGTGCAAGCTCACTGCTTATTTGCTCAAGGGTATTAATATTTAAGCGGTTAATCGCATTTTGCACCGGGCCCTGCTGGTTTTTCCAAATACCATTTTTTTTAAATAACTGTGCGATAGGCTCGCCATTTAAAAGCCCTTGCTGAATAGTTAGCAAACTGGTGAGCTCTTTATTTATAGCCCATAAAATACTCACCACTTCGGTGTTATCGCTGGCCAGTTTATTAAGGACCTTAATAGCTTGCTTGGCGTGGCCATTTAATAGGGCATCACTTAAGTCAAAAATATCAAACTTGGCTTGATTTAATAGCCCTTGCATCACAAGTTGCTGGGTTATTAAGGCATTACCATGCAGCAGCGAGAGCTTTTCGAGCTCTTGAAAGCATGCTAATAAGTTGCCTTCGGTCGCGTTAATTAAACTCAGTTTTGCTTCGTTTTGCATATTCAGAGAAAGGCGTGCTGCCTGTTCATCTAACCAGCGTTTTAAATGATTCCCTGCAAGCGGGTAGCACGGTACAAATACACCCTGTTTATCGAGCGCTTTAAACCAGGCTCCACGTTGTACGTCTTGGCTGGCTTTAGCCCCTTTTACAATTAAAATGGTATCGGGGTTGATTAACTCGACTATTTTTTTAAAGGTATTACTACCTGGTGTGCCAGGTTTTTGGTGGTTTAAATCAAGCTCAATTATAGTGCGCGCACTAAACAAAGACATACTTTGATATTGAGCTATAATTTCTTGCCAATCAAACCCCTGCATTAGGGTAAATTTAATTACCTCAGCAAAGCCTTGGGCTTTTGCCGCCTCGCGTATTTGCTGCACACATTGCGCTTCTTGAAACGGCTCTTCACCAAACACTAAATAAAAGGGTTTTAAACCTTTACTTAATTCATTCGGTAACTGATTAGCATAACAGCGCATTATAGTTGCGACAGCTCTCTAACAATACGACGACTGGCTTGCTTACGGATTTCGCTAATAAGCATCTCAAGCTCTTTTGCTTTTGCAAGTGCGTGATCGGGGTCGTCTTGGTAGTTACGATAAAGCTCAAAGCGTTTTTCAATGGCTTTTTCGCCTGGGCGTTTAACCACATAGCTTACCCCGTAGGCAAGCTCGTATTCAGCCACCTGACCATTTTGAAACAACGACAAGGTTTGGCGTTCAATGCTTTCTTTGCGTAAGTAAAGTTGGGCAACATTTTTAGCCGAAGGCGTTAGTTCTACGTTACTGGCTTTAAGCTCTTTTTTAAGGTTTAAAAATAACGATGATTTTTCATCATCACCTTTAAGTGTAAGCATTTTAAGGTTATCAGGCAGGCTAGAGGCTTTTTTTAAATGAAAGCCACAGCTAGATAACACAAAACACATTAGCACTAAGGCTAATGTGTTTTTAAAGGTGTTAAAGCTAACCATTTAGTTAGCTACCACGTTAAGTAGTTTACCTGGTACGTAAATAATCTTACGAATGGTTGCGCCATCAGTAAATTTAGTTACGTTAGACTCAGCAAACGCAAGTGCTTCTACCTGCTCTTGTGTTGCATCGGCGGCTACAGTTAGCTTAGCGCGTAGTTTGCCGTTTACTTGTACGATGATTAATTTTTCATCTTCAACAAGGGCAGACTCGTCAACTTTAGGCCATGCTGCATCTAAAATGTCGCCATCTTTACCAAGCTCTTGCCATAACTGGTGCGATAAATGCGGCGTAATTGGCGCAAGCATAATAAGTAGGGCTTCTAATGCTTCGTTAGCAATAGCAACATCTTGCGTATCGTTTAACGGCGCTTTTAATAACTTATTAGAGAGCTCCATAATAGCGGCAATTGCAGTGTTAAATGTTTGACGACGTTCAATATCATCGCTTACTTTTGCAATGGCTTTATGTAGTTCACGACGCAGCACTTTTTGTGGGTTACTAAGCGCCGATTTATCAAGAGCCTGGAAGCCAACAGTTTTCACATCTACTGCGTATTTCCAAATACGTTTTAAGAAGCGGTGCGCGCCTTCAACCCCTGAGTCTGACCATTCAAGTGTTTGCTCTGGTGGTGCGGTAAACATCATAAATAAACGCACAGTATCTGCACCGTATTGGGCAATTACTTCCTGTGGGTCTATACCGTTGTTTTTAGACTTAGACATTTTGCTCATGCCCGATGAGAACACAGGCTCACCATCTTCTTTATGCCATGCTTTAGTTACGCGGCCTTTTTCGTCAGTTTCGGTATTTACATCGCTTGGCGAAATCCATACATCGCCGCCTTTTTCATCTTTACGATAAAACGTTTCGGCAAGTACCATGCCCTGACAAAGTAAGCGATCGAATGGCTCGTCTGAATTTACTAAACCAAAGTCACGTAATAACTTATGGAAAAAACGTGAATACAATAAGTGTAAAATAGCGTGCTCAATACCACCTATGTATTGGTTTACTGGTAACCAATAGTTAGCTGCTGCTGGGTCTAGCATGCCTTCGTCGTGACGCGGACTACAGTAACGTGCGTAGTACCAAGACGACTCCATAAAGGTGTCAAAGGTATCTGTTTCGTGTGTTGCTGGTACGCCGTTTACCGTTGCTTTTGCCCATTCTGGGTCAGCTTTTATTGGCGAAGTAACGCCATTCATTACTACATCTTCAGGTAAACGTACTGGCAGCATTTCTTCGGTGGCGGCTAATTCGTTACCGTTTTCATCGCTCAGCATTGGGATTGGTGAACCCCAGTAACGCTGGCGGCTAACACCCCAGTCACGTAAACGGAAGTTAACTTTACGCTCACCCACACCGAGTGCTTCTAGTTTGTCAGCAACAGCGTTAAATGCGCCTTCAAAATCAAGGCCATCAAACTCACCAGAATTAACTAACACGCCTTTTTCAGTGAATGCTTCTTCTTTTAAATTTACTTCAAGCTCTGAGCCTTCAACAGGTGCAATTACTTGTTTTATATCTAGGCCGTA
The DNA here is from genome assembly GCF_037414265.1 of Pseudoalteromonas sp. C12FD-1. Taxonomy (NCBI): domain Bacteria; kingdom Pseudomonadati; phylum Pseudomonadota; class Gammaproteobacteria; order Alteromonadales; family Pseudoalteromonadaceae; genus Pseudoalteromonas; species Pseudoalteromonas sp. C12FD-1. The sequence goes on from NZ_JBBEVD010000069.1 coordinate 232,696, forward strand.
TGCTGTAGCAAATTCATAGTCGCGTTGGTCGTGTGCAGGTACTGCCATAACCGCACCTGAGCCGTAATGCATTAATACAAAGTTAGCAACCCAAATAGGTACTTGCTCGCCCGTTAATGGGTGAGTAGCGTAAAAGCCAGTTGCAATGCCTTTTTTCTCCATAGTGGCCATGTCTGCTTCGGCAACTTTGGTGTTTTTGCATTCTTCAACAAACATTGCAATTGCATCGCTGTTTTTAGCGGCTTCTTGCGCAATAGGGTGGCCACCGGCAACGGCTAGGTAAGTTACACCCATAAATGTATCTGGACGTGTAGTGTATACGCTAAATTTTTCGTTGTTGTCGGTACGCGTAAACTCAATGTCTAACCCTTCAGAGCGGCCAATCCAGTTGCGCTGCATGGTTTTAACTTGCTCAGGCCAGTCTTCTAACTTGTCTAAGTCGTCTAAAAGCTCTTGTGCGTAGTCAGTAATTTTAATAAACCACTGTGGAATTTCTTTTTGCTCAACTACTGCACCAGAGCGCCATCCTCGGCCATCTATAACTTGCTCGTTTGCTAGTACAGTTTGATCAACTGGATCCCAGTTAACCGTTGACATTTTTTTATACACTAAGCCTTTTTCGTAAAGCTTAGTGAAAAACCATTGTTCCCACTTGTAGTACTCTGGGTGACAGGTGGCTATTTCACGATCCCAGTCGTAACCAAAGCCTAATTGCTTAAGTTGGTTACGCATGTAATCAATGTTTTCGTATGTCCACTTAGCTGGCGCTGTTTTGTTTTTGATAGCGGCGTTTTCTGCAGGTAAACCAAACGCATCCCAACCCATTGGCTGCATAACGTTTTTGCCTTGCAGACGCTGGAAACGAGAAACAACATCACCAATGGTGTAATTACGCACATGACCCATATGCAGTCGGCCACTAGGGTATGGGAACATAGAAAGACAGTAATACTTTTCTTTGCTCTCATCTTCGGTGACTTTAAATACCTGGTTTTCTTCCCAGTAACTTTGGACTTTTGACTCTATGTCTTGCGGGTTATATTGCTCTTGCATCTATGATTCCAGACTTCTTGCAAACTAATAAAAAATTGCCGATAGGATACCCCAAATAAAAGCCTAATCACAGCGTATAAGCACGGTTTTGTTAAAATCTCACTTTCAGTGCAGGTTAACCTATACTTATCTATGTTAAAGGCCAACACGCCCTTGATTTTGATGGAGTATAAAATGGCAGATTATAAAACATGGCTTAACGAGCTCACCACGTGGTTAAAAGATGTAAAAGATCACGAAGTAAAAGATGCAATGACCCGATTTGTTGAATCTGAGCAAGCACTTAAAGACCTAGGCAAAGAAAAATACGGACTTTATAAAAGTTATTTGCAGCGCGATTTAGAGCACGTTCAAGAAAACGAATCACACTATAATTCGCTTGCATGGCAAGAGCTTAAAGAGTCGTTATGGTATGAGCTTTCGCACATAGAAGACAAAACCCAGCTTGAATGGCAGTCTCTTAGCCAAGATTTTAAGCACAACGGGGTATATCACGCAGGCGAATGGATAGCCATGGGCACATTAGTATGTAAGAATTGCACCCATAGTTTTGATATTTATCACGCTACACAAATTACACCGTGCATTGAATGTGATGGTATTTATTTTAGCCGTAAGGCATTACAACCCTAAATATATGTATTAAGTGGCTTGTAGGCCACTCAATACGCCCAAAGCCAGCGAGTATGTTGGTACAAAAAGAAGTTAGAATGACGAAAAAACTGCTGCCATTATCTGTTTCACAGCTCGCACCGAGCATTTCTACTAATCACGTTAGCACGTGTATGAGCAATCCATACCCAGAGCAACTTACCTTTATAGGGCAACAACGTGCTCAAAGCGCCCTCGACTTTTCATTAGGAATGGATTTACCCGGTTACAATGTGTATGTAATGGGTGAGGCCGCGCATGGCCGATTTACACTCGTAAAAGACAAACTTAAACAACACGCAAAAGATCGCCCCACACCTAACGAGTGGTTGTATGTTAATAATTACGACGACCACCGCGAGCCAATTGCGCTATTTATGCAAGCAGGGCAAAGTAAGCAATTAAGTGACGACATAGACTCATTTTTAGATGAAGTACTCGACACCTTTCCGGCAGCTTTTGATAACCCAGCTTATCAACGCAAAAAAAAGTCAATCGAGAGCGAATTTAACGACGCTTACGACAGCGCTATTACCGCAGTAGAAGAAATGGCGCTTGAGCAAAGCGTGGCGCTAATAGAAGAGAAAAACGCCGTAGGATTTGCGCCTTTAGTTGAAGGCAGGCAGTTAAGCGATAACGAATTTGCCGCCCTAGATGAAGCGCTCCGCGATGAGTTTTTTGAAAAAATAGAAAAACTAGAAGATGCCCTAATAGAGGCGCTTATTGAGTTGCCACGCTGGAAACGCGAATCAAAAGAAAAACAGCGTAATCTAAAAAAAGCCACAGCCGAGCAAGCTACAAAGCCATTATTAAAAGATTTAGAGCATAAATACGCTGCACATATCGGTGTGCTGCGCTACTTAAAAGACATTCGCGTAGAAATAATTGATGCAGTACTTGAGTGGCTTGACGACGAAGATGAAAGCGAAGAAAGCAAAGAAGACTTTGACCGTAAAGGCATGCTTACCGACTTTTTTGCGCCTAATATTTTAGTTGAGTTTAAAGAAGACGATGCTGCGCCTGTGGTGTATGAGCCAAACCCAACGTTTGGCAATATATTTGGTAAAATTGAGTATTCAACATCGCAAGGCTCACTTATAACCAGTTACCGCTCTATACAGCCAGGTGCATTGCACCGCGCAAATGGCGGTTACTTAATTATGGATGCTGAAAAAGTAATGGCTAACCCACAAGTGTGGGATGGTTTAAAGCTTTCGCTTAAAACGCACCAAATTAAAAACGACCTACCATATCAAGACAGCTCAGTAGGCAGCAGCTTTACATTGCGCCCACAATTAATCCCTCTTGATGTAAAAATTATTTTATTAGGTTCGCGCGATTTGTATTACACCATAGGTGAGTACGATGAAGAATTTGCAGAGCTGTTTAGAGTCCTTGCCGACTTTGACTATTACTTGCCAAGCAGCGATAAATTACAGTACCAATTTATTACTAAAGTGAGTGAGTACTGCCAGCAAACCTTAAAGTGCACAACTACAGAGGCCGCCATGGTGCGGTTACTTAAATTTAGCTACCGCCAAGCAGAGCACCATAATAAATTATCGGCCCGTTTTGCAGATGTACTTGAATTGGTGGCTGAGGCCAGCTTTTACGCCAAGCAAGATAAGCAAACACTAATTGATGCGCACCATATTGATGAAGCCATTGAAGGTAAGCAGTACCGCACCGGCCAAATAAGCGAAAACATGCTAAGCGATATAAAAGAAGGCCACACGCTTATTGCCACACAAGGCCAAGCAATTGGTAAAGTTAACGGCTTAACAGTATTGCACATTGGCGATACGTCGTTTGGTACTCCCGCACGTATTACCGCCACCGTATACGCAGGCGCCGATGGTGTAATAGATGTAGAGCGTGAAGCCGAGCTAGGTAAAGCAATTCACTCAAAAGGTGTCATGCTGCTTACCGGTTATTTAGGTAACAAATACGCCCAGCACTTTAGCTTAACCCTAAGTGCCAACATAGCTATAGAGCAAAGCTACGGTTATATAGATGGCGACAGCGCTTCATTGGCTGAGTTATGTGCGCTTATTTCGGCTATTACCAGTTTGCCTATTAGCCAGTCTATTGCTCTTACAGGCTCTATTAACCAACATGGTGATGTGCAAGCTATTGGTGGTGTAAACGAAAAAATAGAAGGTTTTTTTAAGCTGTGTAAAATGCGCGGCTTAACAGGCGGTCAGGGCGTTATTATTCCTAAATCGAACCAAGTTAACTTAGTACTTGATGATGAAATACTTGAAGCTGTTGAGCGCGGTAAATTTAATATTTACGCCGTAGAAACGGTAGACCAAGCACTTAACTTATTAATGGATATTGATGCAGGCGATGTTATTGACGGGCAATACCCAGAGGATTCTGTTAACGGTATTGCTTTAGCACGCTTAAAAGACATAGCCGACATAGTTAATGGCGATAGCGAAGAAGATAAAGAAGCCGATGAAGATGAGGAAAAACACTAAATGATCAATATAATTTTAGCGGTGATCATCGCTATATTTTGTTTTTTAATTTTTCAAAATAGTAAAAAAGCAAAGCAACAAGCTGGCATTAACGCGCAAATTGAAGCCGACTACCTTGTCGCGAACGCAAAAGTAGAGGGCGTAATAGAAACCGCCTCAGGCTTACAGTACAAAGTGCTGCACAAAGGTGAAAGCGAAAATACACCTAACCCTACTAGCAAAGTAAACGTGCACTACCACGGCACGTTAATAGACGGCACCGTATTTGACAGCTCAGTAGAGCGTAAAACGCCAATCAGTTTTGGTTTAAATCAGGTTATTAAAGGCTGGACCGAAGGCTTACAGCTTATGAGCCCTGGCGATAAATACATATTTTATGTACCGCATCAATTAGCCTATGGCGAAAAGCGAGTGGGCAGTATTCCACCTGCATCACTGCTTATTTTTGAAGTAGAGCTTTTGGCTATTGAGTCTTAATTCAGGCACTCAGAGTTATTAACTTTATAAAACCCGCAAGCGTATCAGCGGGTTTTTTATTCTTAAATTTTGGTTATTTGCCCACCGTTGCTATAGAAAGCTTATTAAGCACCATAGATATTTTGTTAAGTACTTCTTCGCAGCCTTTTATATTATGGCGCTCTTGCAAATAAGTTGGGTTGTTATAGGCAAGCCATACTTGGCCGTTGTTGTCTTGAGATATATGTACTTTTTGCGGTAAATCTATCGCCACACTTTGCTGGCATTGCATTAATGGTGTGCCTACCTTTGGGTTACCAAAAATAATCACTTCACTTGGCGCTAATTTCATATCCACATTTTGAGCGTTTTTTTGATGGTCTACCCGTGCAAATATGGTTATCCCTTTGTTACTGGCTATTTTTTCAAAACGGTTTGCCGTTTCCTTTACAGAATAATTACTTTGAAAATGCACTAAGCTGTCATTGGCACTCACCACGCATGTGGCTAATAGTAAAATAACACCTAAAAATAGTCGGTTTAACATGGTTTGCTCCTCATGAAAACGGCTTACTAAAAGTATGAAAAATACACACTATCTGAGTTCTTTATTTGGTTCAACACTGCGTAAAGGGAATATGTATAAAACGTGAGCGAAAAAGTCTTTAAGTACCTATTTTAGTTGCGATTAGTTCTAAAAATAAGGATGAATATGAAATTATCTGCATTGCATACAGTAATGATAGTCGTTATCATTCGTGGCGATTTATACACCTCTTTTCAGGATCAACATGTTTAACCAAAAATATTTGGCGCTCAGTATTGCTGCGTCTTTTTCTGCTTTTTCTAATGTGGCATTTGCCGAGCAAAATAACGAAATTGAAACAATAGAAGTAACAGGCCGCGCTCAGCAGTTTTACCTCGAAACCGAAAGCAAAATTGGGACTAAAACAGATTTAGATCTTATTAAATTACCGCAATCTGCGCAGGTATTAACCGAGCAACTTATTATTGACCAAGCCGCGCGCGACATTACCGATTTATACCGCTCAATAGCAGGGGTAAGTGAGTACAGTTATTCGGGTGTTACTTTTCGTGGTTTTAGAGATGACGCTAACGTATTTTACGATGGCGTACGCGGCGACCCGTACTCGGGCTTTGGTGTGCCACAATTATTTAATGTAGCGCGTGTAGAAGTATTAAAAGGCCCAGCCTCTGCGTTATATGGTGGCGGTGAGCCGGGCGGTATGATCAACTACGTAACTAAAAAGCCAAGTTATACGCAAAGTAAAGAGCTAAAACTAACGCTTGGCAATTACAACACACGTGGTGCATCACTCGATATGACCGGCGGTTTAACCGACACAATGGCATACAGAGTAGGTGGTTATTACGAAGAGAAAGACAGTTTTCGTAATAATGCAGATTCAAAAAATACTGAGTTTACCGGTGGTTTATTATTTGATTTAACCGATTCAACGACACTAACCACAAGTGTTGACTACATCAAGCAAGACTTAGGCGGTAATCGTTTACGTGGTGTACCGGTCGATGACAACGGCAACTTTTTAGTTGACCCAAGTTATAACGCGAATGAAGCATTTGACTACCAAGACATGGAAGCGTTAGTACTGCAAGCCGAGTTAAAACATTACTTTAGTGATGATTTTTCTGTAAGTAGCACACTGCGTTACATGGATAACGAACGAGACCAAGCTTACCATGAGTCGCAAAGCTGGGTAGATGTAAACGGCGATGGTGAAGCAAATATTGACGATGAAACAATTGGGCGAGAGTACCGTAAGCAATACCGCGCCAACGAGGAAATTAGCTTAACGACTGACTTTGTTTACAGCTTTGAACAAGGCCAATTAACACACCAAGTACTATTTGGTGGCGACTATCATACAGTTGATACCGAGTATGATTATTTTCGTGCCCGCTTTGAGGCCGATGGCGTTGCTAATTTAAACATATTTAATTTAAATTACGGCGAAACCGATCCAAGCACTTACAACCTAACTGATTTGAACCGTGATGGCGTTGATACAGACCGATTTGGGCTCTATGTACAGGACGTAATAAGTATAAGCGAGCAATGGACAGTTATTGCTGGTTTGCGTTACGACCACTTTAAAGAATTTAACCAAGAAACGGGCTTTAGTTACTCAGATAGCGATGTAACACCGCGCGTGGCTCTAACATACCAACCTGTTGAAAACACATCGGTATACATAAATTACTCAGAAAGCTTTAACCCAGCATCATCGGATGATCAAGAAGACGTAGAAGGTGAGGGTAGTTTAACCCCAGAAACCGGTAAACAAACCGAAATTGGCATGAAAAACCAATGGCTTAATGGCAAAATTATGAGCACCTTTGCTATTTACCAAATTAATAAAGAAAACGTAGTAATGAGTAACCCAGACGACACTGGCGCGGGTGATGGCATTGCAGCGCTTTTAAATATTGGTGAGGTAGAAAGCCGCGGCTTTGAAACAACCTTAGTTGGTGATTTATCAGCGCATTGGACGATAACTGCAAACTACGCTTACAACGATACAGAAGTTATTAAAGGAGTCACGGGCGATACAGTTTCGAATACATTTGGCGACGGCTCGCGTTTTTCTAATGCACCACGCCATCAGGCTGGCTTATGGACGCGTTACGCTATTGACTCTATAGACTCTTCAATCGCATTTGGTGCTAATTACGTAAGCGAGCAGTTGAGCAGAGTAGGGCAAAAAGTTAAACCCTTTACTGTGTTTGACATGAGCTGGACTACGCACTTTGACGATGTGTTATTAAGTGTAAATATTAATAATATATTTGATAAAGAATATGCAGTAAGTGGCTTTACTGAGCGTAATGGCCACTTCCCGGGCAGCCCACGTGAAATAGTAGGCCAAGTAACCTATAAATTTTAAAGTAATTTAAGCGCGAGCTTATCTCGCGCTTATTTTTTATCGCTATTAAAATTAGCCACTTCTTGCACTGTGTTAATGGCTGTAATAAGAAAGGGGGTCACAATACCTTCTTGGTCGAAAGATCTGATCACCGCAAGGGCATTTAGTTCCATTTCTTATGTGCAGCTCAGGTTAATTAAATTTTGAATGATACCTATTGTGTTAAGTTATTAGACTATTTAGCACGCCAGAATGATTAAATATTTAAGTCGACTACATAGACTCAAGAGTTTTACCACGGGTTTCTGTAATGTATTTAGCCACAAAAAATATGCTAATAAGTGCCGATAAAGCATAAAAGCCGTATGCACCTGCAAGGCCAATATTAGCCAGCATAATAGGGAAGGTCATGGTAATGGCAAAGTTAGCAATCCACTGTGCGCTTGCAGCAACAGCAAGCGCTGCGCCGCGAATTCGGTTATTAAACATTTCGCCTAATAACACCCACACAACCGGGCCCCAACTTAAACCAAAAAATACCACAAATAAGTTAGCCATTATAAGCGCAAACGTACCCATGTTATCGCTAAGTGCAAGCTTGCCTGCTTCATCAAGGCCTGCGCTGCCAAATATATAAGTAAGCGCGCTTAAGCTGATAAACATACCAATACTGCCTACTAAGAGCAGTGGTTTACGGCCAATTTTGTCAACTAGGGCAATGGCAATAAAGGTCGATACAATATTAGTAGTACCTGCTAGTACATTTATAAATAACGATTGCGACTCATCAAACCCAGCGGCTTGCCACAGCTCAGAGCCGTAATAAAACACCACGTTAATACCTACAAATTGCTGAAATACGCTCAGCGCAACACCCACCCAAACAATTGGGTGTACTTTTTTACTGTTATCAATAAATAAATCACGAATACTTGGCTTTGTGTCGCTACGCAAAGAGCGTTTAACATCGCTTATTTGCGCATCAAGGTTGTCGTTCGAAATTTTACTAAATACCGATTTTGCATCGTCTACTTTACCTTGCGCCACTAAATAACGAGGCGACTCAGGAATAAACAACACACCCACTAAAAACAGTATTGCAGGCACAAGCTCTGCCCAAAACATCCAGCGCCAAGCGGCTATATCAAGCATTAAAATATTTTGCGCGCTGCCAGCTGCATCAGCAATTAAATAGTTACTTAAAAACGCAGCAAATAAACCTAATACAATAGCGAGTTGCTGTAGTGTAGCTAAACGGCCACGAAGGGCAGGTGGCGCAACCTCTGCAATATAAGCTGGCGCCAATACCGATGCAGCACCTATACCTAACCCACCGAATAAGCGGTAAAAAATAAACTCAGCCGAGCTTTCGCTAATGCCCGACCCAAACGCGCTAATAGCAAAAATAATCGCGGTGATGATCATAATTGCACGGCGACCAAATTTATCAGCCAGCGGCCCTGCTGCAAGTGCCCCCACGGCGCAACCTAATAATACCGACGCTACATTAAAGCCCGTAGCTACACTGCTTGAATTAAAAGCATTACCAAGTGCCGACACCGTGCCGTTAATAACGCCCGAGTCAAAACCAAATAAAAAGCCACCAATAGCAGCCACGGCCGATATAAATATTACGTAAAAAAGAGAAGTGTTTTCAGCTGTGTTGGCTGAGTGGGAAGGCGGTGTGTGCGTTGTCATTATGTGCCCTGAAATATAAATTGAATATAAAGGAGCATAATATCGTAAAGCGCTATGGCTGAATACATTTGTGCAGGTATAAAGGGGTTGGCGAGTATAAATTAAGTTGTTTTTAAAGGCTTTAATTTAAAGGTATTAGCTTAAAGGCGTTAGATTGGATACCTTTAACTTAAGTACTGCCTTTTTTGAATAGCGCAGGCTGAATTTTAATAAATAATATGCTTTGTATGGGAAGTGTTTGTTTTGACCAATATTGCTGATCTCACCCATTTCGATGTGTTTCTGCAATTACTAATCTGTTCGAAATTAAGTAATTGTTTACAGTTGGCTATTTGGTGGATAAGGTAAATGCATTGAATATAGGGACATATGTTATTTTTACGGAGGTGTCATGCACAACATTCCTGATATACGGGTTCTGAGAGCTGCAAATGAATACCAAGAAGTTTCTGAGTTATGTAGTCAGCATGGAAAAGTTTGGGGAGGGGCTATAAATGCAGCATTGGCAATTGAAATTTATTTAAAAGCATTTCTTTCGGAAGAAGAGAAAATTTCAATTGGTAATGGTCTTTCCCAAAGCTTTAAAAAAACACAGCGCGGTCACGATTTATTTTCACTCTATGAGAAGATTCCTGAAGATTTACAAGTTTTACTATGTGAGCAATATAAATTAATACGCAAAAATTCGAATCTACCTGACTTATTGATAAAAAATAAAGATGTATTTTTTCAGGCTAGGTATATGTATGAGCAAAACTCTTTGGTGAGTGTTGGGAATGATATTATATCTTTGGCAAAAGAATTTAGGGATACTGTATTTAAGGTTGCTGAATTAGTTCATCCTCCTATTACTAAGCCTCCTCACCTAGAAGAGGTTATAGCAAAACGCAAAGCAAGTTTAATTAACAAAACAAGCTAATCAACTTTATGTATTACGGTTGTTTTCATTTTTGTAAAAAGAAAAAGCAACAAAATAACATCAATCTACGCGCTATTTATTGAGGCATATATTTTTAATGAAAGGAATTCATTTTTGTCACCGTCAAATGTAATATCAATATCATGTTTTTTTCTAGTATCAGTTTCACTAGTAGCAAGCTTCATTGGAATAAAAACGCCTTTATTGATTTTGAATGAGAACCAAGTTCTCTATCTTTACTCAACTTCTGCTCAAGTTTTAGCTGGTGTTTATGGTTTAACTCTTACAGGTTTCATATTTTTTCGAAATGAATTGAGTAGAGAAGAGTTCGAAGATGATACTCTAACAGAAGCTGTTGAAAGCTTAAAAAGCAGATATTTCAAAATCCTGACTTTTATAACTATTCTTTCATTAATTACCTTATTACTATCCAATGCGGTTATTGCTTCTGAAAGCGGTTCAAATTCAATTTTAATAACTATAATAATGAATGTTGGACAATCATTTTTTGTCCTCAACTTATGTGTTATCGCATATTTTATTTTTGATGTTATTTCTCCAAAAAGAATAGAGAAAGAAAGTAAGGCTATTCAACACTTAGTTGACCCAGTAGCTAGCAAGGAGGATCAAGGAAGTTTAGAAATCTTCCTAACTAATTACAATAAACTTGAGTATATAATCCAGAAGTATGGGCAAGCTTACCAATCTCAATTGGAAGGTAATCCTGCTAGATCCAGAAGGATATCAAATGTACGACTTGCTGAGTTTATTCTACGAGCTGAAAGAATAGATTATGTTTTGTTTGAGGAAATAAAAAACCTCATTACATTACGAAATACAATTATTCATGGCGCGGAGCCGATAGTAAGTGAAACAATGGTTAAAGCTTCAGAAAATATACTTAAAGAGCTTGCAGAGGCTTTGAGTGTGGGAATATAACAAGTAGTTAAGCGTTACAAACGGCAATTCATTACTAGCATTAAAGTATTTTTAGCACTATTCATAGTGCTAAATTTCCTCAGTCTGTTCTTACACCTCAAAGTTCTCAAAGGACTCTTTTTACAGCTCTATAGTCAGTGCTTTAGGGTGAATACCTTGTACTAAGCTGTACACTTCTTCTTTTGTGTAACCTGCCGAAATTAAAATAAGCGCAGCGACTAACCCTGTGTTGCCATATAGATATTGCCCATTTTCTTATACATTAAAGGTTGAATATATCTTCTGAAAGCTGGCTAAAACTAAACAACCAATTAACACGCGTAATTTATAGCGCAGTTTAGCTTATTCAATTAAAGTGGCTACTTAGTTTTTTGAGTGTGAATTCTTTTTGGGGGCTAGATGGATGTTAGAGATTGTTGCTACTGAAGACTTAAAGGCTGCTGCACACTTTACGTTTAACAATATGAAACCCTATTACGAAATGTATGCGGTAGATTGGGATGTAGAAGGCGTGTATCAAGCTACCAAAAACCTCAAAAATTTTGATATTTTGTGTAAGGGTGAACACATAGGTGTTGTGCGTTTATCGTATGAAGAAGGGCGTTGCCAACTTCGCGATATTCAGATTGCAACTGCTAATCAAAACAAAGGTTATGGTGCTCATGTTATTGCTAAAGTAGTTGATATGGCTCGTCAACAAAGTGTCAAGTTCATAGACCTCAAAGTATTTCAGCGTAGCCCTGCATTTAAGTTATATAGCCGCATCGGATTTGCAGTCGATGAAGAAGATGATCGTTTTTACTACATGAGCTTGCAAGTCTAATAGCAACAGTATTATACCAATCCTCAAAATAGATCACTTAATTAAGCGGATTGGTATCAAAGAGACGCAAAGCACTTGGCTTTTGCGATTCTTTAGCTAACTTTAGTCAGTGCGACTGTATTGAATTATGCAGACATTAGTTTTTAGGAGAGTTAGGTGTACTTAATTGCCGTGTTTGGATTACTGATGATGTGTCTAAGCATTGTCATGATAGTTAACCCTAATTATTGGTCAAATGGGATCGTGACTTTCAGTAAAAAAACCTATTTTCATTGGTTTGAAATTATTAGTCGGTTAGTAACAGGGTGTGTATTTGTATTTTATAGCCAGGTTACTGTGTACCCTCAATTAATAGTAAGTATTGGGTACTTACTGATTGCGGTGGGTTTAGGGCTTGCAATAATAGGTTCAGTAAAACATCGACAATTTGCTGTGTGGTCTGCCCAAAAATTTAAAAGCACATTTAGGCCTGCAGGTTTTGGCTCTTTTCTATTTGGTGGCTTTTTGATTTACATAATTACGGTTAGTTAACATATTCCCCAGTTCCTGCTTCACACTTCAAAGTTCTCAAAGTACTCTTTTTGCAGATCTATAGTAAGCGCTTTAGGGCGAATGCCTTGTACTAAGTTATATGCCTCTTCTTTTGTATAACCTGCCGAATTTAAAATAAGTGCAGCGACCAACCCTGTGCGGCCAGTGCCACCTTTGCAATGTATGGCAATGGTTTGTTTTTGCTGTATGGCTTGTAGTATATCTGTTTTGTGGGTGTTCCAGCTTGATGTAAAAGGCTGTTTGGGTGCTTCGTCGTCATTTATAGGTAAATGAAACCAGGTTATATCGTGCTTGTTGCACTCACTATTAATTGTTTCTACGTTGTTTTTTTCAAGCTCCTTTTGCGGCATAAGCGATAGTAACATGTGAGTGCCAGCGACTTTTAATGTAGCGATTGAATCCGCTAGGTTTTGTGTTTTTGTACCAGGGCAAGGCGTAAAAATAATATTTGCGCCGTTATTAAGTGATAAAACATCGTATGGGTGCGCGCTCATGGTAAGTCCTTTATTTTTAATAAATTTACTTTTATACGCTCACTATAGCGTGTTTTAGGTACAAGTTTAAGATTGAATAATAAGCACAAATGCTAGATACTGTTTTTATATACAGTTGTGGCGATGTTATGAAAAAAGAATTACCAGCAAAATACTATTTAGCACATTTTAGAGAGCTTATTGAGTTTGTAACAAGTAAATGTATGCATTTACTTGAGCCCAAGCACAGCCAATTTATTAGTAAAATTAACCAGCTAGATGAGCAAAGCCAATGCATGTTGGCACGTGTTTATTCGCGCAAGCCTTATTTAGTACAGGCGCAATCGCTTAATTATGAAGAAATAACCTCGCCGTATCAGGCTATTTATACGCTAAAAACAGCGGGTATTTTATATGAGCCAAACGCGCAGCATTACAAGCTTCTTATAGCGCATTTAACTAAGCCCATGCTGGTGGAGTTACTCAGTAATTACAGTGAGCAAGTAAGCTTTAAAAAAAGCGCAGCCAAAGGAGAGTTGGTCACTATTGCGTGCCAATTTTTTAGTGAGCGCGCAGATGATCTCGCCCCTTTATATAGCCAGTATGTCATTAATAATCGTGAAGATTATTACGAGTATTTTGAGTTTTTATTTGCAGGGCGCTTAAGTAGTGGCGATGTAAACCATCAAAACCGCTTTGTTATGCGAGATTTAGGATTAACCGCTACCCGCGAAGGGCACAGCGAGAGCTTGTCGCGCTTTAATACATTAGCTGAGGCGCAATCTAATTATGTTTTAAATCGTTACCGTTTAGCGTTTAAAAACATTGGCAAAACGGGCGGTAATGCAAAAGCTGAAACCTTGGATGACAAAACACCTTACATCGAGCTTGCGCATTTAGTTTTAGCGCAACCGGCGCACGGTGCACAAGCGCACGATATTAAAAACAAACTGCTGGTTAGGCTGTATAAACAACTTAAAAATACCGATAGCAAACTTGCCTTTAGCTTACTTGAAGGCTGCACCGATTACGCCGAAGCCCAAGAAATTCAAATAAGAGAGCAATACCGCTTAGGTAATAAAGAGTGGGTAAAAGCGCAGCTAGAACAAATAATAGAAAACCCGCTCACCGACGACCTACTGTACTTTGCTGACGACTTTTTAATGCGTAGGTTTAATAAACAAACGCGTTCGCGCTTAAGCACTATGCTGGCCGATACCCAATGTGTGCTTGAAATTGACGAAATTTACCGAGGCGATGTAGAGCAAGGCGTAAATGAGCATTACACCGCAAAAGGGTTAACGGTTTTTAATACGGAAAACACCTTATGGCAAAGCTTATTTGGTTTAGTATTTTGGCACGAGTTGTTTATAGAGTCGCCGTACCCGCCGTGTAATGAATTTGATATTTACCCGCAAATTTTACAGCTTGGTAATTTTTATGAAGCACAAAGCACGCAAATTGACGCACGTTTAAAAAGCTGTAGTACTAATCAGGCGCTGCTTAATTTGGTATGTAAACATGCCGCGCAGTATTTTGAGCAGCCTAATGGGTTATTTAGATGGCGCAGCAATTTATTAGAGCCACTAGAGGCGCTTATTTTAAACAGCCCGCTTGAAGCGTTAATTGCGCATTTAACGGCCATGAGCAAACACTATTTACAGCTAAAAGACGGCTACCCCGATTTAATGGTTATTAATAATGGCCAAGTACATTTTGAAGAGGTAAAAGCCCCAGGCGATAAGCTTAGGCGCAACCAACTTACCACTATTGATAATTTAAAAAATGTAGGCTTTACGGTACATATTGCCGCAGTTAAATGGTTTGTAGACCCTAACCGTGTTTACAGCATCGTTGATATAGAAACCACGGGCGGCTTAAAGGGTGGTAACCGCATTACCGAAATTGGCATAGTTAAACTGCAGCACGGTAAAGTAATAGATACTTGGACGACTCTTATTAATCCGCAGCGCCATATACCCGGCTTTATTACTAAGCTAACCGGCATAAGCGATAGCATGGTTTACAACGCGCCTGTATTTGCCGAAATAGCAAAGCCACTACTAGATAAACTCGCAGGCAGTATTTTTGTAGCCCATAACGTAAACTTTGATTACGGATTTATTAAAAAAGAGTGCGAGGTTGCAGGGCACTTTTTTAAAATGCCAAAAATGTGCACCGTGGTTGAATCGCGCAGAGCGTTTAAAGGCTTAAAGTCGTATTCGCTTGGTAACCTTAGTGCGCATTTTAATTTAAATTTAACCAGCCATCACCGCGCATTGGCCGATGCAACTGCCACTGCTGAGCTATTATTGCTGATACAAAATAGTGAAACGCTCACGCAGTAGCGTATCATCTTGTTTGTAAGTGATTGAAATTTAAATAATAAATGGCTTTATTGTAAATTTTTAATTTATTTTGGAATAAAGTGTTTTTGTAAATCGTCTTCTTTATGTCAATCCGACAAACTAGAGGACAAAACAATGACTAAATTAAATAAAATTGTAAGCGTAATGATGTTAAGCGGTGTGTGTACTTTTACAGGTGCAGTGCACGCCGCTGATATTGAACTATCTCAGTCAACGTCGGCGCAACAACAAACATCTACATCTATTACGCTTTCACAAAACGGTTTAACAGCCAGTGGTAGTAATGACACAGACGTATCTAACGATACACAAGTAACGGCTGATGACTCACAAAATACAGATTCAACGGCTAATAATACACAAACTCCAGCGCAAGAAAGCAGCGAGACCGCAGAGCCTGCAAGTTCATTAGTTGCATCTGCCGACTCATCTTTAAATAATGCATTAAACACATCGGCTTCGTCTTTAAATGCCACAGGCAATACCGCAGTCGATACAGCGCTTGATACAACAGCGCAGTTAACCTCATCGGCGGGTAACTTAACAACCGCTGTGAGCCAGTCGTCATTACTTTCTGTTAGCTCTGAGCAAGCCGCTCAGCCTGATACTACCGATACACCAACCGATGCCTCGTTACTTTCAAATATAAGTAGCGCTACCGATTTAGTTACACAAGCTGATGCAACAAATGCGCTTAATGCGGGTGAGCTTACAAACCAACTAGCAATGACTAATACGGCTGCAAACTCAGTGAGTTCTGCACTGCAAGTAGGTGATGTAATTAATACCAGTAATGAAGTAGTAAGCAGTGTTCAGCAATCTTTAATTGCCAGTGTGCAAGATAGTACGGTTAGCAGTTTACAAAGCACGGTACAGCAAAGTGTTAGCGGGCAGGTGAGTGCGGCGGTCACTGATCAAATTAGTAACGATGTAGCACTTAGCACCGCAAGTGAAGTAGTAACCAACATTACTAACGATTTAGACCTAGGCCTTTAATACGCCACGTGTTTGCAAAAATGCCGAATAGGGAAACCTATTCGGCCTGTTGGAGAATAAATATGAAAGCAGTTATTACCGCCACATTGTGTGTTTTTAGTGCCCAAGCGGTGCTTGCACAAACCAACCACGTTAAAACACCTGAGCAAACTAAACCCTTTAAAAGTAGCTTTGAGCTAAACGCAGATGCTGAAGTTGGGGTATTAAGTAACTCGGCGCTCTCTGTTCAGGAGCTTGACGATATTTCGTCGCAAAGTGACAGCGGCATAAAAACCGCAGCCGGTGTTAATGCAAAATGGCAATTAACCAAAGGCGCTAAATTAACTTCAAGCTATAAGTTTGAACAACAAGACTACGATGAGTTTGATCAATACGATTTAGGCCTGCATCAATATGGTTTAGATGGCAGCTATAGCTTTAATAGCCATGAGGTAGGAGTTCGTTACGATGGCGCAAAAGCAAATGTAGATGGCGAACCATTTTTACACTTCAACCAAGCCAGTGCTTATTATGGTCATTTTTTAAACCCGCATACGTATTTGCGTATGAGTATAAAAACCAAAGCTAAACGTTTTACTACTGCAAAAGCACGTAATGCCGACGGTGTAGGCGGCGATGTAGCGCTTTATCATTTTATAAATAATGGGCAAACCATGCTAATGGCAGCGCTAAGTGCCGATAAAGAAAACGCCGACGACAACCAATACGACTTTAACGGCTACGGTTTTACTACTAAAGTTACGCACAAATTTACGGCCTTTAATGTGGCTAACAAAGTGGGGGCTGGCTGGCGTTATCAAAATAAAGATTACGATGAACAAACAACGGATGACTTTTTTGAGCAAATACCGTCGCGAGATGAGCACCGAAATGTAGTTAATGCGTTTTATAATTTAGCTGTATTTGAGCACGTAACACTCATAGCCGAGGCTGAATATGGCGATTATCAATCAAAGCTTAGTAGCAATACCTATACGCAATCGGTTTTATCGGCGTCAGTTAAAGTGCACTTTTAGGTGGGTAAATGGCGCCATAACCAAAGGTGGTGTCTTTGCCTTGCTCGCCTAAATCTTTGGCAAGCGATGTAAGTTCTTTAAGTGCTTTGGTTTTATTATTACCATGCTTTAACAATAAACAACTCAATGCCGCGCTTACATGCGGCGCCGCCATTGACGTACCCGACTCCCTCCCAAATTTTCCATTGCCTTGGCTTGTAACAACATTTACACCAAGGGCTGTAAAGTCTATGTAATCGCCTTTATTTGACCATCTATAAATGTGGTTATTTGCATCAATAGCACTTACCGCTATCACGCTTTTATATGCACCTGGGTATAACGGCTGCGACGCCGGCCCTTGGTTACCTGCAGCAGCTACAATTAACACATTTTGTTTTATTGCAGCAGTAATACTTGCTTCTAAAACTGCGTTATTTGGCCCTGTTAGGCTCATATTTATAACGGGTATTTTTTTACTAACTAACCAGTTAAGTGCCTCTACTATGGCAAATAATGTAGCCCCTTGTGCATATTCAGATTGCCTATAAAACACCTCGGCACTGTAAAGCTTGGCACTGCCTAAAAGCGGGCTAAGTTTTTCGCCTTTACCCGTAATTAACCCCGCTATGGCGGTGCCGTGTAAATTTGGCGAGCTTAACCCTTGTGGTAAAAAGCTTTGTGTGATGATATTTGCGCCTTTAAATGCACCGTGTTTGGTATTAATGGCGCTGTCGATCATGCCAATTTTTACACTTTGTGTGCAGTAAGGCGCAACAGGCTTATTTTGCGTTACTTTTAAGGTAGGCTCGCCTGTTTGCGCTTGGTAAATGTGGTTTCGGTCAAGTATTGCAGACTCATCTAAGTTAAGCGCTTTTAATAACTCATTTTTAGAATTAACACCTTGGGGCACGTTAAAGCGCACTAAGCTCATGTTAAGTGCGTTGTAATTTTTTACCGACACAATAGTTACATTTTGCTGCTTTAGGGTATTAAGCTGTTGGCTATTTGCCATTAATAACCATTGGCGCTCTATTGCTCTAAAGCCGTTTTCTAGCTCTACTTCAACAAATGCGGTGTTTTGGCTATTTATATTAATGTTAAGCACATTGGGTAAGCTGCTAATTGGCTCACTAATTTGCGCTTTTAGTTCATCAATCGATATTTGTGGAACAGGCACCGGAAGCGGCAGGCGTTGTGCCCGCTCTATAGTTTGCTCAATACGCTGCTCTATTGGGTTTAGCTGCCCAAGTACCTGATCGACTCTCACTATATTGGCTGAGCTCGTTGCGCTAAATATGCAAAGCGAGGCGGCTATTATGTGTTTAACGCGGACTTTTTTCATGTTCATAGTGGGTTACTTATTTTTTATTACACTGTTAGTTAACGTTTAACACATAGAAATATTTCATTATTCAAATTATTTTGATTATTTGGGAATAAATGTTTTTTTGAATCGTCTTCTTTATAAAAGGGGTAAAAATCAATGAACGAAACATTAAAAACCTTATTGCCCATGCTTAGGCGTTTTGCCTATTCGCTAACGGGTAGTAAAGCAGATGCAGACGATGTAGTGCAAATAACAATTGAAAAACTATTAGTAAAAGGCATTCCGGATGACGTTGAGCCTGCTAAATGGGCGTTTAAAATTTGCCGAAATGTGTGGATAGACGAATACCGCTCACGCAAAGTAAGGCAAAATACGGCTCAGGCCGATGTTTTACCAGAGCCAATTTCAAGTAATGAGCACCAAACACTCGAAAACAAACAAATGCTTAAAAATGTAAATACAGCACTTGGGCAATTACCCGAAGAGCAACGCGCCATTGTATCGCTTGTGGCAGTGCAGGGCATGGCCTATAAAGAAGTCGCACAAACGCTCGATATACCTATAGGTAGTGTAATGAGTAAATTATCACGCGCACGCAGTACACTTTATAATTTAATAAAACCCGACTTTAAAAAGGAGCAAGTATGAACATTAACGACGAAACACTTAGCGCCTTTTTAGACTCAGAACTCAGCGAGCACGAAATGGAGCAAGTGCGTAAAGCCCTCGAAACCAATGATGAACTAGTAATGCGACTTGCAGAGCTAAGCGAAGTAGACATGCTAGTGAAAGAGCACGCTTCAAGTATTGATGACGCCCCCCTTAGTGACTCATTAGCTAAAACGGTTGCCAAATTTGATACAGCAACGATTAAAAACACGTCAAATAGCAATGTAGTTACGTTAACCCCTTGGCAAAGGGTTAAGCAGTCGGCTAATAAAAGCTTAGCAATAGCTGCAAGCGTTGCCGTGGTATTTGGTATTGCAATGACGAGCTATTTACAACCCAATGAGTCGCAAAATTTAGTAGCCAGTAACATAGCCTCAGCGCTTAACACACAGCTAAGTAGTGGTGTGTTTGAGCAAAGTGATGGCTCACTATTTAGCGCGCAGCTTAGCTTTAAAAATCAGCAAGGTGAGCTTTGTAGGCAGTATGCACTAAGCTCAAACAATACCACGCAAACAAGCATTGCTTGTAAAACGCAAAACGGTTGGCAAATTAAAGCGCAAACAGCCGCGCAGCAAAGTAATAACGGCGCGCAATATCAAACGGCGTCTAATAACAGTGAGTTAGATGCTGTTATAGATAGCATGATCAGCGGCGTACCACTAGATAGAGCGCAAGAGCAGCAAGCAATTAGCGCAAAGTGGCAGTTAAACAAATAATAATGTGTATAAAACGAGGTGAATTATGAAAACATCTATCTTAATTATCAGTATTTTACTTATGGCGGGCTGCGCTTCTAAACCTGATTACCGCGCCGCGAATAATGGCTCACAAGGTTACAGCGAGCAAAAAATTAGCGACGACCAATACCGAGTAGAGTTTAAAAGTGTGTCAAATAATGTAGCCGATGCCGGTGATTATGCATTATTACGCGCAGCTGAGCTTACCCAAGCGCAAGGCTACGACTGGTTTGTTGTAACAAATAAAGAAACCTTTGTTGAGTCTAAATCGCAAGCCCCAGCATCATCTATTAGTGCATCACACAGCCCGCAATATGAGCGAAGCTGTGGTTTATTAACCTGCGAAACACGCGCACGCCCAACAAGCAGCGTAGGCGTACAGGTAAGCAACAATGATAAACGCAAAGAAGTGCACACCTTAATTGATATTAAAATGGGCAAAGGTATAAAACCCAGCGACAACAGCTTTAGCGCCCAAGATTTAATTGAAAACTTAAGCAAAAAAGCACAAAAGTAATTTAATAAATACAAAGTGTTAGTTGAATATATGTAATGTTTAGCTAACGCTTTTTGTAGTACTTTAGTTATCTAACAACTGAACATGTTTTTCTAACTTGGCGGTAAGCGCTAAGTAGGTTTGTTTTTCTTCTGCGGTTAGGCCTTCATCAATAGCTGCGTTTATTTTTACACGCTGCGGCACAATATTATCGTGCAACGTTAAACCGCTTTCGGTTAACTGGATTTGCGTACTGCGTTTATCAAAATCTGATTGTTGTGTTTCTATTATATCTTTCGTTTTTAGGCTTTTAATTGCTCGTGAAACTGCAACATGGTCGAGTCTTACAAAGGTGTTTATTTCTTTGTTTGTCATTTTTCCAAATGCGCCTAAAGTCGCAATTACTTGCCATTCTCTTACTGTTAAATTATTTGGTAGGCCTTTCATTTGATTGTCGGGCGAAAAAATCAAACCTGCTAAACGGTTTATTTGCACAGATATAAATGAATCAAATGGCATGGGGTTACGCGACCTTCGACCTTTAGATTTAATGTGTTTTTTCATCACCACCTCTGCTTTTAAAATCCATGTTTACATTAATATTTAATTATGTTCATATGAACTTAACATATGTTCATGTGAACATAAATTTATATTCACTATAAATTACTTCATGGGCGATATGTTTTGAAGAAAAGTATAAGAAATCAACGTTAAGGCAAGTAACATTATGATTAAAATAAAAAAGCTTTCTTCCTGCATTGCGGTTTTAACAGCGCTTGGAAGCATATCGTCGGCTGCGGCCCAAAGTAATGATGAACAAAAACCTAAAAAGTCTTCACTTCAACAAAGCATGGAAGTTATTTCGGTAACAGCCCGCAGAAAAGAAGAAAACCTGCAGACAACCCCCATTGCAATATCGGCATTTAGTGGCGATGGCCTTGAGGCTCGAGGGTTTCAAGATGTAAGTGATGTTGCACGTGTAGCACCCAATGTTGTGTTCGATGGAGCATCTCCGGTCTCGGGTAATTCGTCGGCACCCAGTATTTTTATACGCGGCATTGGCCAACTCGATTTTACAATAAATGCCGACCCAGGAGTCGGCATTTATGTAGATGGAGTTTATGTTGCGCGCTCTGTGGGTGGCATTATAGATTTACTCGATTTAGAGCGAGTAGAAGTATTGCGAGGTCCACAAGGTACTTTATTTGGTCGAAATACAATTGGTGGGGCAATTCAGTTAATTTCTAAAAAGCCTGAACTAGATGAAATGAGTGGGTTTGTAAAAGCCACTTATGGCAGCGATAACCGCCAAGAGCTACAAGGCTCTATCAACTTACCCGTTGGAGATACGTCAGCGGCCAAATTTACAGCAATTGGTAAAAAAAGAGATGGCTATGTTACTAATGGCTTAGGGCAAGATTTAGGGGATGACAATACCTACTCTTTACGTGGGCAGTATTTATGGCTTCCAACCGATAATCTAGAAGTTAATTTAAACGTTGATTACACCAAAGATGATGAAAATGGTGCACCTAATGTGGCGGTAACTGGCTACCCAGATGGCGCAATGCCTTATAGATATAATACGGGTGCAAATTTTGGTTGTAATGCGCCTGATGCAGGGCTCACATTTTTACCAAATGGCGACCTAGATACTACAACCAGCGGTTATTCGAGCTATCTAACACACATAGAAGCTAACCCAAATAGTTGTTTTAGCGTTAATTCGCTTAGTGGTAGTAAAACACATACTAACTCTACAACACCGGCTATTTCTAAAAATGACATTTTTGGTACTTCACTGACTCTTGAGTACACACACAATAACCTAAATTTTAAGTCGATCACTGCTTATCGTAAGCTTGAATCAGAATTTCAACGTGACTCAGATCAGAGTCAATTTCATGTGTTTGATACATCAAACCGACAGGAGCAAGATCAGTTTAGCCAAGAGTTTAATATTTCAGGCGATCACGAAAAATTTAGGTGGTTAACAGGCTTTTATTACTTTGATGAAGATGCTCAAGAGGACACAAATGTAGTATTACCTGCTGCGAGCCGTACTATTTTGATCCGTGGTTTATTTGGCAACGAACTCACAAACAAAAACTGGGCGTTATTTGGCGAAGGGACTTACGATATTACAGAACGTTTTCATTTAACTGCTGGCATACGTTATACCGAAGAAGAAAAAACTTATAACACACTGCAAATTTTTGGCTTTAATGGTACCGCACCATCGCCACTTTACGCACCTACAGGATTTGATAACACTAACGTAAACGACTATTTAGATACAGGGCTACCTGCGTTAGTTACTTTAGTTGATGATAAAACCGAAACTGACATTTCGGACTCAACAGTGCGCCTAACCGCTTCGTATGACGTAAGTGATAGCTTTTTTACCTATGCCACGTTTTCGCAGGGGTTTAAATCAGGCGGGTTTAATCCGCGTTATTTAGCTCCAACAGGGCTTGGAAATGCCGATACAAGTGACGACTTAAAGGCAATTAGTTACGATCCAGAATATGTAGATATGTATGAACTTGGTGCAAAAATAAGTTTTGATAGCGGAATATCGCTCAAGGTTGCTGCATTTACAATGGCTTATGACGATATGCAAGTAAGTGCAAGTACAGCAAGTAGCTCGGGGGCACGTGTTACTTCAAACGCAGCTAAAGCGAGCATTGACGGTATAGAAGCCGACTTTAATTGGTTTGTTACCGACAATTTAGTGGTAGAGGGCAGTATTGGTTTACTCGACGCTAAATACGATAACTTAGATGATTCAGTTAATTTTGCTTGTTTACCCGACTGTGACCTTGCAAGGATCCCTGAAACAACATCGAGCTTAAATTTAGTACATCATCTTGACTTTGAAAGTGGTTGGTCACTTATGTCGCGTATTGATATGTCGTACAAATCAAGCGTAGAAGGTGATGCTAATAACGCTGAACAAATTAAACACCCAAGCCAAACCTTGGTAAATACAAGTTTTACCTTAAACAATGCAGACGAAAGCTGGCAGGTAACTGGTGGTATAACCAATTTATTTGATGAAGAGTATATTTCATCTTCAAATAATAACCCTAGATTGTCGTACGCAGAAGTTATTTATGGGCGCGGAGCCGAAGCTTATTTAAGTGTTAAGCGTCGTTTTTAAATTAAAGTGGGGCATTTATTGCCCCTTTTAAAGCTCATAAAAGGTAACTAAAATGTATAAAACACTATTTTGTGTGTACTTGTTCATACCTGTCATTTCGTTTGCTTCGCAAAATGGCATAGACGCGTGTAAAAACACTATTCAATCCTACCCCCAATTTAGAGATAACGGCCCAGTGCTTGATTATTTAAACTTATTTACTAATGACGCCGTGTTTACGGTAAAAAAATTAGGCATACTCAGCAAAGGTAAAAAACAAATTGAGCAACGCTTAATTAAAGCACTTGAAACCGATAACACGACACATGCTATGGATAATATAAGTATACATCAACACGCCGGTGGTAATTACAAAGCTGAGTCTGACTTTTCATTAACGCTGAAAAAACGGTTAGATAAAAAAGCCTCCAAAGTATTCATTACGGGTACATATAGCGATGAACTTTTTTTTGATGGAGCTAAGTGCTTAATTAAATCTCGTGACGTTATTATTAAAACAAAAACATAAGAGTTGTAATTACTATGTTTAAATTTTTTAACCGATTAGGCCCTGGTATTGTTTTTGCTGCCATGGCCATTGGAGTTTCTCATTTAGTGCAGTCAACCCGCGCTGGTGCAGAGTACGGTTTGAGCTTGCTTGCAGTAGTAGTTTTAGCCTCTCTTTTAAAATATCCATTATTTAGATTTGCGGTGCAGTACTCTGCTATTACAGGTAAATCATTATTAGGGGTATATCAGCAAACAGGGCCGTTTGCTAAGTGGGTACTTATATTTTCTGTATTGCTCGATATGTTTGTATCAACAGCAGCAGTGGCATTGCTTACCGCTGGCGTAATAAAGTATGTATTGGGCTTGAGTATGGCCAATATTTGGGTAGTACTCTTGGTTTTTATTAGCCTATGCGGGTTACTTATTGCTTCGGGTTATGGATTGTTTGAGAAATTTTCTAAGGTGATGGTATTTGTTTTCACTTTTTTATGTTTAGTTACCGTTGCCATAATTATTCCTGATGGTTTTAAGGCGCCGGTATCGTTATTTCCTAATATTGAAATGACCTCCGGATTTTTACTCTTTTTAGTTGCTATGGCAGGATGGATGCCCAATCCGCCCAGTGCGTCATTCTTTTTATCAGCATGGTCGGCCCATAAACATTCCCCCACTAATTGCTCTAAAATGGCTAAACAAAATGTAAAAAATATTCTGTTTGATATAAACACGGGCTACGCAATTACTATATTTATAGCCATTTGCTTTGTTGCTATTGGTGCCATATTGATTTATAGCAAAGGGGCGGTCATTGGCCAGCAATCACCAATGATGTTTGCTAAATACTTAATTGAACTGTTTACTAGTACCATAGGAGCGTGGGTATTTCCTATTATTGGCACTACTGCAATTGTGGTTATGGTATCAACCCAGTTTGCATTAATGGACGGCTCTCCTCGTATGTTAAGCCGAGTCTTTACTAAAGACGAAGGCAGCAAGCATTTATACATTACTTTTTTGATGATGCAAATTGTAGGTGTAATACTGATCATTCATTTTTTTGCCAGCTCATTTAAAAGCTTTATCGACTTTGCCACAAGCGTTAGCTTTATGACCGCGCCATTTATCGCGATAATTAACCATAAAGCGATGCTTTCAAGTGACATACCGTTAGATCATCGGCCAAGTAAGCTTTTACAAATATGGAGTGTGATTGGCGTTATATCAATGTTTTTAGCTGCCGGTTACTTTATTTACTCAAAAATATTAATGTAATAGGTGCTTAATTTTGTAACGGAACATCAGTACTTAATTGAAAATTAATTTTGTACTGATGTTTAAAGTAAATCTTAAATATCATTTGGACTTCGAAGTCTAAATGGCGTACTTTGTTTGTATTCCTTTCCTTTTCTTTGTTTAAAACTCCTATATTAAACTGATCAAACCAGTAAATTTAAATCAGCTGTAAAAATTAAATTTGTTTATTATTAGTTGTTTGGATGTTTATTATGCCTTTGTTTTTTAACGCGTGTTATAAATATGTAAAACTTTTCTTTAATCTTTATTGCATTCGAATGCAAAAAGCGATAGTTTTTATAAGTCGAAAAAATAGGCATTTAAATCGCGCTTTTAATAATTATTAATACTAAAAATACGATAGCGGGTTATTTAGCCCTTAAATGCTTAATAAAATAACTTATATCAACAGGTGGAGAATTAATCTCATGGCCGCACATATTTTACGTAAAACACTTATTTTTGCTGCTGTAAATACGGCGTTATTGGGCTCAGCCTCGGTACATTCGCAAGAGGCAAAGTTAAACCCTAACAAAGAGTTGGAGGTTATTTCGGTTACCTCTACTAAGCGTGTTAAAAGTATTCAATCAGTACCGTTAGCTGTGACAGCTGTATCGGCTAAAGATTTACTGGAAAATGGCGTTACTGATATCTTAAACCTTGACAGCTTAGCGCCAGGTTTAAAGTCTGGCGTGTCGGGTAGTGATGCTCGCCCAGCTATGCGAGGTGCCAGAACAGAGCAAGTAGAAGCTAACGATGTTGCTATCGCGTTTTATTCTAACGGTGTTTATCGTCCTCGCCACGGGCAGGCGCTTGCTGGTTTTGTAGATTTAGAACGTGTTGAAGTATTACGTGGGCCACAAGGTACATTGTTTGGACGAAACTCATTTGGTGGGGCAATTGATGTAATAGCTAAAAAACCAGAGCTCGATATTACTGAAGGTGGTATGGCTGTTACATTTGGTAATTATGGTCATTTACGTGGTGAAGGTTTTTTTAATACAGCGCTTACTGATGACACTGCAGTACGTTTTACTGGGGTTCGAGAAATAAGGGATCCCTACGTTGAAAATACATTTAATGAAGATGCAGGCTTAAAAGATGCTGATATGTATTTTTTACGCGGCCAAATTTTTACCGAAATTAACGACGATATAAATTTAAATGTAAAAGTGGAAACGTGGCAAGACGACTCTAATGGCGGTGGTGCATTTGGTTATCATATTTTAGGTGTGCCTATAAATCCAGCCACAGGTAAAACAAGCTTGTCGGCCCCATTAACTGAGCGAATAGGTCGCGATGATGTATGTGGCAGTAATTGTGGCCGCTTTGGTGCAGGTTTAGATAACGTAGCAACACCAGGGCTTGATACAGCACAGGCGGTTTCGTCAGACCCATTCAGTCAGCAGTTTGACTATAATCCATCGCGGGATGTAAGTGATGTAAGCATTAGTGCAGAGCTTAACTGGTCATTAGAGTCGGTGGATTTAAAAGTGATTGCAGCCTCAATGGATTATGAAGAAACGCGTCTTACTGATGGTGATTTTTCGACGTATGCAACCACAGTTGATGGTAATGCGATTGAATCAAAAACAAACTCGTTAGAAGTGCAGGTTAGCTCAACGTATGAAAGCGACTTTGAATGGGTAGCCGGTATTTATTTGTTTTCAGAAGATTTAGATAATGCATTTTTAAATGGCAGCTATGGTGCCGTGGTTGACAATGTGCCAGATACAACCCAACCACAAGAATTTCAGTACGCGTCTTGGTTAAATCAAATTCAATTAGAAACGCGATCCGCAGCGGCTTACTTCCAAGGTAACTATGCTTTTAGTGATGATACTCGTGGTATAGCTGGTATTAGATACACAAATGACAGCCGTGAGTGGGATATTTACGGGCAAAATCCAGATAATTTAAGTACGCTTGATTTTTCTGTGCTTGAGGTTGATAACGCAGATGACGACTGGAGCAAAGTAACATGGAAATTAGGGCTTGAGCACGATTTAACAAATTCTCAACTGCTTTATGCAACGGTATCTACAGGCTTTTTAGCGGGTAATGCTCAGGGTGCTTTTAATGGCGAAAATAGCTATGACGAGCAAACAGTAACGGCTTACGAGGTTGGCTTTAAAAGCATGTTGCTTGATAATTCATTAAGACTTAATGCTTCTTTATATTATAACCAGTACGAAGATCTCCTCTCTACCCGTTTTCAAAACGTGGGTGGTACGGCAGTCTCGTTTTTTGGTAATGCAGGCGAAATTGATGCGACAGGCTTAGAGCTTGAAATTGATTGGCAGGTAAGTGATGCACTTCGCCTAGGGGCACGCGCCGCGTTTACAGACTCAACTTATGGCGATTTTGTAACACCAAACGTATTTGAAGAAGGTGGAGAGACTATTAACGGTGTAGATAACTTACTGCAACTTGATGGTAATGACGTGCAACTAAGCCCTAAATACAATATTACACTATTGGCCAGTTATGAGTTTGACTTAGGTGATAATGGGCGAGTGGTGCCTGCTACCAGTATTCAATTATCGGATTCGTATACGACCAACGATTTGCCTTTTTCATTTGGTACTCAAGAAAGTTACCAAAAGTACGATGCTAGCCTTGCATGGTATTCGGCAAATAATGAGTGGTCTGTGCGTGCGTATGTTCAAAATGCTGGAGATGAGCTTATATTACTTAGGACAGTCCGCTTTGGTGGTAATGTAGCTGCGGCCGATTATGCTAATCCGCGCACTTATGGTGTAAGGGTAGGCTATAACTTTTAGGCATTATTTAATGATGTACTTTAAGATTTTAGCATAAGTGTAAGTTTGTGCATTTTGCTAAAATATAGCGTTTAAATTTTAAATTAAACAATCGCTTACATAGAGCCAGTAATAAATTATTACTGGCTTTTTTGTGTTTCGAAATCACTTTATTTTAATTTTAACTTGTTGTTTTATATTGGTTAATATTAGCAAGGTTATTATTTGTACAAAAAGTTGTTGATCTTTTTGACTCCGAAGTCTATTTTAGATCCATGCATTTTCAATTGATACAACTTGTTTACTGTAATAATTGAAAATGTAGGTTTTGGGGAGAACTAAATACGTTTTATACTCGGGAGAATAATTATAATGAAAGCTAAATTTACACGGACTCTCGTTCATTTTGCTGTCACTGGCGCTATTGCAGCAACCACAATGAATGCCCACGCCGCGCAAGAGCCTGAATCGGCACAAGTGCAAGAACACGTTAAAGAACCTGCCATTGAGCGTATAGCGGTAACCGCTAACAGACGCTCGCAAGACCTACAGGAAGTATCATCATCAATAACAGCATTAGGAGAAGGGGACATTGCCCGCGCTGGTATTATTGATGTTACTGGTCTTGAACAAGTAGTACCAGGCTTACGTATGGGGTCGTCGGGTGGTGAGGTTCGCCCTGCCATGCGTGGCGCTCGCACCAACGAAGTCGGTGTAGCAGGCACCGGTATTGCTGAGCAAATTGTAGGTATATTTCAAGATGGTATTTATGTACCTACCACTTCATCAGGCTTGGGGGCACTGGTGGATGTACAACGTATTGAGGTATTACGTGGGCCGCAAGGCACGTTATATGGGCGTAATACGTTTGCAGGCAGTATTAATATTATTACTAACCAACCTGTTTTTGATGATTTACTGGGGAGTATAAAAGTTGAAACAGGCAGTTATAACCGCAGTGCTTACGAAGGAATTATAAATATTCCGGTGAGTGACACCGTGGCAACTCGTTTTGTAGTGGCCTCTGATCGCCATGATGGTTATATCAATAATTTAGTCATTCCAGGGCCTTCAGATGATTTACGCGAAAAAAATCAGTTTTATATGCGTAACGTTACTAAGTGGGAACCCAACGAAAAGTTTAATGCCACAGTACGCTTTGATTACTCGCGTAAAGACTCAAACT
The DNA here is from genome assembly GCF_037414265.1 of Pseudoalteromonas sp. C12FD-1. Classification (NCBI taxonomy): domain Bacteria; kingdom Pseudomonadati; phylum Pseudomonadota; class Gammaproteobacteria; order Alteromonadales; family Pseudoalteromonadaceae; genus Pseudoalteromonas; species Pseudoalteromonas sp. C12FD-1. The sequence continues at coordinate 262,137 of NZ_JBBEVD010000069.1, forward strand.
CAGAAGCTATTTGGGGTTATCAGCAAATAGCGGGCTACCAAATTGAAGAAACCTCGCCGGGGTCGGGTGTATTTAACACCACGCCTACAATAACCGAGGGGCATATTTATCAGCCTAGTGATGCACAGCACGAAGACCTTGGCCCATATGATGTTTACCGCAATGGTTTTTCACTTGATAAGCAAGAAAGTTTTTCGACCACATTAGCACTTGAGTGGTATACCGACTTTGCAGATATTAAATGGACCACTAATTATTCAACACTTAGTGGTAAGCAATATTACGATAACGACTACAGCGATGGAGGTATAGATTTTGTAGGTGGCTTTGGCCGTGAGGATGACCAAAAAACACTTTCATCTGAACTGCAATTTTCATCAAACGATGACGGTGACTTTTCGTGGATTGGTGGCCTTTATTACTTTGATCAAGAAGCCGACTGGAGCTGGTTATCGCATGCAGATACCACAGGCGACGGTGTATCAGACTCTGTTGTAGTGCCTTCGTGGGGGAACCCTGATTACGACCCACATACAGCTAAATCAATTGCGGCATATGGACAACTACGTTACCAAATAACAGAAGATTTGCGTGTCATTGGTGGCCTACGTGTAAACCAAGACGATAAAACATTTACCGGCGATACAATTCCTGATTGGGATGACTCAGCACTGCTTTATAAAGCGGCTGCCGAGTACGACATTAATAACGATATTATGGTGTATGCAAGTGTAGCAACTGGCTACAGAACCGGTGGCGCAAACGATTCGCGCGTAGTGGCTCGCGGTGCTGACCCACTTTATGATAACGAAGATGTTATCTCTTACGAAATGGGTATGAAAAGCTATTTGCTTGATGGCGCAATGCGTTTAAACCTTTCGGTATTTATGAACGAATACGAAGATGTAAAAGCACAGTTATTTGCAACCTCATGTAACGATACGACCGCTGGCGATACTGTTTTAGAGTGTGTTGCAGCAGGTACAGCTACCACATTTGAATACTACGAAAATGGTGGTGATGTAGAAACTGTGGGTCTAGAAGCTGATATTCAATGGGTTCCAATTGATAACCTAACACTAACCGGTACAGTATCACTGCTTGATAGTGAATTTGCTGATGGTTACGCGGTAGGTAATGAGCAACTTCGTCCATTATTGGCTTTAGGTAACTTAGAAGGCCGCCAAGACATAAACGACAGCGCTAGCCAGTTTAGTTTTGAAGGCTGGAGCCCAGCTATGGCGCCTGAATACAGTGTTGGTTTTTCAGCTCGTTATGAGTTTAGCTTAGGGGGAGACTCGTACTTAGTACCGTATATTCAACTAAATTACTTAGACGATTACTACGCGTTTGATACGAATATTCCAGAGGTGCAAGTAGATGCGCATTTAATGGCTGATGCACGTTTAACGTGGTACATAAACGACAGTGTGCAAGTAGAGGCATACGTTAAAAATATTGGTGATAAAGCCATTTTAACCCGTGGTGTAGTGCACTCACAAATTGTTGATGGCTTACCTGCAAACTCAGTACAAGCTAACTGGAACAACCCACGTACGTGGGGCGCAAGCTTAAAATATCAGTTTTAGAATTTCCTAAAATGGCCGCTACGGTCATTACTTTCAGCCAGCTGTTTACTAGCTGGCTTTTTTGTTTCCTGCTCCTCTCATTCTCAAAATTAATTAATGCCAATCCATTTAATTAAGCGATCAATTTTAAGGCTAGAAAACGTGTTGATAGCTAGGAGAAAAATCGCTATTTAGTTGTGCTCGGCAATTGCTTCTGCATTGCTCTCCCTTCTGTATCCATGCAGTCGTAAATGAGGGTATTTAAACGCAGGTAGCGACATATTTAGCCCCGCAAAGTGATAGAGTATTGGTAAAAAAAAGCGCTCAGTGAGCGCTTGAAGGGAAGTGAAAAGGTTAACCTATAGTGCAAATTGCTGGTTTAGTGCCAGCGTGTCGTATTGCATTACTTCGTGGGTTATTTGGTTATCTGTAATGCTAATAACGCTGAGTATTTGCTGACGTACGCGTACGTTTTTAGCATTAAAGCTGCCATCAAGGGTCCAGCATACGGTGGCTTTGTTTTGCGTGCTGTCATACTCAACGGTTTCTAGCTGGGCATAACGCCTACTTAGCGATTGCGTAAAATCTAAATGGCAATCCAGCAGTGCACAGATTGGTTGTGGCTCTGTATTACCTGCAAGAATGGCTGTAGCGCTTGGAGTATATAGGGTATTAAAGTGAGCCAGGTTGTTGGTTTGCCAAATTTTCCACCAGTTATCTAAAGTACGAGCAATGTGAGAGGGTAGCTCGCAGATAGCACTGGGTGTTGCATGAAAGGTGGTAGGGTGTAGCTGATTATCTAAATCGCTAACAATAATAGGGTCACTTTTTGGTAATTTAGGAATAACCGAGCTGTTATTTATTGTTGTATTTACATACTCATTATTAGCCAGCGACAGCGTATCCACCACGCACTTTATTGTTTTTATAAAGGTGTTATTATGTCTAATTACAAACGTTAAGCGTACTGGGTTTTTAAGCTTTTTAGGCTGTAAAACCAGCTGTAAGGTTTCACGTTCTGCGCCTACACTATGTGTGTGCGATACACACTCAGACACCCCATATTGAGCTAAAAAGCTAAGCCATAAAGGCTGTGCCTGCAAAGCCCCCATGGCTGTAAAGTGGTGCTGTTGCCAGCGGCTGCTGCGAAGCAATTTGCTGCTTAGTGTTTCAATGTCGGCTTTAGTGTATAAATCTATAATCGCGTTGATCATGCATTTTCCTCCAGCTGTGCTTTGTTGACTAATGCATGTGCTTTAAATAAGTTTGCATAAAGTGCTACTTCATCAAAAACGGTGATTTCTTCGATGATTTTTTTGTTTTTAATGCGTAAATGCGATGCGCCTAAAATAAAGTAAGGCTGCTGTTTAAGCTCACTTAGCTCGCTATTTTGCGGATTAAAATGCCCAGCAAGTGACCAGCGTATCGCTACATCTGTTGTGGTTTCGTCAAATGGAGTAATGGCTATATGATCGATTGTTAATTTGGCATCGGGGCAGGTGGCAAAAAATTGTATAAATACCCCGTTTATTTGTGCAAGTCCGGTGGCCATTCTGCCACTAGGCCATTGCTGCGATGCCGTTAAGCTGTAAAACTCGTGCACTTTAGCAAACTGCTTTTGGTTAAATAATGTATCTAGCCAATGGTGAGCAAATGCAGCCAATTCGCCTTCTAAAATGGGCGTACTTGCTACGCGGTGATCTATTGCTACTACACGGTTAAATTCATCATTTAGCCACTGTGTGTGCTTATCTTTACTGGGAATGTTTGCCATGTGTTTGGCTACATTAATAATGTTTAAGCCAAGCTGTTTAACTAAAAAGCCGTTGTCGCGCACAAGCCACTCTTTAACTATTTTATTTTCAAAGCATACGCAGTCGGCTATGGTTGTAACGCGGCCGGTTTTATTCGTTGCAGGGCCAAACTCTGAGTTACCTGTGTTGGTCATTACACTACTAATTAAGTGTGACGAATAATAATGCTCGTTCGCTTCTTCTGAAAACACCACGTTTTCGCCAATTAGGCTTCTGTCGGGGAAGGCCGCAATGGTTTTAAGGGTGCCTTGAATAACATCTTCTATGTTTTCGCCATAGGCACCAAGGGTAAAAACAGGGCATATATCGGCGTAATAGCGATAGCATAAGCCAATGTTTTTTTGCTCCCATATACGGTGTGTTATACGCAAAATATAATCAACGATATCAACAAATTCGTCATCAAAACCGATTAAAGGCTGTTGTTTGTTACCTTGCGGGTTTAACACGCTTGATAACGGCAGCCAGTAAGGTTGGGTCATATTATTGTGTTTGTTCATGCTCACCTCTTAATTAGTTGCGGCTATTTTGCGTTGCATTTGCTCAAAAATATCAATGCCCATTCCATCTAATAAATGAGGGATATCAATAGCGACCCAGTTTTCTTTTAATATGCCGTTTTCGCAGCGCCAAAAGTCCATGACGCGTGGGAACAGCTTATTACCAGAAGGCGGTAAACCTAACCAGTCTTCACCGGTGTGGGTACCATACATATGCGGCCAGCCACCGGTGGCTACAAAGTTATCGTGACTGACTAAACACAGCGTTTTATTAATACCGCGATCAGGAAAGCCTTTTAAAAATGGCCCTTGATGGTGCTCTCTAAAACCGCTAATTCCGCGAGTTGTACCAATGCCTGCTGGGCCATACCAAATAAAATCTGGGTGCCAGTATTTTTCTAAATTAATGCTGTATAAGTCTTTGCCGTCATAGCGGCCAAGCTCTGCGAGCATATCAACCACAAGTTTCTCGTTGGTTTTGCTAAGCGTTTCGTTTTTATTGCTTGTGGGTACGCCATCAAGTGTAGTGGGGGGCATAACTAAGCCTGAGTAACCTAAGCTTGGGCGTAATGGGTTTACGCCTACTTGGTTCATTACATCAATTAAATCTAAAAAGGTGTAAACATTAACTACTTGGTTGTTTTCTATTTGCGCCATTTCGCTGTAGCGAATAAACACACTTTTGCCACTGGCAGGAATACCCAATAAAGGCTGTGTAAATGTGCCGGTAAAATAACCTGTGGCACACACCCACTGCTCGCCTTTATAGTCTCCCTCAATAGAGATAAACGGCTTGCGCTCTATATCAGGTAACGAATGTTTAAGCACGCCAAAGTAGTCGTCAATCACATTTTGTTTTGTACTAATAGGCTCAAAAGGGTGGCTTACCTGCCATTGAACGGTGTCTGCAAGTAATGCTTGGTTTGGTAATTCTGCAGCGCTGAAGTTCTCAAAAAGTTGTTCTAAAATATTCATTTATTTCACCTTACACAAAATATTCAAATAACATGAGAGAGGCAAAGCTCAGTACAAAAAAGCCAAGTAGCCAATAGTTTATTGAGTCAAACTTACCCGGAATTAAGTACCAGCCGTTTTCTTTTTCTGGACGATTTTGATCTTTAAATGCTTTTAACTGACCTTTGATGGTGTATTCGTTGTAATCTTTTTGAAAGCCATCAAATGTAATACTTAACGAAATACTAAATACAAGGCAGGTTATTGCGCCTATTGCACAGTACCAAGGCCACGCTATATCGGTATAAAGGGCACAAATAGCAACAGTAATAAACGACACCAAAGTACCTATTAGTAAGCCTTTTTCGGTGGTGTGCTTTGAGAAAAACCCAAGCGCAAACATGCCAAGTTGTGCACCGACAAAGTACGAGCCTACTTTAGTAAGTATTTCTAAAATTGAGCCTTGGCTGTACAGGTGGTACATAATGGCCGGAATAATAATGATCACCGCCCAACCAAGCGTAAATAAGCGAGTTACATTTAAATAGTGAGCGTCGTTTTTTTCAGGGGCAAAGTACTTTTTATAAAAATCGATAGTACTTATGGTCGAAAGTGAATTAAGCGCAGAATCGAGGCTCGACATAGAAGCGGCCATTACCGCAGCAGCAATAATCCCCATTAATCCTGGTAGGCCATAGTCGGCTGCAAATTGTAAAATAATTAAGTTGTCGTTTTCAAAAGTGCGCCCGCCGTAGTAGCTATAAAACAGCACACCCATAAATATAAAGAACAAGTAAATAAAGAACGCGATAAAGCCCATTAATAAGTACGACTTTTTAGCATCGCCAATATTTTTAGCTGCGAGCGTGCGTTGCACCATCATTTGGTTAGTGCCATAGACAGTAATGTGGTACAGCGACATAGCCAACACGCCAGACCACACGGTAGTCACTTGGGTAAAGTCGAGCGAAAAATTGAGCGGATCTAACTTACCTTGGGTTTTTAGCTCGCTAAGTGTTGCGCTAAATGAGCCATCCATTGAAGTAATAAGCGCATACATAATAATACCTGCCCCTATAAACAAGATGCCTGACTGAATGACATCGGTCCATATAACGGCGGTTATGCCACCTAACATAGTATAAATAAGGGCAATTATAGTGACCAAAAATATGGCGGTTATAACGTTTATATCAACAATAAAAGCCAGTACGAGTGAGGTGGCGTAAAGCACCGCGGCTGAGCCCATTGTTTGTGATATTAACCAAATGGTAGAGATAAGTAAGCGGGCTTTTTTACCAAATCGACGCTCTTGGTATTCGTAAATAGAGGCCACTCCAGCGTTGTAAAAAAACGGAAAAAACAAACACACTACCGCCACTATAACCAGCGGGTAGTTTAGGTGTATGGCAATAACCGAAAGTCCTTCTTTGTAAGACCACGCAGGAGCACCTAAAAAAGTGAGCGCACTGACATAAGTAGCAACAACCGATATACCAATAGCCCACCAAGGTGTCGTTTTTCGACCTATATAAAAGTCGTTTGCGCTACTGATTTTTTTACTAATTACAAACCCAAGAATTAGGTTGGCAATTATGTACCCGATGAGAATGCTCCAATTCAACAATCCAAAATCATTCATAATTAATCCTGTTAGATTAGGTTTACGGGCTTGAGAGCCTATTTGTATTTTTTATTTTGAATCATCATGAATCACTTTGACTTCGAAGTCAATTCTCATTAGTATTATTTTAAAGCAATTTATAACTTACCATTCACAGGCTTTTAATTACTCTTTAAATGCAATACATTTTGTTAAAGTGTGCTTAACGGCGGTTTGAAGATACTAATTTGACTGCGCAAACAATGAGGAATAATCATGGCAGATATACTTAAAGATAAACAACTAGTTCGTCAATTTCATACTGCACTAGAAAAAGCACAGGGCAATAACTTACAAGCCGTATTTAAAGAGTTTATGGCTAATGAATATAGCTTTAAAGGGGTGCACCCTTTTAATGAACTTGAGTGTACTAATGATGTAATTGCACAAGTTTGGCAGCCATTATTTAGCTCGTTTAGTGCGCTACAACGCCGTGAGGATATTTTTATTGCAGGGCAAAGCGAAGCCGACGGCGGCCAGTGGGTGATGAGTATGGGCCATTTTATGGGCTTATTTGATAAAGACTGGCTAGGTATTGCGCCAACCCATAAGCTTGCCACTTTGCGCTATGCCGAGTTTAACTGCGTTAAAGACGGAAAAATAATTCAGACCGGCTTTTTTGTCGATATTATTGGCCTTATGATGCAAGTGGGGCTAAACCCGTTGCCGCTTTCTACAGGGCAATATTTTACTTATCCTGGCCCGCGTACGCACGATGGTATTCGTTTAGGTAAAAGTAGCGATGAGCAAAGCGAAAAAACAATGGCGCTGGTAAATCAAATGATTGATAACCTTACAGCGCTAAATAAAAGTGGGGTTGATACGTGCCCACCTGAAGTACTTGCTAAAACGTGGGACGAGAACATGGTTTGGTATGGCCCAGCAGGGATTGGCGCTACTTACACAATTGAGCGTTACCAGCAACAACACATGTATCCGTTTAGAGAAGGCCTAACGGGTAAAGTGTTTAACGGCCATATTTGCCGTTTTGCTGAGGACGAATTTGCCTGCTTTTTTGGTTGGCCTAACTTAACTAACACGGCCATAGGTGGGTTTTTAGGCCTACCAGGTGCCAATACCCCAGCAGATATGCGCGTGGTTGATGTGTATCACCGCGAGGGCGATAAATTAGTAGAAAACTGGGTCATTATTGATATTCCTTATTGGTTAAAACAGCAAGGCCTAGATATTTTAAAGCGTACCCAAAGTATTGCTAACCCAGGTGCTTAGCCTAATTTAGCTACAAAAAAAGCTCTGTTTAACAGAGCTTTTTTTGTTTATACGGCTTTAATTGCTAGGGCGCAAAGTTTAAATAGCGGGCTTTGCTAAGCTCTTTCATGCGGGCGAGTACATCTACCCCAATTTGATGGTACACATCAAGCATATCTATCAGTACCCAGTTTTCGCGAATTAAGTTATTCTCGGCTCGCCAAAAGTCGAGACTACGCATTGTTATTTGCTGATTTGCGGGCGCAATACCTAACCAACCATCATTACTAATAGTCATGCTCATCCCTGGCCACGCGGTAAAGCCAACATAGTTTTCATCGGCAAATAAGTATCCTTTACTTGCATCACCTACTCGGTTTGGCAGTGCATTTAAAAATGGGATTTGATGCCAGTTTCTAAACCCTTTTATACCTCGTGCAGTGCCTATGCTACTTGGCCCATACCAGCTACAGTGCGGGTGCCAAAATTGCTCTAGCTTCATGGCTGCTATACCGCCTTTGGCATAAAAACCTAAATGCTCGCACATGTCGCCCACCAATTTTAAGCTTTGTGCGGCGTGCTCTTCATTGTATGCGTTTGTAATTAGTCCATCTTGCGTTGCAGGGCCTGGTACATGCCACTCTTTACCTAAACTCACCGAAAGTGGCCATACATTAGCTTGCATCATTACTTCAGGAATATCCCAAATAGCTTGTACTTCTACCACTTTGTTATTTTTAATGCGGTAAAATTCATGAAAACGCATGCTTACTTGGTGCCCTGTTGGGGGGATATCAAGCCATGGTTTTTCAAACGAACCGGTATAATAACCACAACAACCTACCCAGTCTGAGTCGTTTATTGAGCTACCGGCCATAACAATTGTATCGCGGCGCTCTAGGCCAATAAATGCCTTGCTAAGCGGTAAATAGGCTTGCTCAATAAGTGCATTAGGGTTGGCAAGTGTTTCAAACGGGTAACATAGCTGCACGAGCGCATCATCGGCAAATACGCTATTAATTTGTGTTTGTAAGGCTTTTTGATCAAAGTTATAAAGTGCTTCTCTAAACCCTTGTAGTAAATTTTTGTTTTTATTATGTAAGCTCATTATTTTAACGCTCCCATTGCACTATCGAACTCGTTACGCAATTGCTTTGCGCCACTTAATAAAAAGCTATGATCAGAGCCTAATAAGTAAAAACTTACCCCTAATGATTGCCAGTGGTTTAGCTCACTTAAGTTACCCACAAACATGCCACAGCATTTATTATATTTTGCTGCTGCCTTAGCTATTTTAGTGACTGCCTCTATGACAATTGGAGCGCTTGGGTTGGTTTCGCCAAGGGAAATAGTTAAATCCATACGGCCTATAAAAATGCAGTCTATTTCATCTATTTGGCACAGTTGCTCTATGTGCTCTAGTGCATCGGCGTCTTCTATTTGCGCAATAATACAGGTTGATGACTTATTGGTTGCTAGGTTATCGGTTAAGGCATGGGTTGTGTAACCTGCAAAGCGGCTTGAACCGGCATAGCCTCGGCCGTTATTGCCATAAAAGCAGTTTTTAATAACTGCTTTTGCTTGTTCAGGTGTTTTTATATGTGGGAGTACAAGGCCATCTGCGCCTATATCTAAGCTGCTTAGTAACGTGGCGTGGTCGGTATTACTAACACGTATAAGTGTGGGCATATTTTTAGTACGCGCTGCCATTATGCAGCTATCTAAATCGCCTCTATCAAACGGCGCATGCTCTGCATCAAGGCAAAGAACGTCAAGATTAGTGTGGGCTAATACTTCCGTATTGTGATAATGCGTGCTTTTAATAAAGGTACCTAGCAGTAGCTGTTTTGCATTTAACTTTTGCTTTAAATTCATGATAAAGACTCCAACCAGTCTAATAAAATTGCGTTTACCGTATTACTTCGTTCAAGTGGGGCAAAATGGGCGCAATGACCAAGTAATACAAGGTCACTATTAGGCGCTGCTTCATGCATGGTTTGCTGAATATTTACTGGGCATAGTGGGTCATGTTCGCCCCCAATAATGAGTAGCTTTTTAGTACTTTGTTTTATTACATTTAATGTATCATCGCGGGTGCCAAGGGCGCTCAATTGGGCGCTAAAGACATTAATACCAAGATCATATGCCATGCTAAGTATTGTGTCTTCATAGGCTTTATGTGTTTGGTAAAAGTAGTGAGGTAAAAAGTCGCGTTTAAGCAGGGCTTCTAAACTGGTGCTTTTGGCATGTTCAATTTGTTTGAGCCTAATTGCAGGGCGCTCAGGTTTATCGGCTAAATAATTGCTCGATATCAAACACAAGGAGGTAACAAGCTCAGGGTGTGATTTTAACAGTGCTAGCGCAACAATTCCGCCCATTGAAAAACCAATAAATGGGCCGGGCTCTTGCGCTATTTTTTTGCAAAGCTCTACCATTTGCAAAATGCTAGATTGCTCTGTAAAAGGAATAACACATGGTGTAAACCCTGCATTTTGCAGTGCGTTAATTTGCGCTGCAAACATGCGGTGATTACATAGCGTACCAGGTAAAATATAAACAGGATTTTTGGCCACAAAAATTCCTTAATTTAACGTTTTTTAATAGAGTTCCCTTCAATTAATGAACCAGTAAACACTCGCACCTCTGCAGCCGCTTGTGGGTTTTCAATGCGCTCCATTAAAATATCAACAGCGGCTTTGGTAAGCTGTTTCATAGGCTGTTGTACTGTGGTTATTTGATAGTTGTACCATGAAGAGGCATTAATACCATCAAATCCTACAACTGATATGTCGTCGGGCACTTTAATGCAAAAGTTTTCTTTTAGTTCATCAATTACGCCAATAGCCATTGCGTCATTACTGCATATTATGGCATCGGGCTTAGGGTGTTTTTTTAACCATTTTTTAAGTGCATCACGTGCTGATTTATACCCATAATCACCATAAATAACAGGGGTATTTTGTACGCCCAGAGTGTGTAAATAATTCTCGGCTATTTCTCTGCGCTCGTTTGCAACATCCGAGTCGGTAGGGCCTGAAAGAATTAAATACGATTTATGGTTAGCTTGGTGTAATAAATCGATTAACTGTTTAATGCCTTTGTCGTGATTACAGCAAACGGTGTTTGCATTTGACTCCGGCACATGGCGGTTATAAAGCACTATAGGTGTACTGTGTTTAGCAAATAAGTTTAAGCTTTTACTATCAAAGTGAGCGGCTAGGGCTATTACACCATCAACTTGGAATGTCCAAATGTTTTCGAGTAACTCGTCTAGCTCGTCTGCGTTATCAAGCGTAAAGAGCAGCACACGTTTATTGTTCAGTGCCAGCTCTCTATTTAGCTCAGAAAGCACCTCTGGGTAATTCAGGTTTGCTTGCGATGACAAAATAACCGCAACCATCCCCGACTGTTTGGTGATCAACATACGGGCAATAGCATTAGGGCGATAGCCCATTTCATTGGCCGTTGCGATTACTTTTTCACGGGTTTTTTTAGAGACACTAAAACCAGGTCTAAAAACACGTGATACCGCTGACTGCGATACGCCCGCCTCACGGGCAACATCGTATGAGGTGACTCTTTTTTGCTTCAAGGTTTATTTCCTATATCGTCTTACACGAATGTCTGCTTGTTCTTTGTGGCCTGCGAACCCTTCAGCAGCACATAATCGTGAACAATACTCACCAACAACAACCGAGGCTTGCTCTGTTACTTGCTGAAAAGTACATGTTTTTATGAATTTACCTACCCATAGTCCACCAGTATAACGCGCAGCTTTACCTGTGGGTAGTGTATGGTTTGTACCAATACACTTGTCACCATAAGATACGTTAGTTTGTGGGCCTAAAAATAAAGCGCCAAAGTTTTGCATGTTTTCTTTAAAGTAATCGGTATTGCTGGTCATTACTTGTACGTGTTCAAACGCTAAGTCGTTGGCTACCTGTAACATTTCTTCGTAAGTGTCACACACTATCACCTCGCCGTGATCTTGCCACGCTACGCCTGCAATATCAGCTGTCGGTAAAATAGTAAGTTGTCTTTGCACCTCAGCCATAGTGTCTTTTGCTAATTGCTCTGAGTTGGTAAGTAAAATAGCAGGAGAGGTAGGGCCATGCTCTGCTTGACCAAGTAAATCAGCTGCACATAGTTCCCCATCTACGCTGTCATCAGCAATAACAAGCGTTTCGGTAGGCCCTGCAAATAAATCTATACCAACGCGACCAAATAGCTGGCGTTTTGCTTCGGCAACAAACGCATTACCTGGGCCAACGATCATATCTACTGGCGCAATAGTTTGTGTACCAATTGCCATTGCCGCTACCGCTTGCACGCCGCCTAAACAATAAATTTCATCGGCGCCTGCCATATCCATAGCGACTACAATCTCAGGTGATGGCTTGCCATTAAACGGCGGAGCCATGGCTATTACGCGTTTAACACCCGCTACTTTAGCGGTTAATACGCTCATGTGCGCAGAGGCTAATAGCGGGTATTTACCACCTGGCACATAACAGCCTACGCTATCCATAGCGATATGTTTATGGCCAAGGGTTACGCCAGGTAAAGTTTCTACCTCTACGTCTTTCATTGAGTCACGTTGTATTTGTGCAAAATTACGTACTTGGCTTTGTGCCCATTTAATATCGTTGATTAATTGATCATCAAGTTGTGTATAGCAGGCTTTAATTTCGTCTTCTGAAAGTTTGAAAGACTCCGGAGTCCAGTTGTCGAACTTTTCAGAGTACTCTCGAATGGCTGCGTCACCTTCGGTTTCAACATGCGCTAAAATATTTTCTACAATATCTCTTACTGATTGATTTTGTTTTTGTTTTGAGTCAATTGGTTGACCCTTTTTTAAATGCTTTATCATTGCTAATGTCCTTAGTGAATCGTTGTTATATACACATTTGATGAGACGTATTGGTTAAATAATGTCTTGCATCTAACTGCACTCTAATTAATAATGACTTCGAATGCAATATAGAATTTAGGTGAGCAAATGGGATTTGATAAAACGCTTTTAGTGGGTAAAACCATTTTGGTGACTGGTGCAGGTAAAGGTATTGGTAAAGCATGCGTAGAAAAATGCGTGGATGCAGGGGCTCAGGTTATTGCAGTAGCACGTACCCTCAGTGATTTACAAACACTACAGCAATACGCGCCTTCGCAAATAGAAATTTGGCCGCTAGATATTAATAGCGATGCTTTTTTTGAGCGTTTAAAGGCGCTAAAAACACTCGATGGGCTGTTAAATAACGCCGGTATTAATCGGGTTGCGCCAATGCTTGAGCAAACAGATGAGAATATTGACGATGTTATTGCGATGAATATTCGCAGCGTTTATAAAATTAGCCAAGCGGCACTGCCTGCGCTAATAAATTCTGGCGCTGGTGCAGTAGTTAATATGTCGTCGCAAATGGGGTTTGTTGGTTCACCTAAACGTACTTTGTATTGCATGAGCAAACATGCAGTTGAGGGATTGAGCAAAGCAATGGCGGTTGAACTTGCCGATAAAAATGTGCGCGTGAACACTGTAGCCCCTACCTTTGTAGAAACCCCAATGACCAAACCTATGCTAGAAGATGCGACATTTAAGCAGTTTGTTTACGACATGATCCCACTGAAAAAAATTGCTCAAACCGATGATGTTGCCAATGCTTGTGTGTTTTTACTAAGCGGCCTTTCGGCAATGATCACCGGTACAAGTATTAAAATTGATGGCGGTTGGACCGCTCAGTAATTAGTTTAGGAGAGAGTAATGAGTTTATTTAAAGAGCGCTTAGTAAGATACGATGATTTAATTGCGTGTAAAAACGCCTTTATAGACACGCGCTCGCCGGGGAGCGATCAAAAAGAAAACTTTACAATTATTGGTCCAGGTGTTGCCGAAAACCCAAATCAACATGTGCATATTTCTATTCCTCATGGGTTTAACATTGGTGGTGCGCGCCAACCTGCAGGGTGTTTAAATTCGCAGCATAGCCATTTAACTGAAGAAATTTTTGTAGTTCACAGTGGTACGTGGGCTTTTTATACTGGTGTTGACGCTAAAGATGCCAAAGTGATTTTAAATGAAGGCGATATTATTTCGATCCCGATGGATATATTTAGAGGGTTTGAAAATGTTGGCAACGGCGTAGGCTATTTATATGCGGTACTTGGAAGTGATAACCCTGGTAGGGTACTTTGGGCTCCGCAAGTATTTGACATGGCAAAAGAATACGGACTAATTTTGCTAGAAAATGGCAGCTTAGTAGATACCACGTTAAATGAAACAATTCCCGATGGCGTTAAGCCCATGGCAGTTACCAGTCAAGAGCAAATAGCGCAGCACCGAGTAATAACCGATGAAGAGCTGGCACAAACTGTGGTTAAAGCCAGCAACTTTAACTGGAATAAACGCTCGTACCTTAGCCAGTTTGACGGCGTATATGAAGCGCCATTAGTCGGTAATTTAAATGCCAAAACATGTATTCAAACACAGTTAAATTGGCCTCATGGTTTTAATATTTCTGCGTTAAAGTTACAACCTGATGCACAAGTTGCGCCCCATATTCGTTTTGAAGAAGAGGTTATATTTGTTCATCAAGGAAGCGTAACAATAGACTTAGGTGATGAAGTATTAACGCTTAACCAAGGTGATACTTTTTCAGTGCCCATTGAGCAAGTAAGAGCCTATAGCAATAATAGCCAAACCGACTGTGTGCTTTATATAACGCGCCGCCACGATATGCCAAAAGACCCACACTTTATTTAAATTTTAATGCCATAAATTATTTAAGGCACTTAGCTTGTTTTAGCTAAGTGCTTTTTTCGTGGTAAAAAACCAGTCACTAGCATAGTACCCATAATAACAAATAATGCGCCGAGTAATGTATTTGGCCCAATTTTCTCATCTAAAATTACATGCCCCCAAAAAATGCCAAATAGTGGAATTAAAAACGTGACCGTTAAAGCTGAGGTTGGGCCTATATCGTCAATAAGTTTAAAAAACAAAATATAAGCAAGTGCGGTACACACCACGCCAAGGGCTAACACGCCAAGCATAACGTCGGTACTAGGTACTTCGCGAATAGGCATAAAAAGTATAAGGGGCAGTACTATAAAACTGGCTGCCCACATAGAGCCGTGTGCGTTATCGAACGGGGCAAGCTTAGGGGCATTTTTTGTATAATGTGATGCAATGGCATAACACAGTGAAGCGCTTAGCGCTGCTGCGATAGCAATAAGTGACTGAGTATTTAATACAAGATGATTTTGCCCAACTAAAATTGCCACGCCTATTAAACCCAGCAGCAAACCTAAAACCATACTTTTTGTGGGTTTGGTTTTGCTCCAAATAATACCCACTACAGCGCCCCAAATGGGGGTTGTAGAATTTAAAATAGATAGGGTGGATGCGCTAATAGTTTGTGCAGCATACGCAAAAAATAAAAAGGGAAGGGCAGAATTAAGTGCACCAATGATGAAAAAGTGCTTGGTGTGATGGGTAAACGCCAAGCGGCGTTTTAAATACAGTGCAACTATAAATAGTGTGAGTGCCGCAAAGCCGACTCTAAACTCTATTAACACCGCTGGACCTAGGCTGTTTGCCGCCATTCGCATAAATAAAAATGACGCGCCCCAAATAGCAGCCAGAAAAAATAATCGAAGTAAACTTGCTAAGCTCATGATAGTATTTTAATTATACAAATTGATTTACAGAGTAACAGGCTTTGCAATAACTGTAAGCCAGATTCGGTACTCGCATATAAAAATAATAAAAAAGGAATAGTCATGAGCCGATATTTACTGATCACAGCAATAATAGGACTAGGTTTATTAAGTGGTTGTGGGTCTACGCCTATTAATTTATACGATGACACAACCATGAAAAAACATGAGTATAACGGGATAAAAGCGTATAAAAAAGGAGATTTTAAACAAGCCTTTATGTACCTAAAAGACCCTGCAGCGCTTGGTTATAAAAGTGCGCAGTACACATTATCGTTTATGTTTTTAAAAGGGCAGTACTTAACACAATCTACTAACATGGGCATGGGCTGGCTAGGCGTTGCAAAAGAGGCTGGAGTTGAAAGTTGGCAGGCGCAATACAATACCTTTTATAACGCGGCTACTTCAGCGCAACAGCAACAAATAGACGAAACCGTTGCGTTGTACATTAGCCAGTATGGTAGTAAAGCACAAAAAATGACGTGCCGTCGCTCAACTACCCCAAGACGCACGTTTGGCGAAATTAAAATTGACTGTAACAAACACGAGGGCACTGTGACTAAATACGAGGTGCAAACAAAAGAGTAATGCTAAGAGGTAGCTTGCTTTTGTTCAAAGTCACTTTTTACAATTTCGAGCGCTTTTAATACATCCTCTGGAGCAATCTCGTGCTGCTCCAAAAGCATAATTAAATCTACCGCAAGTTTTACATGTGTAGGGGCGTTATCAAGTGGGCTGGTCATTTAAATCTTTCTTTTTTGAAATTTGGCTAATAGCAACATCAATAGCGGTTTGCACGCGCTCTTCCATGTGTATACGTTCACTTTGCGGTAAATAAAAGGCCATATCTACATCGTAGCGAATATAGCGAGGGGGAAGTTGATTGAGCACCGTACAACAAAAATCGGCCATTACATCTTCACTGTAAACTTTATCTAGTTTACGTTTAATGATTTCTTCAACCACAATTTTTTCGTAAAAGTTATGTATGTCGTCGTGCAGTCGCATCGTGCTAGCGCCTTTTATGGAGTCCGTTTATTTGAGTGTATACTAAGCACTAAAATAAATCGATAGCCGCTTTAAATAGTTGTTTATGCACATTTATTAACGACTCTACGTTGCGCTGATAACCGCCACCTAAAGTGCACATGAGTGGGATGTTATTATTTTTACAATAATTGAGTATGTAAAAGTCGCGATTGTAAACTCCCTCAAGTGAGACGTTAAATAACCCTAGCTCGTCTTTTTCGTATATATCGGCCCCTGCGTTATATAAAATAATGTCGGGGTTATGAATTCGCACGCAAAATTCAAGGGCTTGTTTTAGCGTTGTTAAGTACTCGCTATCTGATGTGTTGGCAGGCAGGGCAAAGTCGTAATCGGATTGCTGCTTTAAGCGCGGAAAGTTTTGCTCGCAATGAATAGAGCAAGTAATAATAGCGTTATTATGTTACGTAATTTGAGCCGTGCCATCGCCTTGGTGTACATCACAATCAAATATTAATACGGTATCGACTTGGTTTGTGTTGATTAAATGCGCGCCAGCCACAGCTAAATCGTTAAAAATACAAAAGCCACTGCCGTAATCGCTATATGCATGATGATAACCACCACTTAAATTAGCGCAAAAGCCATGTTTTAGTGCGTATTCGCTGCCTTGAATACTTGCCCCAACTGAAAGCAGCGTACGCTCTACTAATTCGCGTGAATACGGGAAACCCATTTTTTTAATTGCTTTATTACTGAGCGTGGCGTTTAAAAAATCATTTATGTAGTCTTGGCTATGGCACAGTGCGAGCTGCTCGGGCGTTGCTTTGGTTGGTGTATTAAACTGTGTAGTACCAAAGCCTAAGCGTTCTATTTCTGCTTTTAGTATTTGGTATTTTTGAATAGGAAAACGGTGGCGCTCAGGAAGCGTTAAAGCACTGTAGAGCGGGTGGTAAAAAAGCGGCATTAGCGTAATTGTTGTTTTTCGACTTGTTGAATTTTATCTTCGGTGGCCGAAATTGCTTTACGGCAACGCCCTAAACGCGCATGCGTGGTTAAAATTTCCATATTAAGCTTTTGTGCTTGCGCTGGGCTGGCTTTTTCCATTTGAAGCTTACGCTCTTCAATCATTAACACTAAGCGTCGTTCAAACTCATGGTTTTGTTTAAGCTCGTCGTATAGCTCATGCGATGATTGCATAATTTTTTTTACGGCTTGCTTATAAACCGTATTTTTTGGCCTTGGTTTATACTGGCTTTTGTTTTCTTTTGCCCAAATAGGAGTCGATTTAATAACATTAAATACAGCGTGTACTTGATTACCTATACGCTCAAGTGCATAAGCATAAGCATGGCGGTGATCACTGGGTGGTAAGCTGGTAATTTCGTCTTCAATTTCTGTTACGTAGTCAGTTAGGTTCATGCTTTTAGTACTAAATACGCCGCGGTCAAATAAACTAGGCTGCGCCTGCATATAGCGGTTTTTAGAAAACAACTTTGCGCTATCAAATTGCTCAGCTTGTTGTTTAAGCGTAGCAACTTGTTGGCGTAATTTATCTAACGCGTGTGTTTGCATTTACAAATAAGCCTCGTAAATCAGTTTTAATGCTAGCAGTATAACCATAGTGTTAAAAACAGGGCGAATAAACTTACCGCCAAAGCGAATGGCTGAGTGAGCGCCAATCCAAGCACCTAACATTATAAAAAAGCCCATGATTAGGCCTAATAAAAAGTTTACATGACCAAGTGCTACAAAGGTAATAAGCGATATAAAATTAGATACAAAGTTCATTGAACGGGCTAATCCACAGTTAAGCAGCAAGCTCATTTTATAAAATAAACTATTAGATGCGGTCCAAAAAGTACCAGCGCCTGGGCCTGCTACGCCATCAAAAAAACCTAACGCTAAACCCTGCAACCACTGCTTTAGTTTAAGTATTGGGGTTACTTTTGGTAAATCATCCCCTTGTGTGGTGCTTAAGCTACCAAACAAGCTATAACAGGCCACCATAATAATAATAATAGGCAAAAGCTTATTTAAAAATTCAATACTTAAATGATCAACTATTAACGTACCAATCACAGCGCCTATGGCGGTAGCAAAAA
The DNA here is from genome assembly GCF_037414265.1 of Pseudoalteromonas sp. C12FD-1. NCBI lineage: Bacteria > Pseudomonadati > Pseudomonadota > Gammaproteobacteria > Alteromonadales > Pseudoalteromonadaceae > Pseudoalteromonas > Pseudoalteromonas sp. C12FD-1. The sequence goes on from NZ_JBBEVD010000069.1 coordinate 280,650, forward strand.
TGGAGTTTGCCCAAAATGTAGGACTAAATAGATTTTTTTTATAATACGTGTAGCTGGCCGTTAATGAACCAAAGCTAGCCGCAAGTTTATTGGTGCCAAGCGTTACATGCGGTGGCAAGCCTGCGGTGAGTAGTGCAGGGACTGTTAATAAGCCGCCGCCGCCGGCAATTGCATCAATAAAGCCTGCAGCAAGGGCCGCGGCGCATAAAACGGCCAGAGTTGTGGGATCTAAAGCAAGTTCAAACATTAATAATCTATTTGTCTTTTAAAAGGTGGTAAGGTGTCGAGCATGGCTTTGCCGTAGCGCTTAGTAACTAAGCGTCTATCGAGAATGGTTATACGGCCTTCATCGCTCTCTTTTCGCAGCAGTCTACCACAGCTTTGTACCAATTTCTTTGCTGCATCGGGCACCGTAATAGACAAAAACGGATTACCGCCTTTACTTTGTACAAATTCGGCTTGGGCTTCTTCTATTGGTGATGTAGGTACTGCAAACGGTATTTTTGTAATTATTAAGTTTTCTAAATATTTACCAGGTAAATCAAGCCCTTCAGAGAGGCTTTGCGTACCAAATAAAATACTACCTTTGCCAGCATCGATATTTTGGGTGTGCTTTTTTAATAATGCCTCGCGCGACATTTCGCCCTGCACTAATAAGTTAAAACCTTTTGTTCTAAGAAACTTAGCCACATGGTCCATTTGCCAATACGATGCGAACAACACTAAATTGGCTTTGTTTGTGTTTAAGTACTCAGGCAAGGTTTGCGCTATATGATCACTAAAGGCCTTGTCGGTTGGCTCAATTTTACTTACCGGAATTCTAAGTGTTGCTTGTTTAGGGTAATCAAAAGGAGAGGGGACCTTAATAAACTTAACACCTTCTTCCTTTGCTAAGCCACTTTCGTATGCAAAGTGGTCAAACGAGCCGAGGGCACTTAAAGTAGCCGAGCATAATACCGCCCCTGCGCATTCATTCCATAGTTTGTCTTTTAAGTAGTAGCCAACTTCGATAGGACAATCACTTAATAGGTGATCGTGATGGTTTTTATATTCTAAACGCTTTATCCACCTAGCGTGGGGTGTGCCTTCGCCTTTATTTGCATAGCTATACCACAGCTTATTTAATTGCTCTAAGCGGTTTATGTAGTGTCCGCTTTCGGCCAAAACAGGGTCGGCAACGTAGGGTTTTATATCGCCATCGCTTACATCTTGCGTGAGGGTATCGTGCATTTTATTTAAACAACGCAGTGCATCTAGTGTAGCGTCACTTATATCTTTAGCTTTGTTGTGCAATGATTTTGGTATTTCGCCATGCTCAAAACGGTATGTGTCGTCTTTTGAATATTCAAAGTCGGCATTATCAAGAATATCACGCACTACTTTTAAGTCTTTATTAGCATCGTTAATGCTATCGCATAGCTTAAAGTTTTGCCCAATGGCTTTTTGCCCCACTAGTACCTTAGACATTTTGCCGCTAAATTTGGTGAGCTTATCGAGCCAATCAATAGTGCCTTTAATAGTGGCCGCTGCCGATGAAAAGTCGCGGGTAATATGCGCAAGGTGGTGCGCTTCATCTATTACATAAATAGTATTATCGGGCTCGGGTAAAATTTTACCACCCCCTAAATCCAAATCAGCGAGTAATAACGAATGATTAATTACAAGTACATCCATTTGCATAAGCTGATTACGAGCAAGCTGAAATGGACAAGTTTGGTGGGCTTTCATTTGGCGTTGGCAAGCGTGTTTATCGCAGGCGATTAAGTTCCATACCCTGTCGGGTATGGTGTCGGCCCAGCTATCTCTGTCACCTTGCCATTGTTTATTTACATATGCATCGTAAAGACCTTTTAAGCACTTTGTTTCCATATCACTTAGTGGCGAGGTAAGTGTGGGCATAAACTCCATTTGCGTTTGGCTATCGCCATTAACTGCGTTATGGAATTTATGGGCACATATATAGCGTTGCCTACCTTTTACTAGGTCAAACTTAAAGTCGAGCCCAGAATGTTTTTTAAAAAAAGGCAGCTCTTTTGCTATTAATTGCTCTTGCAGGGCCACGGTAGCCGTAGAAATAACCAGCTTCTTTTTTTGAGCAAGGGCAAGCGGTAACGCGCCTAAACAATAAGAAAGCGACTTACCAGTACCAGTGCCTGCCTCAATAACACATATACGCTGTTTTTTATGGTATTCGCCGGCAAGTGTTTTTGCTATTTCGGCAACTAGGTAGTTTTGACTACTACGCGGACGATAATCAGTAAGGTTACTAGCCACATGCTGGTGTACTTGCCTAATTGTTTTTTTTAGTTGGTCAGAAAGCATGAGGAGATAAACCTAAAATATGTATATAATTACAGTGTATGGATTTTAGAGTTATAAGAGTGTAACTACAAGCAACGATGAAATTAATTTAACAAATTAATGCGGCGATTTTTTAAGTTTATAAATTACTCCCTATTATGCCCGGTTTATATTTTGGGGTTGAACAATTTTCAACTCTTAACGTTTATAGGCCTTAAAGTAGAAAAACAAAATATAAGTAAGGTTTATTGATAGTGTATTTAACATCTGGTTTTGTACTTTCTGCACAAGCGCACGATAGCGCTCAGGGTTTACAATATGAAATTTGGTTTGCTACCGATAATGGACCAATAAAAGCAATTTCTGAGAACGAAACCGCACTATTTTTTATAAAAAACTCGGATGCTGAAGCTGCCCGTACCATTTTAGCTGCCGAATCACTGAACTTTTTAATTAAACCTCTTTCGCTTAAAAATTTTCAGCAGCAAAAAATGTGTGGTTGTTATTTTTACTCCCTTAAACACTTTTATAGCGCGAGCAAAGCGTTAAAAAGCCACGGTATTACACTTTATGAGGATGATATTAGGCCCATTGAGCGCTATTTAATGGAGCGCTTTATTAAAGGCGGGGCATGGGTTACGGGTAAACGAGTAGATCATGCACATTACACTGAAATTTTAGATGCTAAATTAAAAACCAACGCCGACTATACGCCTGCGCTTTCTAAGTTATCACTTGATATAGAGTGCAATGAAAGTGGGGTGTTGTTTTCTATTGGTTTGGTAGGCTGCGGTTTAGATTGCGTTATTATGATTGGCGAGCCTGAACATTACGACCCAACGATTGGTTATACTATTATATGGTGCGACGATGAGGTTGCACTATTACAGCAACTTGTAACGCTTATTAAGCAGTGCGACCCTGACATTATCATTGGGTGGAATGTTATTGAATTTGATTTTTCGGTTATTTATGAGCGCTCAGAGGCGCTTGGGGTAAAACTATTATTAGGAAGAGGAAACCTTCCTTTATATGTTCGAAAAGGGCATTTTACACGGGTGTCTATTCCTGGGCGCTGCGTAATAGATGGCATTGATACCTTAAAAAATGCCACTTATAGCTTCGAGACCTTCTCACTTGCCAATGTTTCAAAAGAGATTTTAGGTGAATCTAAATTAATTGAATCTAGTAACAGTTTACAAGAAATAATCCGCCAATTTAATGAAGATAAGCGCTCGCTTGCTAACTACAACCGCCAAGACTGCATACTCGTAAATAAAATTTTCGAAAAACTAAAGCTACTTGATTTTGCTGTTATTCGCACGCAACTCACAGGCCTTGAGCTCGAAAAGCGCGGTGGCTCTGTGGCTGCTTTTATAAACATGTATTTGCCTTTATTGCACCGCAGCGGTTATGTAGCCCCTAATATGGGCGACCATGGGCTGACTTTTGAAAGCCCCGGTGGCTATGTTATGGAGTCGATTCCGGGGCTGTATAAAAATGTCATAGTGCTTGATTTTAAAAGCCTGTACCCCAGTATTATGCAAACTTTTTACATTGATCCACTAGGCCTGATAGAAGGGATTGAAAACCCTGAAAACAGTATTGAAGGTTTTAATAACGCATTGTTTTCAAGAGAGCAGCACCATTTACCAGCGCTTATAAAAAGCCTAGCGCTGCAGCGCCAACGGGCAAAAGATAATCACGACTTAATGCTATCCCAAGCGATTAAAATAATAATGAACAGTTTATACGGGGTACTAGGCTCACAAGGCTGTCGTTTTTATGACCCTCGACTCTCAAGCTCTATTACTTTACGTGGCCATGAGATAATGCTGCAAACTAAAAAGTGGATTGAAGAGCAAGGTTATAGTGTTATTTACGGTGATACCGATTCGACCTTTGTAAAATTAACGGATGATTTAAGTGTTGAGGCGTGTAATAACATTGGTAAACAGTTAGCTAAACACATAAACACATTGTGGCGGCAACACATACACGCTAAACATAACTTAACAAGTCATTTAGAAATAGAGTTTGAAGCGCTGTATAGCCCGTTCTTTTTACCCACCATAAGAGGTAAAAATGTGGGGTCTAAAAAACGTTATGTTGGGCTATTAATAAAGCCAGATGAAACAAAATTGGTTTTTAAAGGCTTAGAAACCGTAAGAAGTGACTGGACTAAACTGGCTCAACAGTTTCAATCTGATTTATTTACCCTCCTTTTTGAGCAACCTGAGCAAATAAATAACCTTGTAAACGATTACATTAGTAAACTTTTACGCGGCGAATTTGATCATATGCTGGTTTTTAAAAAACGTTTAGGTCAAAACTTAACCGATTATCAAAAAAATATCCCTCCTCATGTACAAGCAGTAAAAAAGTTTCAGAAACAAAATAGTGAATTTACGCTAAAAAGAGGTGAATTTGTTACATTCGTTTACACAACCCACGGTGTTGAGCTGTATCAAGGGCTGCATAGCTATGACTACCCATTGTATATAGACAAACAAATTGTACCTTTATTAGAAATGGTTACGCAATTTGTTAACGTTAGCGTAAACAGTTTCGAGCTAAAACAGTTCGAATTATTCTAATTTGTACCTATTAATGCAACTTTTGATTACATAATCCACATTTCAGCTTTATTTTTGTTCAGTAATTCCTCATTTAAGCTAAAAAACAATAAAAAACCCTTTTTTAATTACTATTTGGTTAACAGTAGTTGGCTTTTAGATATTTTTTGTTTAGTATTTGGTTTAGTCGCTGTTAATAAACTGTGACAACAAAAAATAATTAAATAATAGTCGCTTCTAACAAGTGGTGACCCAGGGAGAATTAAATGTTAAATAATAAAGTTTCAAAGGCAGTTCGCTTAGCGATTGCTTTTGGTGCAGTATCAACAGCTGCATTTTCGTCAAGTTCATTTGCTGCAGAAGAAGACGAACTCGAAAAAATAGAGCGCGTGCAAGTAACAGGCTCTCGTATTCGTTCAGCCGAGGCGATGTCATCTGCACCTATACAGGTTGTAAGTGGCGAGGCAATTGATGCGTCAGGCTCTTTAAATATCCAAAACCTACTGCTAGAAAACCCAGCATTTGGTTCTCCGGCAATTAGCCGAACTAACTCTAACTTTTCAACGGCAAGCGCGGGTGTAGCTACTGTTGATTTGCGTAACTTAGGCTCAAATCGTACTTTAGTACTTGTTAATGGTCGCCGCTACGTATCGGGTGTACCAGGGAGTTCGGCGGTTGATTTAAATACCATTCCTAGCCAATTTATTGAGCGTGTGGAAATTATGACCGGTGGTGCATCATCAGTATATGGCTCTGATGCGGTTGCAGGTGTAGTTAACTTTGTATTAAAAGATGACTTTGAAGGCGTAGAGTTTGAAGGCCAATACGGCGAATCAAGTGAAGGCGATGATGAATCGCGTCAGTTTTCTTTTACCTCAGGTTTAACTACGGGTGATGGCAAAGGTCAAGCCATGTTCCACTTAGGCTACTCAGATCAGGGCGCTGTGTTTTCACGCGACCGTGAGCGCTCTGCAGTAGACCAATTTTCAGGTATTTATTTTGAAGACGATCCGGCGGCAAATCCAGGGTCTATTTTTGAAGCAGTGAACCCGTTTTTCTCATCATTTCCTCCACAAGGGCGTTTTGATGCAGGCGATACACGCTTTACTTACGATCCAAACAACAATTTACAAGACTCGTTTAGTACCAATGGCGGTGACGGTATAGATGCCAACGGCTTTAACCGAAGCGGCGTACGTACCATTGCTATACCAACAGAGCGCTACTTATTTGCCTCAAATGGTAGTTACGAGCTAACAGATAAACACAGCTTCTTTTTTGAAGGGACGTATGCATCTAGTACCACTATTTCAGAGTTAGAGCCTTTTCCGTTTGCCTCAGATGACATTTATGCCAATGGCCGCGTGCCAATTGAGTTTGACGTAAATGGCGAAATGCTCAGAAATGCCTTTGTACCAGATGATATCTACAATGCAGCAACAGATACTGATGGTGATGGTGCTAGAGACATCTTTTTTGCTAAACGTTTAAGTGATGTAGGTAACCGTGGTGCCCGTGCAGAGCGTGATACATTCCGTTTAGCTGTGGGCTTTCAGGGTGAGATTAACGACAGCTGGTTTTACGATACCTACTATGTATATGGTAAAACAAAAGAGTCGCAAGTTTCTGGTGGCTTAGTTAATGTACAAAGCTTTCGCCAGGGTTTAGAGGCGGTAATTGATAGCCAAGATTTAGATGGTGATGGTATTACCGACGAAGCGATTTGTATTGATGCAACAGCGCGTGGTTTTAATTGTGCGCCAGTGAACATTTACGGATTTAACTCACTATCGCAAGGTGCTATTGATTTTGTAAGTGCACCAAGCACGCTTTCAACATCGGTAGAGCAAGAGATTATTGGTGGTAACGTCTCAGGTGATTTATTTGAGTTGCCTGCGGGTATGGTGGGTATTGCAGCTGGTTTTGAATACCGCGAAGAGTTCTCTCGTAGTGAATTTGATGCCCTACAGCAAGCGGGTTTAAATGCGGGTAATGCAATTCCTGCAACCGAAGGCTCTTTTGATGTAACTGAATATTATATTGAGGCTAATATTCCAGTGCTAGATGCAGTAACAATGAATGCAGCAGTACGTTTATCTGACTACTCAACAGTGGGTAACACAGAAAGCTGGAACGTAGGTGTGGATTGGGAAGTAATGGATAGTTTACGTCTTCGTGCTACCCGTGCCCGCTCTACACGTGCGCCTAATATTGATGAGTTATTTTCACCACCTTCGCAAACATTCCCAAGCGGTTTAAACGATCCATGTTTAGGTGTGACAAATAGTGGCGGTGGCGCTGTAGGTGATGCGTGTCGTGCCGATGTGGGTGTTGCAAATAATATTGCATCAAACGGTGAGTTTACACTTAACCAGTCAGATTTACAGGGTATTAGTGGCTTTAACCGCGGTAACCCAGATCTAAAAGAAGAAGTGGGCGACTCTGTGACCGTGGGTGTAGTATTTACTCCAGAGGAATTAATCTCGGGCCTTGACGTTACCTTGGATTACTTTGACATAGAAATCACAGATGCAATCGTATCTACACCGCGCCAATTTATTTTAGATCAATGTTACGGCGGTGGTGACGATAGCTTCTGTAGCTTTATAACTCGTCGTAGCGGCCCTTCAGGTAATAATAGTGCAGGTTCACTTGAGTTTATTGACAGTGGTGTATCAAACAGTGGTGGTTTAGGAACTGAAGGTGTTGATTTAACACTAACTTACTCTGCCGATATAGGCCCTGGCGCATTTAGAACTCGCCTTGCATACACTTACTTGATTGACGGTTACACCATTCCGTTACCGGGTGCGGATAAAGATGAGTTTGCAGGTGAAATTGGCGCATCTGAGCACAAAGCTAACTGGAACTTAGGCTATAAGCTTGATGACTTTGATTTTAACTGGAGCATGACCTACATAGGGGCTGCTGACTTTGATGATCAATTCTTAAGTGGTTTTGGTATTCCTGCTGGCGGCGTGGGTATTGGCTCAGTAACCTATCATGATGTACAAGCGAGCTATCATATTAGCGACTCAATGGAGCTGTATGCAGGTGCTAACAACTTATTTGATAAAGAGCCTCCGCGCATACTGTCAGGTGTGAGTGGGTCAAGCACAGGTACTGAAACCGATGCAGGTACGTACGACCCTATTGGTCAAACGTTTTATGTAGGCTTTAGAAGCAAGTTCTAACCAATAATGCCATTACCTTGGCATATAAAATAGCAATAAGCCCCAGCAACTACTGGGGCTTCAGAGTGTTGAAAAAGGGCTAGACACAGCTCAAGCCCTTTGATCTAATAAGCAGAGTGAAGTTGGAGAGTTCATTATGCTTAAAGACAAATCCCCGCAACAACATGAATTAGAAATGGTCGCGATTGACCAGCTTGTTCCACAAGACCATTTAGTTCGACTCGTAGACTTAGCGATTGATTTTGAATTCATACGCGATGAAGTCGCCCACTTGTATTGCAAAAATAATGGCCGGCCAGCCGTAGACCCTGTCCGCTTTTTTAAATACCTCTTTTTAGGTTACTTGTTTGGTATTCAAAGCGAGCGCCGCCTTATTAAAGAAGTGCAAGTGAATGTTGCGTATCGCTGGTTCTTAGGCCTTGGGCTCACCGATGACGTAATTCATCACTCGACACTGAGCCAAAATCGTATAAAACGCTTTAAAGATAGTAATATTTATCAATCCATTTTCGACAATATTGTTCGCCAAGCTATGAAGCAAAAACTCATTGGTGGGCACAGTTTATTTGCAGATAGCACCCATTTAAAAGCCAATGCGAATAAGCGCCGCTACGATATTGAAGACTTAAAAGTCAGCCCCTCAGTGTATGTTGAGCAGCTTAATGAAGCAGTGATAAAGGACAGGGAAGCCGAAGGAAAAAAGCCCCTGAAGTATGAGGAAAAGGAGCCTTGTACAAAACCCACCAAAGTAAGTCGAACCGACCCAGACAGTGGATTTATGGTGCGTGATGAAAAGCCCAAAGGCTTCTTCTATTTAGACCATCGGGTTGTGGATGGCAGGCATGGTATTATCGTTGATACACATGCCACGGCAGGTAATGTTCATGATAGCCAACCAATCATACAACGCTTAGACCGTGTGCTTGATACGTTTGAACTCAACCCCATTGCGGTTGGGTTAGATGCAGGGTACTTTACAGCCGCAGTGTGTCATAACTTAGAAGAGCGGCAACTCATTGGTGTCTTGGGCTATCGACGGCCCAATAGAAAGAAAGGCTATTTTGCAAAACGAGAATACAGTTACGACGCAGACACTGATACCTACACATGCCCGCAAGGCGAAACTCTGATTTATAACACCACGAATCGACTAGGTTATCGACAATACCATTCAACTCCAAAGACATGTAAAGAGTGTCCAGTACGGGCGCGATGCACGAATAGTAAAAATCATACCAAAGTGGTTACACGGCATGTGTGGCAAGCAAGTGTAGAAGCAGCCAATGAAATTCGCTTAAGTGAGTGGGGTAAAAAACGTTATAAACGACGAGGTGAAACAGTAGAAAGAAGTTTCGCAGATGCAAAACAACATCACGGCCACCGTTATTGTAGGTACAGAGGAATTAAAAATGTCAGTGCGCAGTGCTTATTGGCAGCAGCATGTCAGAATATGAAGAAAATAGCCTTAATGAAGGCAGCCTAGCCGAGATTAAGCGTTAAAAGCCTCAAAAAGTCCCCCAAAAAGCCGCTTCTCAGCAGTAAAACTCCGAAAAATGACAGCCACACTAAAAAATGAAAAATAATGATAACAGGGGACAAAATCGCAATCGCAGCCTGCGGCTGCTTAAAAATAATAAACCCTGCAAAAAAACAGGGTTTATCGTCAATCTGAAGCCCCTGCAACTACTGGGGCTTTTTATTTGGGCTCAATTTTATGTTAACCCTAGCTTTTAGTTGGGGTAACTCCAACGCTTTCATAGTATTGAAATGAGTACTTTAAGATATTCTTAGGGCTATAGTAGTCAACAAATATTTTAATACGATTTTTTATTTATGTTTGGCATTTTTATGTCTAAAAGTACAGTGCTTGTCAACTCACTCAGATTTTTTCTTAAATATTTTTCAGTCTCTACTGGCGATTGAACGTCTTTATCTGATTGTAGCCGTTTCTAGGTTGCTATACTTCATATATTTAATTATGCCAGTATTTGTTCGTTGGCGTAGCTATTTGTTTGCATACCAAACTACTTTAATAGGTTTCGTATCGCTCACTTTTACATTGAGGCCACCTCTTTAAATGAAAAACTTTACCAGTGGACGGTTTTTTACGTTACATACTTTTATTATGGCTTTTAGCAATAAATCAATCCTAATATATTTATCATTATGGAAGCTAATAATTTGGCAAAATGTATATTCATAAAAACAGTTAAGTACATTTTAGTCTTTATCTAAATATGGTTACGTCTAAGGCTTAAATCTGATTTGCTGTTACTAAGTTAAACTTCGGGTTCAAAAAATTAACTGTAGGTGTATTTAAGTGTTTACGCTTCGTGCTATATGTCATTTAATAATTAAATTAAATTAAATTAAATTAAATTACGCCATTAACTTTCTATTTTATGACACATTATCTCAAATTTTTTTTACATAAATACTCGTGCTATTAACACTAGCCTCAACTTTATTTGCTACGTTTGGATAGCTATTTAATTTAGCTAGCTCAGATTTACAGAGTGAATTGCGAGGCTGTACTATTTAAGCTTTGCGTCTCTTTTATAAATAATTTCGGGTGTGAGTTTTTTAGACTGTGCCACTTGAAACTGATTAGACCACTGCGTTAGCTTAAATTCAGTTGTGAATGATATATTTTAGGCATTATCTTTTACATCTCAGTATTAGGGCTTTGCCCATTCTTAAAGTCTTCTGGTCAATAAAACCTATTTAATTCAAGAATAATTAAGTTGATTAAGTGAAGTTATTATTTTATTTATTTAAATAATTGATTGGTGATTTATTTGCAACATGTTGCATGGATGTAAATTGCAAGATGTTGTAAATAAAAGGTTTTTCTGGTTATCTCCATGTTGACCTTGTACTCAAAATGGTATTAGTATTTGCGAGCTGGTTAATATTAAGTATTAGCTAGGTGTATAAAAATAAACTATTAGAAGTATTCAGGGAGAATCACATGTTAAATAACCAAGTCTCAAAAGCAGTTCGCTTAGCGATTGCTTTTGGTGCAGCATCAACGGCTGCGTTTTCATCAAGTTCATTTGCTGCAGAAGAAGGTGTTGAAAAAGTAGAGCGTATTCAAGTTACAGGTTCACGCATAAAGCGAACTGATATTGAAACAACTGTACCAATTACATCAATTGGGCGAAGCGATATTATTCAAATGGGCGCATTGAATGTAGCCGATGTATTGAATCAGTCACCTGTTACTATTGCTGGCTCAAACCAATCAAATAGTGCATTTGGTACTACGGGTGTGGGCTTAAATACTACATCGCTACGTAATTTAGGTTCATCAAGAACATTAGTATTAGTTAACGGTCGTCGTTTTGTATCAGGTGTTTCACCTTCAAGTGGTTATGCGGTTGACTTAAATGCAATACCAGCATCAATGATTGAACGTATTGATATTCTTAAAAGTGCTTCTTCAGCAGTTTATGGTTCAGATGCTGTTGCTGGTGTTGTGAACATAATTACGCGAAGCGATTTTGAAGGTGTTGAAGTTAACGCTCAAACAGGTATTTCAGATGAATCTGATCGCGAAAAATATTCTCTAAATCTTACTGCTGGTAATAGCTGGGATTCAGGTAGTGTAACAATTGCTGCTGGATATGATGATGATAAGGGTCTGAAGTCATCCGATCGAGACTTCTCAAGATATGACGAAGCAATATTTTTGAATGATGAAGGTGGTGAATATGTAGGTGTGCAAAACTCTTCATACCCACCTCAAGGCCGGGTTGGCGGATATAATGCAGATGGTACACCATATGTAGGTGAGGAGAATTCATTCAATCGTGCTTCTTACAGACAGTTAGTGACTCCGCTTGAGCGTAAATACGCAGCAGTTAACTTTAAACAAGATATTTCAGATAGTGTTCACTCTTTCACGGAAGTAAACTGGAATTCATCTAAAACATACAACTCGACTATTGAACCTACTCCTTTTACTACGGATGATGTATACCTACCTTCACGTGGTGGCGTAGGTGGTATTAAGCTGGGAAGCCCTTTAGTTCCAGAACTTTTACGCCAAAATTTAATGTCTGATAATCCTGATTTGACAATGGATGATAACATTCCAACGTTAGTTCGCCGTATGGTTGAGTTTGGTGCTCGTTCAACAGATTTAGAGCGTGATACTATTCGTATTGCAACAGGTATAGATTGGGAAATTAATGACAACTGGCTTTTAAACTCTTATATCTCATGGGGTAAAACTGACCAGCGCCAAGAAAATGGTGGTCAAATAAATGTTGAACGCGCTGCAAATGCATTAGATGTATATACTAATGCAGAAGGTAACGTTCAATGTTCTAATGATTTAGCAGTGCTTCAAGGATGTGTGCCTTTAGATTTGTTTGGCGCAGGAACTTTGTCTGATGAAGCTGTTGCATATGTAAAATCACCTGCAAAATCTCAAGGTCAAGTTGAACAATTTATATTTTCAACAACCCTTTCTGGTGAATTACCAATTGAGTTAGAAGGTGGTATGGTTGGGCTAGCTGTTGGTGCAGAACATCGTCTTGAAAAAGGTTCATACTCTCCTGGTGATTTAGCGCAAACTGGCGCCTCAAGTACAAACAAATCTGAGCCTACGAATGGGAGCTTCTACACTAACGATGTATTTGTTGAAACTGTTTTACCCGTTTTAGAAAATGTTGAACTAGATTTAGCCGCTCGCTATTCAGACCATGAAATTGTTGGTGGACAAACAACATGGAATGCAGGTGTACAATACTCTCCTACAGATACAGTAAAATTAAGAGCATCAGCAGCGAGAGCTATTAGAACTCCAAATATTGCTGATCTATTTGGTGGTAGAGGTGAAACATTTGCAGGTGTTGCAGATCCTTGTGATGCAATCACTGCATCATCAACAGGAAATGTAGCGGCTAACTGTCTTTCTATTCCAGAAATTGCTAACAGAGTTGCTACTGAAGGCGCATTCAATTTAACAACTATTGAACGTCAGAGCACTGGTGGTTATATTGGTGGTAATGAAGAAGTAAAAGAAGAAACTTCAGATTCATTTAGTGTAGGTGCTATATGGCAAGTAACGGATGCGTTCTCATTAACGCTTGACTACTATGATATAGCTGTTGATAACGCTATTGCTACCACTGGCAGAACAACTGTATTGAACCGATGCTACGGTGTTGCTCCATCTGACTTCGATGCTACATGTGGTGGGGCAATACGCGATACAAGGGGGGCTTTGACAGAAGTTAGCTCTGGTACTAGTAATGAAAATGATTTAAGTACAAAAGGTTTAGATATAGAGTTAAGTTATAAGCAAGAATTTGCTTTCGGGCAATTATCAGCTGACTTGATATGGAATCATTTGTTTGAGTATGTCGAAACATCAATTGAATCTGGTGAAGAGATTGATTACAGAGGTGAGGTATTAACTCCTACTAATCGTGCGAATTTAAATTTAGGCTATGCAGTTGATGACTTTGCAGTATCATGGCGCATGAAGTACTGGGCAAGCTCAAATGATAGTAATATTGAAGGAAATCAAAATTTCTCAACAGGTGCTCCTTTAGAAAAGTTTAATCGCTTCCCTACTGTTATTTATCATGACCTATCAGGTACTTATAACATCACTGATGGAACAGATGTTACTTTATCAGTTAGAAATGTTTTTGATAAGCAACCTCCTGTAGCAAACCAAAGCTCTGTAAGTGGAGCAACAGGTATAAATACTGTTGGTGAAGCTTATGACGTAACTGGTCGTTACTTCCAATTGAGTTTTACAACTAAATTCTAATTATTTTTTATATAAGAACGATAAAAGCCGTGATTCTAATCACGGCTTTTTTTGTTTAAAATATGAAAAGATAGCTAATACTTTCTTCTCGTAGCCTATTTTCTATTTTAGGCTTATACTAAAAAGGAATTAAAATCTAACCCTATAATTTAGCGAGATATAAATGAAAGAAGTTCGATCTTTTATTAAAACAGCATCATTAACTGAGCTAGAAAAAGCACAACAATTAATCACTGATGCGATTGCAAAATATACTGAGCAGCTACAAGCTAAACAGGAAGTGTTGGATCTTTTAAAAGAAAAAGGACTTACGCTAGAAGATTTACAAGACGGTACTGCAGATAAACGTACTAAAGTAAAAGCTAAGTATCGTATTGAAGTAGATGGCGAAGTGATTGAATGGACCGGTCGAGGTCGCCGTCCTAAAGCGTTTGAAGGTGTTGATTTACAAAAGCACCTAGCTTAATAAAGTAACAGAGAAGCCACGGCTTCTCTTTTTAATGGCGTATAAGTTAATAACTAAATCTCAGGCTAAGGCTGATGCTTTGTACGCTAGATTTAATTGTCCAAAACTTACCTTAAACTCCCCGCAGTCCCTTAGTATTTGTTAAACTGCATTTCTGGTTATTCTATTTACTATTTCCATGAGCTATAAATTAAGGCCGTATCAACAAGAGGCCGTAGAGCGCACCGTTTTACATTTTCGAAAAACAAATGATCCTGCCGTGATTGTACTGCCTACCGGTGCGGGTAAAAGCCTGGTTATTGCAGAGCTTGCGCGAATTGCTAAGCAAAAAATTTTGGTGCTTGCACATGTTAAAGAGTTGGTAGAACAAAACGCACAAAAATATAAAAGTTTTGGTTTAGAGGCGAGTATATTTTCAGCTGGATTAAAAGAAAAATCACTCAGCCACCAAGTCACTTTTGCCAGTGTTCAGTCTTTATCGCGTAATTTAAATAAATTAAATGAGCATTATTCTTTGCTTATTATTGATGAGTGCCACAGAGTAAATGGTGATAAAAAAAGCCAATATGGAAAGGTAATAAATACGCTCAAAGAATATAATCCTCAGTTAAAAGTATTGGGTTTAACGGCCACACCTTATAGATTAGGAATGGGGTGGATATACCATCATCATTACCATGGTTTTGTAAAAGGTAATAAAGAAAGTCCATTTAAAAACTGTATATTTGAATTACCGCTCAGGTATATGATCAAACATAATTACTTAACGCCGCCAAATGAAGTGGACGCGGCAATTAGTCATTATGATTTTTCGTCCTTGGCTACTAATGCGTTTGGTCAATATACGACTGATGACATGAATGCGCTTTTAAAAAATAGCGAGCGCGCAACGCAAGCTATACTGAAGCAGGTAATACAATACAGCGAAACCCGTCAAGGCGTGATGATATTTGCGGCAACGGTGATGCACGCGCAAGAAATTTTAACTTATTTACCCGCAGAGCAAAGTGCCCTTATAACTGGCGATACCCCAAATGCAGAACGCGATAAATTAATAAATCAATTTAAACAAAAAAACATAAAATACCTCGTTAATATTTCTGTTTTAACTACCGGATTTGATGCGCCGCATGTCGATTTTATCGCTATTTTACGCCCCACCGAATCGGTTAGCTTATACCAGCAAATTGTTGGCCGTGGGCTTAGGCTAAATGAAGGAAAAACAGACTGCTTAGTTATAGATTACGCAGGCAACGGCTTTGATTTATTTCACCCTGAGGTGGGCGATAAAAAAGGTGATAGCGATAATGAGCCCGTTCAAGTGCTTTGCCCCGGGTGTGGGTTTGCAAATATTTTTTGGGGAAAAACCGATGCTGATGGCAAAGTAGTTGAGCATTTTGGCAGGCGCTGCCAAGGTTTATTAGAAGATGATACAGGCCAAAAAGAGCAATGCGATTATCGGTTTAGGTTTAAAGAGTGCGAACAATGTGGCGCTCAAAACGATATAGCAGCTCGTAAATGCCATGATTGCGGCGCAGTAATGGCCGACCCCGACGACAAGCTACGTAACGCCCTTAATTTGAAAGATGCGTTAGTACTGCGCTGTAGTGGGTTATCAGTGGTAAAACTTAAAGATGATTTAATTAAAATAACCTACTTTGATGAAGATGGTGCAAGTTGCGATGAGGTTTATAACCTTGCTAGTAAAGGCGGGCAGTATATTTTTAATAAACAGTTTGGTAAACGCCGAGGGCAGGGGCAAGCGCCTGTCGAATTTAAAAGTGCTGAGCAGGTTATTAAGGCACAGTTTGATTTAGTGCATCCCGATTTTGTTATCGCGCGTAAAAGTAAAAAGTATGGCTGGAAGGTATCTGATAAATTATTTGATTACTCTGGCAACTTTAGAAAAGCAAATCAGTTAAGCGGTTAAGCTTAACTGATTTTTATTAAGCGGCGTCTTCGTCCATTAACCCCCAGCCATCGCCATAGCCATTGTAACTATTAGCTATACTTTCAAGGTATTGCTCTGCTTGGCCAAGCAATGTGTGCTCTGGCACCATTTGTACATGAGTAATCACTTCCCACACGCCCGTGTCTTTACATTTTTCAACGTTAGCGCTTTGTACTAATGCATCAGAGATTATTTCTTTGGCAAATTTTTCAGCATCAGCTTGTTGTTCAAATAAAATGAAAAAATCGATTTGGTGCATTTTGCTTAAATCAACGCCAGCAGCGGCTATTTCGGCTAAAAGTTGGCCGTTATCATCATCAGGGAATTGCATTAAAAACTCATTTAAAATTAATTTTGTATTCGTAGCCACTATTGTAACCAAAATATTGCTTTAAAGCGTATTAATTTTAACTTTAAAGACGGGCAAAATTTGGTGCAAGATTACCATTAAGTTAATGTGTTGCTCATTATGGCTATGGTAGTATGCAACTCATTGGTGGTTAAATTTTAAAGAATAAAAAGTAAGGATATTTACTTGTTCAAACAGTTATTACGTTTTGTGTTTTTTTTCGCTTTTTTTATAAGCACTCAAGCCAGCGCTGAGCAAAGGGTAATTGAAGATTACGAAATTAAAGGGATTAGTGGCGAGTTAGAAAGTAACGTTGAGCTATATTTAAAACAGCTGGTTGGTGAAAAATCCACCAGAACCTTGCGCCGCTATGCCAAAAAGCAAGTACAAAGTAGTATTAAAGCGTTAGGGTATTACAAGCCAACGATAGACATCGAGTTTGATAAAGACGATAAAGAGCTTATCGTTAAAGTAGATCGCGGCCCTGCAACTCGCATAGAAGCTATCAATATAACCCTTAATGGCGAGGGTAAAAACGACTCGCAATTACAAAACGTTATTAAAAATTTAAATTTAACCCAGGGCGATGTGCTTAATCATGGTAAGTACGACTCAGCTCATAAAAAAATAGAGTCAATGCTATTAGAGTTAGGCTATTTTGATGCTAAATGGCCAGCCCGAAAGCTTGCAGTATCAGTGCAAAAAAACAGTGCCGTTATTACATTTAACATAGATACCGGCGTGCGCTACACGTATGGCAATATAATCATTGCTAGCGAAACCCCCGCAGAAAAATACATTCGTTCACTTGCACCTTTTACCCAAGGGCAAGCCTACAAAGCAACACAAATTGCCGATTATAACCTTGAGCTCTCAAGTACACCGTATTTTGCAAGCGTGCGTATTTATGCCGATATACCAGCAAGAGCAAATGGCCAAGTGCCTATAAATATTGATGTGCTACACAAACCTGCTAATAGCTACGAAGTAGGCGGTGGTTTTAACACGGAGCTGGGCCCGAAAGTGCGTTTTAAATGGAGTAAACCCTGGATCACAGAAGATGGGCATTACCTCGAAAGCAATTTAAATGTAGCTGAAAAACAGCAAGATATATCTATGGCGTACACCATTCCGGTAGATGACCCTAACGACGATTTATGGCGTTTATCAGTGGGTTACAAGTTAGAAGATGAACTTGCCGATGACATATACAGTGAAATACTCACCGGCCAACTGCAGCGCCAATGGTTAACTGAAGATAAATGGGTACGCACGGCCTTTTTACGTCGTGACCAAGAAACATACCGCATTGGTGATGAACCCGAAGAAAGTACCGAAATGCTTATGCCCGGTATTAGCTATGCCCGTAAAAAGTCAAAAGGAGGCACCACGCCTTATTGGGGGGAGCAGTGGCTAATTTCGGCTGAGTTTGGTTTAGACGATGTACTTTCAACCACCAACTTAGTGCGGGTGCAATTGCAGCATGCGTGGCTGCGAACTTATTTAGATAAACACTTAGTTTTTTTAAAAGCAAACGTGGGCGCCATGCTGGTCGATAATATTGAAAACGTCCCTTACTCGCTGCGCTTTTATGCCGGTGGTGACCAAAGTGTACGTGGTTTTGCTTATCAGTCAATTTCCCCTGAAGATGAAGACGGTGATTTAATTGGTGGTAAATACTTACTAACCAGTACCATTGAATACAATTACCAATTTGCACAAAATTGGCGGGCGGCTTTATTTGTTGATGGCGGTACCGCCACAAATGATTTTTCGGACGACTTTGAAGTGGGGGCGGGCTTTGGCTTTCGCTATTTAACACCCATAGGGCCCGTGAAAGTAGACCATGCATGGGGACTTACTAAAGAAAGTAAAAGCACACGTTTAAGTATTACCATAGGGCCAGAAATTTAATGTCAGTATTTAAAAAAATATCCGCCGCTATCATCGGCATTTTGATAACGCTTGCCGTTATTATATTTTGCTTGCTATTTACTGCGCCCGGTAATCAATTTATTGCTTATAGTGCAAATAAAATGGTGGACGGCTTACATATCGAGATTAAAAAAGGGCGCTTTTTATATAATAACCCGTTTAATGTGAGTTTTAAAAACCAAAGTACAAATTTTAAAGCGCAGCAGCTTAAAATAGATTTATTTTGGTGGCAGTGCGATGGCCTATGTATTGAAAATGTAAGTGCGCGGTCAATCAAGCTTGCTCTTGGCAATGGACCCGAAGCTACACAACAGAGCACCTCAGAGCCATTAGCTAAAATTACGTTTCCCTTTAATATTGCACTTAAAAATATAGCAATAAACGAATTTGTATTAAATCATCCCAGTGCTGATGTAACCGTAAATAACTTTACCCTTGCAGCGAAAGCTGAAGATGCAACCTTGGGGGTAAAAAGCCTAACTATTAGCGATGTACTGGTAAAGCTTAAAGAGCAACCTGCCTCATCTAATCAGGCAACGGTTAAGCAAAGCCAGGCGCTAACAGCGCTACCCGCGTTACCAGATATAGAATTTATATCGCCCCTTAATTTACGGGTAGAGCAGCTTGACGTAAAAAAAGTAGATATTGAACAAGGTGAGCAAACACACACAATAGAAAATATAGCGCTTGTACTAAATGTAGAAGATGAAAAAGTTAACTTACAAGCCCTTAGTGCGCAGTATCAACAATGGCAATTGAATACGCAGTTGACCAGTGAGCTCACTGGGAACTTGCCGATAAAGGCTAAAATAGCCTTAAACAGCGACTTGCACCAAGCGAATCTAGCGTTAAGTGGTGATCTATCTGATTTAACTATAAATTTAAATACAACCGGCCAGTACCCATTGAATTTAACGGCAACGGCTAATTTAAAACAAAAAAATTATCCGTTTGAACTTACCGGTAAAGTTGAGCAGTGGCTGATTGACGCGCAAAGTAATGAGCTAAAAGTAAGTAATGTTGACTTATCAGCCTCCGGTAATGCGGATGATTACACGCTAAGCTTAAAAGCGCATAGCCAATTAGGCGCCTATCCAGCGGTAGTATTAAACACGCAATTAAACGGCTCGCTTAGCCAAGCGCAGCTAAGTAGCTTAAGCCTAAAAGCAAACGACAGTAGTGCAAAATTTAACGGCAACGTTAATTGGCAAAAGGGCATACAGGCCGACTTTTCTGGTTCGTTAAATAGTTTAAAAGCACAATATTTAACAGATGCGCTTACAAGTGATATTTCTGGCCAGCTAGAAGGGCGTTTTAACAGCGAAGGACAAAACTGGCAGTTGCAAATGGATAATACACAACTTGCAGGTACACTTAACCAAACACCACTTGAATTTGCCTCAAACTTTACACTTAATAATACGCTAAAAGCCAACATAGACAGCCTATATTTAAGTAGCGGTGCCAATAAATTAACCTTGAGCGGGCAAGTAGACGACACCTGGCAAGTTGATGGAAAAGTAACACTTACAGGAAATGAGCAAACTAACCTGCCATTTGTTGCAAACGGCAAGGCCGATTTAAAGATTAGAGGCCAGCGTTTAACCCCTGCCGTTGATTTATCGTTATTACTCGATAACTTTATTTATGACGACATAAACGTTAACAAACTCGCCCTTAAAGGCCAGCTCGATACAGCCGCAGACTGGCAAACCGATGTGAGCTTAAACGTAGGCTCAACCATGGTTGCTGATGAGATTATTAATCGTGTGGAGCTAACTGCCACAGGTGACAAAACCGACCATCAGCTGGTTGCCGCCATAGATGCAGAGCAAGGGACCGCTGAGCTTGAAGTAACCGGTAAGCTAAATAATGATGTGTGGAATGGCTCGCTTAGTAATATAACGCTAAGTGATAAAAAGCTCAGCTTTAGTAATAGTAAAAAAATTGCGGTGATGTTTAATACCCAAACCAGCGATTTTGATGTAAGTGCACATTGCTGGCGCTCAAATAAAAGTGAGCTATGTATTAACACCCTTGCGCAAACTAAAAACTTGGGCCAATTTAATGCTACGTTGAGCAATTTAGCACTTGAAGAGCTTAAACACTTTTTACCAGATAACATGCGTACGCGTGGCGATATAAGCGGCGACTTTGCTGCAAATTGGAATGAGGGCGCATTAAAAACACTTCGCGCTAATTTAAATGCACATGACCTTGTTGCTGTTCTTACCTCAGAGGAAGACCGGTTTAGATTACCCATCGAAACGCTAAAAGTCAGTGCCTACACTGATTCTCAAACGGGTAAACTAGAGGCCGATTTACGCTCAAGTGTGCTGGGGAAAATAGCCAGCCAAATTAATATTGATGATATTCAAAATCAGCAAACACTAAACGGTAACATCAATATAGACAAAATTTTGCTATCTGACTTGCACCCATTTTTAGAGACCCTTGAGCAATTAAAAGGGGATATAACCGGTAATGTGGCACTTGCCGGCACGTTGCAAGACCCACTATTAAATGGGGAGCTAAATGTCAGTGATATCAATTTAGAAGGTGAGCAGTTGCCGGTGGTGTTGCAAAAATCTAATGTAAACATCTTATTTGATAAAACCACCGCCACAATCAAAGGTAACTTAAACGACACCCAAGGCGGTAAAATAAATCTTACCGGCGACGTTGACTGGCAAGGCGCACAGCCAGAGGTAAATGTAAGCGTTAACGGCGAACAGTTTTTTGTGCGTGCGCAGCAAGGCGTGACGTTTAAAGTATCGCCTGATTTAACCATTGGACTTGCAAATAATGCATTAAAGTTGTCAGGCGAAGTGATTGTGCCTTATGGCAGGGTAATGATTGAAGAGCTGCCAGAGGGTGCAGTTCAAGTCAGTGACGATGAAATTATTGTTGATCAACAAACAGAAGCTACAGAAAAAGTACCGTTTGACTACGATGTAAATTTAAAAGTGATTGTTAAAAACGATGTGAAAATAGAATCGTTTGGCCTAGAGTCGAAAATAGCGGGAGATCTAGCCATCAAAATGAGTCAGGGCGCCCCTATAATTGCCACCGGCGAGCTAAATTTAATCGATGGTACGTATTTAGCTTTTGGCCAAGATTTAATTATTAGTACTGGGCAAATAGGGTTTAGTGGCTCAATTGAGCAACCATTTTTAAATATCAAAGCCATACGTAATCCAGACACCACAGCAAACGATGTTGTGGCTGGTGTTACGCTTACTGGTAACGTTGAACAACCTACCTTAAAAGTGTTTTCTGAGCCGGCAATGGATCAAGCACAGGCGCTGGCCTATTTACTCAATGGGCAGCCGCTAGGCGAGGGCGATAGTTCAAGCGATGCTATGCTTACTCAGTTACTGCTTTCACAAGGAGTGAGCCGCAGTGAAGGGGTTGTATCTAAAGTTGGCGAAACCATTGGTTTATCTGATGTGAGCTTAAGTTCAACGGGCTCTGGCGATAACACTAAGCTTGAAATATCGGGCTATGTAGCGCCTAGCTTACAAGTTAAATACAGCGTAGGGGTATTTGACTCGCTCAGCGAGGTCGCTATTCGCTATCAGCTGCTGTCGCAATTTTATGTAGAGATCACCAGTGGTTTAAATCAAAATGTTGATTTACTCTATAAGTTTGATTGGGACTAAAAAGTCAGTATAAGGATGATATGAAAGGATTATATTTAGTAGTACTAATTGCAGGATTAACTGGCTGCGCCCAACACTCAGAGCAACACGCGGGCACTCAACAAACTCCAACACGTAGCGCAAGCGAGGTAATAAAGCACGCTAAAGCGCACGAATGGCGAAATGTAGACAGGCAAAATGTTTTAAAAATTACGCTACCTACAGGGGCAGCTTATGTTGAGCTTAACCCCCAGCTTGCTGCTAAACATACTGCGCACATAAAACAACTTGCACGAGAAGGCTTTTACAAAAATACCCGTGTTTATCGTTTTGTTGAAGGGTTTGTAGCACAAGGTGGCGACAGCTCAGGCAATAAAGCAATTAAAACGGTGCCTGCAGAGTTTTACCATAGCACCGCACAGCCGCTTAAAATTACAGAGCT
The DNA here is from genome assembly GCF_037414265.1 of Pseudoalteromonas sp. C12FD-1. Taxonomy (NCBI): domain Bacteria; kingdom Pseudomonadati; phylum Pseudomonadota; class Gammaproteobacteria; order Alteromonadales; family Pseudoalteromonadaceae; genus Pseudoalteromonas; species Pseudoalteromonas sp. C12FD-1. Next base: position 303,293 of record NZ_JBBEVD010000069.1, read on the forward strand.
GCAAGGCGATGGTTACGCGCCTGTCACGGGCTTTTTAAACGGTTTTGCTGTCGCACAAAACGCCTCTAATACGCAAACTTGGCAGGTACATTGCCACGGCGTGTTTGCCATGGCGCGTGGCAATGAGATTAACAGTGCAAGCACGGAGTTTTATGTCACCATTGGCCAAGGGCCACGCTACCTTGATAAAAATATTACCGTGTTTGGAAGAGTACTTGAAGGTATGGAGCACTTTAATCGTTTACAGCGTAAGCCTGTTCCTAATACGCCATTTAACCCAATTACAAACATTGAGGTGTTAGCCGATATTAAGCGTGATAAGAGCACCTTTAATGTTATGAAAACAGACTCGCAATCATTTAGAGAATTGATCGGGGCGCGAAAAAATCGTACCGAACCTTGGTTTGTATATGCCCATAATTATATTGATGTGTGCGCAATGCCTATTCCGACTAAGCGCATTGATTAGCTTATAACATGTATAAAAAAGGAGCTTAAGCTCCTTTTTTATGGTGATATTTAAGTCGATTGCTATTACTGACGATTAATTTTTACCGCAAACGGCGTATCGTTATCGTGCGTTGAACGATACGGATTTATATCCAGCCCACCGCGGCGTGTATAACGCGCATAGACTTCAAGCTCTTTAATATTTAGCTGTGTGGTTAAATCACTATAAATACGCTCTACACACTGCTCATGAAATTCATTATGCGTTCTAAATGAAATTAAATAACGCAAGAGTGCCTCATGGCATATTTGCTCACCAGTGTAACGAATAATTATACTGGCCCAATCTGGCTGCGAAGTAATTAAGCAGTTAGATTTAAGCAAATGGCTGTGCAGGGTCTCAGTAACCAGGGTGTCACTTTTTGATTTAAGTGAGTAGGCGTCAATATCGTAGTTATCTATTTCAATATCTAAATCGTCAATGCATAGTCCAGGTAATGGCGTGCAAGGTAAACAGTTATAGTCATCAGGTGCGTATAAAGTCACCGCTACATCGCTATTTACCGCATTTGATAAGTCTTCAATTAAATGCTGTCTTACCACCTCAATACTTTCGAAGCGGGTTTGATTAAAGCTATTTAAGTAAAGTTTAAACGACTTAGACTCAATAATATGGCTGCTTTGGCACGCAAAAGTAAACAGCGCCACGGCAACCTGTGGTTTGCCTTTAGCGTTTAACCACGAAAGCTCATAACCTGTCCAAATATCTTGGCCTTTAAAGGGCAACTGCGCTTCGTCAATATTTAAAGCATCACGATTTAACTTGCGGGCAATAGGAAAAAGCAAGCTAGGCGAATATACATCTACGTATTCAGTAGATTGTCCTAACACACTACCTTTAAGGTCTGGAGAATTGCTGTAATCTGTCATGTTTGCTCTTAAATAGTTACAATAGGGACATTATATCTAATTTAAATGAGTTTCGCAGTATGTCTGTTGCAATGCAAATGGCCCAACTTCACACGCAATTTTGTGAAAAAACCGTTAAAAATACCACTAAATACCCGCTTATGGCACACGATGAGCAATGGCCGAGCCCTTGTGAATTTGGCGAGGTAGACGCACAAGGTAATATTCAATGGAAAAGTGCTTTGCAATCTCCCGCAGGTTCATTATCAGATTTAGCTAATGCGCTTGAGCTTAGTTTCCCTGCAGGGTTTGATGAGTTTTACGGGCACATGTATGGCGGTAGTATTTTAGCCAGCATCGATGGCCACCGTGTTGAGTTATTACAAGCTTGGAATAAAGATGATTTTAACCTGCTGCAACAAAATATTACCGGTCATGTATTAATGAAACGAAAATTAAAGCAGCCAGAAACCCTATTCATTGGTTTGACTGAGCAAGATGACTTGTTGGTTACCGTGCAGGTAAAAACCGGTGAGGTATGTTTAGAATACGTGGGTAAAAAGCCGCATCATGTACTTGCACCCAATATAGAATCTTTTTTAAAAGCGTTAACAGTTTAAAAAGTAGGTGCCAGTTTAATTTACTACTGGCACCTATTAGTTTGTTACTGAAAATCCCACGAAACATTAGAGACCAACCCACATGGCTCACATCTAAAGTCAAATAACCCAAACCAGGGCTCTGGCAATTTCCACTCACTATTGCAGCTAGGGCATTTACGCTCAAGTTCTGAGGCTTTATCTACACCACCTACACGGTATAAATAGTAATAAACTGGTTTTTGGGTTAAAAAGCGGATACGTTTGGCAATGTCTTTACCGCGGCGATATAAGTCACTTTGTGTGCTTGATATTTCTTCAAGCGCTGGAAATTCACACCGCGTAGCGCCGTTAATTTGTATTTGATCGCAGGCCTGCCAATCTTCTTGCCATTTAATGAGTGTTTTATAGTCCCCATTTGCAATGGCGGGAATAGTAAACAACGGCACAGGTAAAAAGTCATCACCACAATACAGCGGGCTACAGGTATGCACATAGGTTGTGTATAAAATATAGCTTGAAGGAGATTTACAGGTATCGGCACCGTTTGAGTGAATGTCTTGGCCAATAACTTTTACTTTAGGTGCAAGTAAGCCTGCACTGTGCAGCTTCTCAATGCTGTGTTTTACAAAAGGGCTATTATTTAATGGGTGCATGGCATCTTCGGTGGGGCACATTACCCGGGTAATAAAATAGCCATCTTTTAATACAGTTGGGAATTCTTCCCCCATAATTTGGCCATTAAAACGCAGTGCATTAACTAATCTGTTAATGGCTTGCTCAGCGTGCTCTAGGGTGGTGTCTTGGTAGCAGTCAAACGTTAAATCAACAACGAACATTTATAGTCTCAAATTATTTTTGCTCTAACAGGGCCAGTAACCTATCGAGTTTTTTCTCAATGCGATCGAGTTGAGATGTTTTAGGCTCAACGATGCTCTGCTCAGGGTTTTTCATTAAATTATGAATTGAATCAGGGTTATTCTTATATTGGCTTACTGCGGCAATAATAACCGGCATAGGCACAGGTTGTGCTAAACGGCTTTTAGTTAGGGCAACAGTAGGGGTTTTGCCTTCATCAAGAAGGACTTTAATTGCATCAAATACAACTGCATTCATTAGATTTGTAACTCTTTAATATATAAGCGCAGCAAGTGTTTGCTGCGCGGGTGCTATAGTAGCAACAATACCAAGGCGCATAAAGCCTTGGTATAAGCAGAGGGGGGGATTACTTACCTTCTTGGCGAAGCCTCACATCAAGTTCATCAATTACTTCGCTCCACGCGCCATCTTCTGCTAGCGATTCTGCTAAAAAATGCTGCTGTGATTCATCCCAAAAAGGAGCCTGTTGTAAAAGCGTTGTATCTTCTAGTGAGTGAGAAGCAATAAAATCGTCAATCTGTTGCTCTGAGCTAGGTAAACCCAATTGTGCAAACAACGTTTTCATATCGTGTTTTGTCGTATCCATATTATTACTCCATCTGATTAAATTAAACCAAGCTTAGAGCCAGACTATAGGCTTTGCTAGTTAAACTCTCGCTGAATTGACGGTATTTTTGCTTTAGGTATATAGTTAACTTGCAGTATAGATAAACATTTTCGCCATACAATTACCAATTACTTTTTATGCGGTAAATACGTTGGCAACGTTGAGGGTAGTAAAGCAAAAAGGATACACAATGACAGTCACCACTAATGAGCACACATTAAGCGTACAATACCTTGCCCCTGAAGATATAAGCACTGCAGGGAGTTTAATTTATCAGGCCTATCATGATGACCCACTACTGCAAAATTTATTAGGTTATGATCAACATAATATGGCTGCCTATGAGAAAAAATTACGCTCAGTAATACGCGAAGAGCTCAGTGCTTTTTGGCAAGAAAAACTCCCTTTAATTGGCTTGTACCGCGATGATAAATTAAAAGCAGTGGCGTGTGTATTTGAGTCGAGCAGCCAATTACAACCAGAGCGTTATTGGCATTGGCGCTTAAAGCTGATGTTAAGTGCAGGCTACCTGCAAACCAATCAGCTAATAGAAAAAGAACAAACCATACGTAACTCATTAAACGAGTTGGGTGATTACTATTATTTAGCGTTTATAGCTGTTGACCCTCATGTACAAGGTGAAGGGCTTGGCCGTTACCTATTGCGAGGGTTAAACGATTTAGCAACGGATACTAGCAACGCCAAGGGCTTGGCTGTTTTTGTGACTCGTGAGCAACACAGTCGCTTTTTTAAATCGGAAGGTTTTGATGCATTTAAGCAATTGACCTTTAATAAAGTATCTGGCGAGCTGCTTTTTAAACCTTATTATTAAAAGGCATGTGGGAGATAAGCGCTATAACGGACATTTGCCCGTGCGATATATCTTACATTGGCGTGCGCATTGTCAGTTAAGACTGACTATTAATGCACCTTAATTCACTTAACTTGATGTATTTTATAGATATTTTAGTTTTTTCATATTTGTTACGATAAATTAATTTTATTTACCTAGTAGGAAGAAACTCAAACTCGCGTAGTATTTAACTTGTCAAGACGACATAGCTTAATGACTAAGCTAATGCCAAGGATACGGAATAGGCAACATAGCAGACGCTAGCAGGAAGCACAAAGGACAGGTTAAAACGGACACAAGGATGACCTAGGAAGTGCAAGAAGCACTTAGTAGTTGGAACTACTTAAGGATATTCACGGATGAGGCTACAGGAAGTAGCAGGAGCGTTAGTTTACGCAGGACAGCCAAGACGGCAAGTGGATGATGCAGGATGCATTACAGGTGGCAGGAGCTACTTTAAAGGATTATCAAGGATGATGCTGCAGTGTGTAGCCAAGCGTTAGAATACGTGGGTTAGCCAGGATGGTAATGGACTTTGCAGGATGCAATGTTGAGGGTAAATAGGGTTGTTTACTCGTTCAGGGGATGATAATACGGATTTTGGGTCAAGGACAACAAGCAGGATGCTGTAAGAATGGGGCGTAACTTTTGTTACGCCTTAGTTTTTTGTAGCGCTGTTTATGCCGGTTTCACTTCTAAAAATACTTTAAAAGCCATTTCTAAATTCTTAAAATAAGCCATTCACTGAATTCTTATCTGTATGTTTAAAAGCCTGCAATGTGGTATACCAATCCGCAATAATACTTAATCATATTTAGGGACTAAACGTCTCGCTATCTGCGTTAAAAAATTCTCATTTACGACTGCATGGATACAGAAGGTAGGGTAATGCAGGAGCAATTGCCGAGAACAACTAAATAGCGAATTTTTGCCTTGTTATCAACACGTTTTTCATCCTCAAAATAGATCACTCAATTAGGCGGATTGGTATAACTAAATTTTGTGTGGCGGAACAACGACACTTTTAAGTAATTCGTTTTCCATAATTAAAATACCTTGGTAGGCATTTTCGCCGTCACTTGAAAACTCAAACATAAACTCGCTTTTGATCCCAGGCTTACCATTTTTTAAAATGCCAAATCGGCGTTTTGTGCACGCTACACTCATTAACTGCACTTGTAATTGAGCAGTTTGGCGTTTGGCATGTTCATTGGCAGCTTCTGCTACTTTTCTGTTAAGCCAAAATAAGTATATAACTGCGCCAATAGCGATAAACGTCCACAAAGTAGCCATTAAGAGAACAACCTTCCAATTGCGCGAGCGAGCGTTTCGCTGCGATTTTCTTTACGTAATAAACCTAATAAGTGTGGGCGTATAGTGGGTATTGCAACTAAATCAGCAAATATACTCGGAAATAGCTCGGCAATTTGCTGGTGGTGCGCACAATTATCCATAAAAATATGTAAGCGCTCTGGCTCTTCTAGTTGAGTAAAGCATCGCCCTGCAATCGTTAAAAGTACGTCAGAGTCCGTGCCAACAGATGAGTTTAATGCAGTATCTATTAGTTGCGTACACAGCCCTTGTGCTTGGCCTTTAGAAAGCGAGCGCAGTGCGGCGGTTAGTGCAATAGTATCGTTATTTTCAATGGCTGTTTGGCCATAGGCGACTAAAAGCTCACTGAGTGATGGCGGTATTTCAACATGTTCAAGCATGGCGCTCAAAGGCTGTAATACTTCAAGTGGTAAATGCGGCCAGGCTTTTTGCAAGTTTGCTAAGTTGTTGTCGTTATTTAGGCGCAGTGCAAAATCGGCAATTCCTTGTAGCGCTACGCTTTGCCAATCATCAAAACCTAAAGCGCCACTAAAGTACAGTTGCGTGTGTTCGTAATATTTAGAGGCTGGCTGTTTTAACAATACTTTAAGTTGGGCGTTAAAAGCCGCTAATTTATTTGCATTTGGGGTAAACACATACGGGTTATTATCTAGCTTACCATCGGCTTGCTCGCCAGTGATTTCGCTACCTAGGGCTTCAATAACCATATTAGCGAAATGATCGCGGCTCGCGCTCACTAATTTACTTTGCTCATCAAGTGGAAACTTTAAAAACCATACATAAGGTTCTTTACTTGCTTTGCTATCCCAAAATTGAATAGCGAGCCATGCATGCCCCGCAAGCGGATAAGGATAAGGAACTTGCGCTTGCTCAATAGCTAAAAATTGTTTTTTATCAAGCTTAGTAATATGCCTACCAATATCAAAAGCACGCCATTGTGTACCGGCGCCATCTAAAAGTTGGCCAAGTGTCGCTATGTGTTCGCTCATCGTTATCTCAATTGTTTTTACTGCAAAATTACCTCAATTATACGCCATAGCAGGCACTGAGGGAACAGGGTATAATTGCCCTATAACATAAAAAGAAGAGTGGTTATGTATCAGCAAACACAGGCTTATTTAAACCAATTAAGCACCCTTTTAAAAAAACATAAACTGTGGCAAAGCACGCCAATAGAGGCGCACAAATTACAATCTCAAGTGCCTTTTTGTCACGATACCATGGCATTTGAGCAATGGTTACAGTTTGTATTTATTGAAAAAATGCAGCAATTAATAACGCTTAATCAACCATTGCCGCAAAATTTTGCCATTGCGCCTATGGCGGAAATGGCGTTAGTAGGTAAAACCGGCAGCGGTGAAATTATAACGCTACTTAGTGAGCTTGATGCATTTTTAGGTAAACGTCATGACTGAAAAGGGAGAACCTGTAGAGTACGGCGAACTTAATATTCTCTACCAAGACGAACACTTTGTTGCCATAGATAAGCCCGCAGGCTTATTGGTCCATCGCTCTTTTTTAGATAAACACGAAACTCAGTTTGCAATGCAGATGTTGCGCGACCAATTAGGGCAACATGTATTTCCTGTGCACAGGCTAGATAGACCAACATCGGGCGTGTTGTTATTTGCGCTAAGCTCAGAAGCGGCTCGTGATATGAATCAGTTATTTATTGAAGGCACGATTGCAAAACGTTATTTAGCCCTTGTACGTGGTTTTGCGCCTGAATCGGTGTTTCTAGATAAACCATTAAAAGAAGAGCTTGATAAAATAGCTGACAAATTTGCTACGCAAAATAAAGCGCCACAAGCGGCGCAAACACAATTTAATTGCCTGCATCAAGCTTCGCTACCCATTCCTATTGGTAAATACCCCACGGTGCGTTACTCGCTCGTAGAGTGTTTTCCAAAAACGGGGCGAAAGCATCAAATTAGGCGCCACCTTAATCATTTATCAATACCTATTATTGGTGATGTAAACCATGGTGATAACCAGCATAATCAATTTTTTAGGGAGCATTTTGCACTGAGGCGGTTAATGCTATTTGCAACGCAGCTTAGTTTTGTGCACCCTTATACGCATAAACCCATCGTAATTAAAGCGCCACTAGGTGAAGACATGCTTAGTATATGTAAGCAACTAGGTTGGCCACAGCAAGAAAAGGATTATTAATGGCACATATTAGTATTTTTGTAGGCAGCGTTAACGGCGGTGCAGAACGTTTAAGCTACGACGTTGCAAATACAATTGAAAAAGCGGGGCACACTGCGAGCGTTATTAATGAGGCCTCACTTGATGATATTAAAAACGCCTCACATATATTAGTTGTTACCTCTACCACAGGGCAAGGCGATGTACCAAGCAACTTAGCTGGGCTCTACTTTGCTATGAACAGCACATTTCCGATGCTAACTGATAAGCCATTTGGTGTTATAGCCATGGGCGATAGATGCTACGGCGATACGTTTTGCGGTGCAGGGCGCAGCTTTGATGAGCTACTACGTGACTTGCAAGCTAAGCCGGTAGGAAACCGTTTGGAAATAGATGCCTGCGAAGATTTCGAGCCTTGGCCTGTAGCAGAGCCGTGGTTAAAAATATGGCTTGAAAAATTACCTGCTTAGTAAACTGCTTTATACCAATGCGCATAATTAAGTGATCTATTTTGAGGATGGATAAACGTGTTGATAGCAAGGCAAAAAGTTCGCGATTTAGTTGTTCTCGGCAATTGCTCCTGCATTGCTCTACCTTCTGCATCCATGCAGTCGTAAATGAGATTTTTTTAACGCAGATAGTGACACGTTTAGTCCCTGAAAATGATTAAGTATTATTGCGGATTGGTATTATATGCACAAAGCAAAAAAGGAGCGCATGCGCTCCTTTTAAGTATTTATTAAACAGTGGGTTAACTACTTCTTACATCAACTTTAAGCTTTAACTTTTGACCCGGTTGTAAATACTTTTGGCCGGCTAAGTTATTCCACTTAATTATTTCGCTTACGGTTAAATTAAATTTAGAGGCAATACGTGCAAGCGAGTCACCACGGCGTACTTTGTAGGTAATAGTACGATTGGTACTTGCAGTTGCTTGTGGTTTACTCGCTGATTTATAAACAGTAAGCTTTTGATTTAATTTAAGTACTGCATTTTTCTTCAACTTGTTCCACGAAGCCAGTTCATCCATGGTGACATCGTATTCGCGGCTAATGTCCCACAGGGTGTCGCCACTTTTAACTGTGTGCGACAGCTTAGTACGGGTGGCTTTATTAGCAGCTAAACGCATTTGCTTAGGTAAATGTTCGCTATTAATTGCCCCATCGGTTAAGGGGACTAATAACTGTTGGCCAATACGTATGGTGTTTGACTTTAATTTATTAAGCGAACGAATAGCACTGGTGCTGGTGGTAAACTTTTTAGCAATAACCGACAGGCTATCACCGCGCGCCACTGTGTATTGTTGCCAGCGTAGGCGGTCTTTAACATCGGTTTGCGCCAGCTTTTGGCTAAATTGTTCAGCTTTATCGGTGGGTAATAGTAAAAAGTGCGGGCCGTTAGGGTCGGTCGCCCAGCGGTTAAAGCCTGGGTTTAACCTGTATAACTCAGTAAGGGTCATATCGGCCATATCTGCGGCAAGTGCTAAGTCAATCTGTGTGCCTACATCAACCACCTCTACAACTTGCGCGTTAATAACTGGTTTCCACTTTACATTAAACTCATCAGCGCGTTTTAATAAATCGGCAAGGGCTAAAAGCTTTGGTACATACGCGGTGGTTTCGCTTGGTAAATCTAAAGACCAAAAATCGGTAGGTAAATGCTTTTTACGATTTTTCTTAATCGCACGCATTAAGCGCCCTTCGCCCGAGTTATAAGCCGCTATGGCGTTTAACCAATCGCCTTCAAGGGTTTTATGTAAATACGATAAGTAATCAAGGGCAGCACGCGTAGATTGCACTATGTCGCGTCGGCCGTCATACCACCAGTTTTGTTTTAAATCAAAACGCTCGCCCGTTGCTGGCATAAATTGCCAAATACCCGAAGCACTGCGATTAGAGTAACCAAATGGGTCAAACGCACTTTCTACAATAGGTAAAAGGGCGATTTCGATAGGCATTTCGCGCTTTTCTACTTCTTCAACAATAAAGTGTAAGTAAGGTTCTGCGCGTTTTGAAATGCGGTCTAAATAAGCTTGATGACGCGCATAGTAATTACGCTCGGTAACAACAGGGCGGTTTTGCGGTACATCAATAGACAGTTGGTAGCGAATGCGCTCCCACACATCATCAAAAACGGGGGCGTCTTCGCTCTGCTCAACGTGTTGATATTGCTCGTTTACCATCAATGCATTGTTAATATCGTTAGGGCTTGCGCCTTCTAAGCGCTTATTTGCTTGGGTAGCAGCTTGTGCGTCTGAATCTACGGTTGTTAATGTTTGACAACCACTTAGCGCAAGCGCCAAGGCAATTAATAGAGGAGATTTATTCATATATACCAATACATCAGGTAAAAAACTCGGCGAATACTACCCGTTATGAGTCAACATTGCCACTTAACGACCAACTTTAACATGCTGATAAAACCATGCGCTATTTTTAAACCCATGGTTTTACTTAGCTCAAAGCTAAACATGATGCTGCAAAATTAATTACAACAGGTCAACATATCTTAACTAAAAGTTGTCTTTGAAACGTCTCAGACTAGCAAAGTTTTCCCATGGTTCATTGTTTTTTGTAACCAGTATAAATTCTCTTGGGATTAACTCTGTAATAGTAGGTAGGTCACTGCGCATAAATGGGTTAATTTTAAGCTCTTGGCCTATTGTGCTTGGCAGTGTTATTTCGCTCTTAGCGCGCTGCGCATCTACTTTATCGCTGTATTGGAGTAGCTCAGGGTTACGCGGCTCAACGGCTTTTGCAAATGCTAAATTGGCTTGTGTGTATTCATGCGTACAGTACACTTTGCAGGTTTTAGGTAGCTCACGCAGCTTATTAAACGACTCCCACATTTGCTCAGGCGTGCCTTCAAATAATCGCCCACAGCCCCCACTAAAAAGCGTATCGCCTGTAAAAGCCAACTCTTCGTGAATATAACAAATGTGATCAAGGGTATGGCCAGGGGTGGTAATAATGTTAAAACGCGTACCCAATACCTCAATGCTATCGCCATCAACCAGTGTATTGGTGATCCCCGCAAACGGACTGTTTATAGGGCCGTACACTGCAATGTTTGAAAACTGTTTTACAAGTTCGCCTACGCCACCGGTGTGATCGCTATGATGGTGGGTAATTAAAATGCCACCAAGTTGTAAGTTATGCTCCGCTAAATGCGCCATAACGGGCTGGGCGTCGCCTGGGTCAACCACCCATGCTAGGTCGCTATTATGGGTAGTTAAACACCAAATATAATTGTCAGAAAATGCTTTAATTGCTTTAACTTGCACCATATTAATTTGCTCTATAAAGTGACGGGTAACACCTAGTATAACGAGCTATAAAAATGAAACCAGCCCTTAGTTTTCAAGAAGGACCCAAACCGCTGTCATGGCAGCAGTTCCCTCATGGGGATTATTTACGTGCTGACATTGAACAAAAAATGGATCAATGGCTGGGGCGTATGTTTGGTTACCATATGCTTAAATTAGGTAATTTAAGTGGCGAACTTAATACCAGCGTAAGCACTATAAAACACCAAGTATGTGTTGCCGAAAAGGGGCCTTACACAGGTGTAATAGCCGATATAGACGAACTGCCTTTTTATGAGCACAGTGTTGATGCGTGTATTTTAAGTCACTGCTTAGAGTATCACTCAGATCCACACCACATATTACGCGAGGCACACCGCACGCTGATACCCGGTGGATACATTGTTATTACCGGATTTAATCCATTTAGTTTATGTGGATTGGCGCAAATGTTGCCCTTTAGCGGTCAAAAACTGCCGTGGACAGGGCGCTTTTTTACGCCTGCACGGGTAAAAGATTGGCTAAACTTATTAGGGTTTGAAATTATTAGTGATGATCGCTTTATTTACTCATCCCTTGCACGGGGTAACAGGCTTTCGCGGTTTGCGTTTTGGCGCAGTTTTGCCAAACAGTATTTAAAACCTATGGGGAGTGTGTATATGTTGATAGCGCGAAAACGTGTGGCTCCGCTTACGCCTATAAAACCTAAGTGGCATGCAAGGCCACAGTTTTCACCCGTAAAAGGGGCTGGGCTTAGGCAAACCTCAAAGCAGCACTTTAAGCAGTGTGAGCAAAAAAATAATAATAGTTAATGGGTGCGTATGCACTTTTTAACTAACCCATTAGCTTTTTGTTCACGCCACTAAAAAGTACCTAAGTTTTAACGGGTTAAGGCTGGTACCCTACATCGTCAAGCAGGTTGCTACTGCTTGCGGCGTCACGGGCTAAATCGTCAACTATTTCGTTATATTTATGCCCACTATGTCCCTTTACCCATTTCCATGTAACCGTATGCTCACTGCAAGCGCTATCAAGGCGTTTCCACAAATCAACATTTTTAACAGGCTTCTTCGCCGATGTTTGCCAGCCTCGTTTTTTCCAATTTGCAATCCACGACTCAATGCCTTGCTTAACATATTGGCTATCTGTAGTGAGGTTAACGGTGCAAGGGCGGGTAAGTGATTCAAGGGCAACAATGGCCGCTAGCATTTCCATACGGTTGTTTGTGGTGAGCTTATAGCCTTGGCTTAATTTTTTTTCGTGGCCGTTATAAATCATAAAAATACCATAACCACCTGGGCCCGGATTACCTAAACATGAGCCATCGGTGTAAATCTCTACGGTTTTTTGCACTGTTTTACCTTGATATTATGTACAATAAAGTGATTATAGAAAGATACCAGAGTCAGGCTAAATTCGATATGGCACGTAGACAAATAGTTTTAGATACAGAAACCACCGGCATCGACCCCAAACAGGGGCACCGCATTATAGAAATTGGGTGTGTAGAATTAGTAAACCGACGTTTAACCGGTAATAATTTTCATGTTTACATTAACCCACAACGCAGCATAGAAGAAGAAGCGATAGATGTTCATGGTATTACCAACGAATTTTTACGTGACAAACCACTTTACCGCGATATAGCGCAAGAGTTTTTTGACTACATTAAAGGTGCAGAGCTTGTAATACATAACGCCCCGTTCGATGTGGGCCACATGGATAACGAATTTGCATTGCTTAACCAAGGCTACCCAAATACCCACGATTACTGCCAAGTTCTCGACACCCTTAAAATGGCGCGTGACTTGCATCCTGGTCAAAAGAACAACCTAGATGCTTTGTGCCGCCGTTACGATATAGATAACGCAAAACGAACATTGCACGGCGCATTACTGGATTCTGAAATTTTAGCCGATGTTTACCTAGCCATGACTGGCGGGCAAACCAAGCTAAACTTAAACCAAAATAAAGATGACGGCAGCGAGCAACAGACTGGCGGCATAAGACGCTTAAGTAGTGATAGAGCACCTTTGGTTGTATTGCGCGCAAACGATGCAGAGCAAAGCGAACACGAAGCACGACTAGATCTTGTAAACAAAGAAGGCGGCCACTGTTTATGGCGCGCTGAATAAGGCTAACTATGAAAACGATGTATTTTATAACTGTACTGTGCGCTACCTCGCTGTTTAGCGCCAGTGCGTTTGCGGTTAAGCAAGTAGAGCTGCTTAAACGCGACGGCCAACAAAATGAAATACCGCTGCTAGATAACCGTTTTCGTATAGACAGCCAATTAGACGAAATAACCTTACTATTTTTTAGAAAGCCAGGTTCGCCTGCCGTTATTTTAGTCAGACCTGATGGTAGCAAGTATTTTGCTACTAACGCAGTTAAAGATCCTAACCTCGATTGGTTTGATGAACTTAGTTACGATTTAATCACCATAAAAAAGCCCATGGCTGGCCCATGGCAAGTTATAGGCCGCATTTTGCCCGACAGCCGCATTGTAGTGCTTGGTGAAGTGTCTTTAAAAGCGCAGCCGTTACCCCCTATGTTGTTTAGAGGTGAGACAATAAAAATAACGGGCGAAATTTTAAATGATGATGAGCCTATTGATGCTAACTTATTCACAGAGGTAGTAAGCCTTAACGTTGACTTTGTGAGTACCAACGATGAAAGCTATGCAAACTTTGGTGCAGGCATTCAAGAGGTTGCAGAATTTAAAGACGATGGCCGCGGCTTTGACGAGCGCCCTAGAGATGGCGTATTCACAGGTGAGTTTAATTTAGACTTTCCTGCAGGGCAGTGGACGCCAGAGCTCTATATAGCGACTCCTTTATTACAGCGACGCATAGTGCAAGACCCTATTATTGTGCATGAACCGCCATTTAAATCTGAAATAGCACTGGCAGAGCAAGATATCGACGATCACCTGCTAACTATTAATATAGATAGCAGTATAGTCAAACCCGACACCGTCATTGTGCAGGGGAAAATTTATTACCCTAATAATGAAGAGCAAATGTTTACCATTGATGCGCAAGCGGGTGATACACGCCAACTGGCAATTAAAAACTATGATTGGGGAAGATACAGCGTTGAACTGTCTGTTTTTGGCACTAATATAAACGGTCGTGAGTTTATGGCCACAATACCAACGTACAAATTCGAGATAGAAAGACCCATAGAAGCAGTGCCTGAAATAAACCCTGCTACGCTTATTGATCAAAACCTCCCCCTAGAGACTGAGCCTGTAGAAGAAAAAATGGCCACTTCTACATTAGTGATTTTAATCTTAGGCTGTAATTTACTCATTTTATTGATAGGGTGGTTAGCAATTCGTATTTTTGTACAGAATAAACCGATTAAATTTAAAGTTAAGCTTCCTTTTTTAAAGAAAAAGAAAGCAGCTGATGACGAAGTTGCCAGCGCGGATAAAAATCAAGTCGGCCAAAATGGCTCAAAAAGTGATAAATCAGGTGAAATTTTAAACCTTTCGATGTCAGATGACTAAAAAACCTGTAAAAAAACAAAAAAGCCCTTGACGAAGTAGGGGCTGATTCGTATTATTCACGCCGCTGCAAAGGGAGACCTAAGCAGAAACGAAAATGCGGAGTGGTAGTTCAGTTGGTTAGAATACCGGCCTGTCACGCCGGGGGTCGCGGGTTCGAGTCCCGTCCACTCCGCCAACACTTACACAACATATGGTTGTAAAACATATTCTTATTATGGAGTGGTAGTTCAGTTGGTTAGAATACCGGCCTGTCACGCCGGGGGTCGCGGGTTCGAGTCCCGTCCACTCCGCCAATAAGAAAAAATAACAGTTTAAATATGCGCTGGAGTGGTAGTTCAGTTGGTTAGAATACCGGCCTGTCACGCCGGGGGTCGCGGGTTCGAGTCCCGTCCACTCCGCCACTATTTAAACAACGTTATGTTACAAAATTTGTATGCTGGAGTGGTAGTTCAGTTGGTTAGAATACCGGCCTGTCACGCCGGGGGTCGCGGGTTCGAGTCCCGTCCACTCCGCCAACAAATTTAGTAATGACAAGTAAAATGATATCTCTGCGGAGTGGTAGTTCAGTTGGTTAGAATACCGGCCTGTCACGCCGGGGGTCGCGGGTTCGAGTCCCGTCCACTCCGCCATTTGATATCGTAATAAGATTAGTAAGTGCATTACCCCATGCACATACCACTGCGGAGTGGTAGTTCAGTTGGTTAGAATACCGGCCTGTCACGCCGGGGGTCGCGGGTTCGAGTCCCGTCCACTCCGCCACTTGTTATTTCCTCAATAGCAAGCTTATAAAATTCTCAGTTAAATATTTTAAAAAAAACTCTCTATTTAAGTTTTTAGTAGTTAAACTTCAGTATTTAAGTTATTTATTGCGGACCTCTTCTGTTCAAACATTAAGCTTAATATACCAATATGCAATAATAGTTAATCATTTTGCGAGTCTAAACCTGTCGCTATCTGCGTTAAAAAATTCTCATTTAGAACATTAAATACCAAGTTTATTGCCTAGCTATCAACACGTTTCCCTGCCTCAACATTGACCACTTAATAAAGCGCATTGGTATCACTTAACCAAACAAAATGGTATTAAATAATGAACAATAGTTAATTCAATGTTATTTGATATTGATTTGTATTTCTATTTGCTTTAGTTTCTGTGCATTCGATCACTAACTAGGTTTGATATGCCAAGTTCTCTAGCTTTTCAGAACGCAACCCCCGAATTTGAAATTTTAGTCGTTGAAGATGATAACCTGCTTAACGAGCAAATGAGCGAGTTACTAACCGCCCAGGGTTATGCAGTGACGTCGTGTTTTGATGGTGATGATGCATTGCACCTTGCGGTAACTCAAAGCTTTAACCTGATCTTATTAGACGTCATGCTACCGGGAAAAGATGGTTTAACTATGTTAAATATCTTACGCAGTTGTAATAATATTCCGGTAATTATTGTTTCGGCAAAACATGCAGAAGAAGAGCGGATTAAGGGGTTATCAGCAGGGGCTGATGATTATCTTGCCAAACCATTTAACAGCCAAGAGCTGCTTTTACGTGTAGATTCAGTGCTAAGACGTGTGTTTAAACAAGACGGTAAAGCACCTTATGTTGTTAATATAGAAGGGCTTGAAGTTGACAGCTTACACCAACAGGTGAGCTTACATGGTTCAGTGGTATCCTTTACGCCTATTGAATTTGGTTTATTACATATTTTGATTAAAAATCAGGGGCAGATATTGCTAAAACCTTTTTTATATCAAGTGGTATTAAATAAACGTTTTAGTCAATATGATCGTAGCTTAGATATGCATATGAGCCGAATACGAAAAAAACTAAATAATGCAGGCTGGGATGGAAGTCGTTTGCAAACTGTACATGGCAAGGGGTATTGCATTAAATGACCCGGCGTTTATTTTGGAAACTATGTTTAATTATTGGCACCGGCGTGGTGGCCATGTTTTATTTAATCAATGTTGCAGTTACTCACTTTGAAAACGATATGAGTATGCTCTCAGACTCAAGTCGTGCGCAATTACTTGAATGGCAAAAGCAAGCAGAAGATATATTACACCAAGATGATATTGAGGCACTTGAGCAATGGGTAAGTAACTTACAACAACAAGAGGATATTTGGGCTGTGATTGCCCGTGCGAATGTGGTGGAGTTGGCTGGCAATCGAAACCATCGTTATGAATATACCGGTTACAACCTTGGCCGTAGTATTGATTGGAAGATTCACTTGTATTTTGATCACGCACCAGTGATGCAATTACCTTTCACTCATAATGAAGCAAGTTTAGTGGTGCAGTTACCTGAGCGTATGCGCCCAGGTTCACTATGGAATGCAACTCGCTTGGCATTACAGGTTTTTTTACCTATGCTAATTTTAGTGTGCTTATCCATTGTGTTATATCGCCATATTATGCACCCCATTAGAGAAATGGACAGTGCCACTCGCGCATTTAGTGCGGGAGATTATAGTGTTAGGATCAGAAAACAGTTTGGCTCTCGCAAAGATGAGTTAACCCAGTTAGCAGCTACTTTTGATTTAATGGCTGAGCGGATAAGTGAGCAGATCATGCATCAAAGGGTGCTGTTAACCGATTTATCCCACGAATTGCGTACACCTTTGACGCGGTTAGATATTGCAACAGACAACTTATTAGCCAAGCAGCACGAATTTTCCCTCGAAAACCAAGCGAAATTAGAGCGCATCCATAAAGAGTCGTTACATATTCGTAAACTGGTTGAAGACACTTTGACTTTGTCTTGGCTCGATAATGAATCACCTCAGTTGCGAGTAGAATCACTTGATGTTGTAGATTTACTTGAAATATTAATTGAAGATGCGCGCTTTGAATACCCCGATAAGCGAATAATATCCCAATTACCCAGCCAAGCGCTTATTGAAAATAGCAATCATAGGGCGCTTGGCCAAGCCATTGAAAATATATTAAGAAATGCACTGCGCTATACCCCTAAAAATAAACAGGTTGATATCAGCTGCCACGATAGTGGTGGCCGGTACCAGATTATTATTGCCGATCGAGGTCCTGGAGTGCCTGAGCACTATTTAAATACTATATTTAGACCCTTTTTTCGTGTCGACTCTTCACGTTCGTGTAACAGTGATAGTTTTGGTTTAGGGTTAGCTTTAGCTCAACGTCAATTACATGCGATTGCAGCAGAGGTGGTAGCAAATAACAACTCAACAGGGGGGTTGAGTATGACAGTATGGGTACCGAAAAAAATAGATAATTGAAGTAAAGAATACTGTCTATGTAAATGTAACAAATGTAAAATTGCTATGTTTATTTGCAAAGGGGAATGATAATTCTTTTTATTTGCAAAGTAAAAGGACACTACCCTTGAAAAAGTTAGCCCTAGCCAGTGCTATTGCTGGTCTATATAGCTTATCAGCTGTTGCTGAACAACAAAACGAAACAACAAAGACATCAGTTGAACAAATTACGGTGGTGGGCTCTGCCACTAACCTCTCTATTTCGGCCGAAGAAATTGAACAGTATCAGGCAAACGATTTAGCCGATATCTTCCGCTATTCTCCTTCTGTAAGCGTGGGTGGCTCGGTTAGTGTTGCACAAAAAATATATATTCGTGGTGTTGAAGATTCTTTGTTAAACATTACTGTGGATGGCGCTCAACAAACATCAACACTATTTCATCATATTGGCCGTGTGACAATTGATCCTGATTTATTACAACAAATCGATGTTCAAGCCGGTGCTGGCGAAGCAACCAGTGGTCCAGGTGCTATAGGTGGTTCAATTCGATTTAAAACAAAAAATGCACAAGACTTATTACAAGACGACGAACAGTTTGGCGGACGTGTTAAAGCCAGTTACTTTTCGAACGATGGTACTCGTTTAAGTGGTAGCGCCTATGGCAAGCTGAGTGATACTTGGGGTATTTTAGGCTACTTTAGCACCATTGAGCGCGATAATATGGAAGATGGCAATGGAGATACCATTTATGGGACTGCAGCAGATCAAGACATGTTATTTATTAAGTCCAGCGGTGAGCTTGCCAAAAACCACTATTTGTCGCTTAGTGTAGAGCAGCGTGATGAAGAAGGTGAGTTTTCTGCACGTCCAAACTGGGCTGTACAAGAAGGCGGAGCGTTATACCCAAGTGAAGCCCAGCGCGATACCTACGTTGCAAATTATATCTTTTCTCATAGTCAGTTATTACATTTAGAAGTGAGTGCATATCAAACTGAATCATCTTTTGAAGGTGGACGTTTTGCATGGCTTGCTGATATTGATACCTATGGCTTTGATATTAGAAATACCAGCATTATTGATGAACATAAATTTACCTATGGTGTTGATTACCGTGATGATGAAGTCAGCAGTGGCCCAGCCACTGGTACGAAAGAGAATGCTGAGCAAGGCAGTGTTTTAGGTTTATATGCTCAAGGTTATAGCGATATTACACCCCAATTATTACTGAGCTACGGGGTACGCTACGACAGCTACAAATTCCAACAACAAATTTTATTAGATGAATACTATGGCACACCTATCACAGAAAGTGCATCAAGTTTAGATGACAGTGAAGTGAGTTTTAATGTGGGCTTAGCCTACGATATAAATGAAGCATGGACGTTCGGCTTAGGTTATGCAGAAGCTGCAAGAGGTAAACAAATTGGTGACGGTTTTACCTTAGATGCGTACTTGTATGATGGCTCTGACGCACCGGTTGTATCTGAAAGCTTGGTTCCTGAAACAGTAACAAATATTGAAGCCTCAATCGCGTACTCAAGTGCAAATTTATCAGCTAAAGCCAGTATTTATAACTCAGCCTTAGATGATGTGATTTTTGAAGGGTATGAAGGGAACTCGGTATACAATAATATTGGTACGCTCAATACGAAAGGATTTGAGTTTGACCTAGCTTATCGGGTACAAGCATTTGACTTCTTTTTAGGTTTTTCTGCTACAGATACTGAGCTTGAACCACGTGATGGCATATATTCTGTAAACTATGATGCAATTGATATTAATGGTTACGAATTTGTTGGCTTAGGTAATAGCCGAGGTAATACTTGGGTTGCCGGCGTTGATTATACGATTAATACCGACGCCAAGGTTGGTTTAAGCGTAACCAAAGTGGACTCACTAGATATAGATACATTACATCAGGCGGTTGATTTAGGTTGGACTGATTCAATCTATACATTAAATAAGCCAAGCTACACTACAGTTGATATTTATTCTCAGTGGCATGTCACAAATGAATTATTATTGAATGTAGCAATTACGAATTTATTCGACTCGCTTTATATCGATCATTCAAGCGTTGGCGATTATGGTGAAGTTTTCCCTACCGTTGTTGGGCCTTATGAAGCTGGACGTGATATTCGCTTATCTGTCTCATATCAGTTTTAAGACATAGTTTTAATCTTATGTTTTTAAAATTATTTAAAAAGTGGGTCTTTTGGGCCCACTTAGTTATTGGTGTTTTAGCGGGCTTATTTATTTTTAGCATGGCTTTTACAGGTGCCATTTTAACTTATGAACGGCAAATCGTTGAGCTCAGTGAAATGCGCTTTACGGTTGACTCTGATAACCAACAACAAACTTTATCCACCGATGAGGTTGTGGCTATTTTGCAAAAAATGCATCCAAAGGAGCCACATATTTATATTCGTTGGGTAAATAGAGAAGGGGCCGCTATTCCAGCGTGGGCTGGTAAGCATAGTTATTTACTACATCCTTATACTGGTGTTGTGCTACGAGAGGGGGAGGGGGTTGCCGCAGATTTTTTCCATGTTGTTACTGACCTGCATCGATATTTATTGTTGCACGGACCAGCACAAGTTGTAGGAAAAAATATCAATGGTTATGCCAATCTATTGTTTATCTTTTTATTGCTATCTGGAGTCTACCTTTGGATCCCGAAACGATTTAATCGTTCGGCACTAAAAGGCCGTTTATTGTTAGCAAAAAAATATAAACATACTCAACAACGAGATCGGCAATGGCACTTTGTATTCGGCTTTTGGTGTTTGCCTATCTTATTGGTGTTATCGTTAACAGCAACATTGTTTCATTTTGAGTGGGCCAATAAAGCGTTATATGGGGCATTTTCCCAAGATGTACCGGTAAGAGAAAGGCATCCGTCAGTATCCGATTTGTCGGCCGATATACAGCCTTATGAAGTGTTACTGCAACAGGCTAAAACACACGCACATAATAATGGTGCAGCTGATTGGTATTCAATCTGGGTAGAGTTAGGTAGTAAAAAACATGTAGCCAGGTTTTATATTGATACTAGTATTGGTCATCGACAAGAGCTGGCATATTCATTGTATTTAGATACCCAAACTGGAGATCAGATCAAAACCTTAAGAAAATCAGATTGGTCGCCTGGTGATCAAGCATGGGGTACCGCACGGTTTTTACATACAGGTGAATATTTTGGTGTCATTGGGCAAACAATTGCTGGTATTGCTTCTCTGTTGTGCTGTTTATTAGTTTACACTGGGATTGTTTTAGCATGGCAGCGTTTAGTACCTAGACGCAAAGTTAAAACATAGCAGAGCGATATAAGCAGGTAAAATATTTCGTCAACCAAGCCGCTTTAATTTTATTAAGGCGGCTTTTTCATTAGTGTGGATTGCAAAACACGGCAACTTGACCCAACATATCGCTCTTGGAATGCAAAAAATAGTCGTACACAACAATGAATAGTGCTTTTTGAAATGTTGCTATAATGGTCTGAAAAATAGAGTAAACAATGATACAAATTAAAGGATTACATAAGCAGTTTGGCCATACTATTTTGTATGAAAATTATAATAGACAATTTTTAGCGCCTAAAATATGCATCGAGGCACCTAATGGCCAAGGGAAAACCACGCTATTAATGATACTAGCTGGGCTTGAGACTTACGAAAGTGGTGAGCTTTTGTTTTCTGGAAATCCATTAACCGAACCACATAAGCAAGTTGCTATAGCCTCCGACAGTATTGCTTTACCCGACTTCTTAACAGCAAAGCAAATAATTAACTTATCTTCAAATACATTTGGCTGTTGTTGGCCAACAGCTATAGTTGATGGATTTAATTTTAATGAATTTCTAAATACACGCTTTGACGCCCTATCATCAGGTAATCAAAAGAAATGTCAGTTAATTTTAGCGCTTATGCGCGATGCACCGTATTTACTGTTAGATGAACCCAGTGCAGCGCTTGATCAAGCGAGTATTGAGTATTTATTAATTTTACTTGATAAGTATTTAATCGATAAGCCAAGCGGACAGATAATTATAACCTGTCACGAACCTGCACCATTTATTAAACATAGCTTTGAGTGTATGCCTTTATGATTGCAAATTTAAAACAATCGATTGGCCAATATCGCTCTTTTATGGATTATCGTTTTCAGGCATACAAGACTGAACTTACACAATTATTATTACAACTGAAAAGCTTTGGGCTGTTATTTTTAGTGGTGTTAGGCTCGTCAATACTAGGTTTAATATTACTACTATTTTTAGGGCTTGGAAAAATTATTGATAGTAGTGATGCACCTCAATATGGTGCGCAGATGGCTTGGCTGTATTTGTTGCTACAAAGTGTAATGTTAAGCGCAATGAAGTCCGCAATAAAAAACTCCGCCCAACGAGCGTTTCAACAAACATTAGTAAAGCGGTATTGGCTTGGTTTGATGGATATAAAGCTTTTGCTGTTAAGTCATGGCTGGTTGATTGCAAGCCTTGTTATCGCGGTTGATCTGAGCATAAACCAGTGGCTCAAAGTGCCGCATTTTTTGGTGTTTATACTATTACAATTTATCCTCGGCATTTTATGTTTATACAAACCATTAGCGCTTGTTTATGGATTTTTGTTATCCGCAATATGGCTAATGCTACCGTTTGATGTAACTCCACTGATTTATCAGTGTGGCTTTGTGCTGTTATTTGCCTTAAGTACCTCAATGGCACCTTTTAATTTTGCAGCTAAGTTAGATCTGAGCTCACTTACAGGCTTTTGGCTAATGTTTTTTATACATAACTGTTGGACTTTGATTTGGCGAGGAGCTTTATTGTTGTGCGTATTTATGGCATCTGAGGTATTACTACAAGAGCGCGCTAATTTAGCTGTTATATTCAGTATTTTGTCACTTGCTTTTGTGGTGTTGTTTAGTAGCTCATTACAATTTGATTGTAGTCATCTACATCAGCAATATAGTGTATTTTTTAAAATGCAGAATAAGCAAACGGCATTTTTTATTGGCCAATTTTTTCCTAGTATAATTGTGCTCTTACTATCGCTTATTGTTTTTTTTGCTTTATACAACCAAGCAAGTGGTTTGTTGCTATTAAGTGGTATTGTTTGGTGCTTATTGCAACAAGTTATAGCACAAAAAAAACCAGCGCATTATGCGCTGGTTTGGATGATCACAACAGGCGGGCTGTTGGCTACGTTAACCTAACAGGCTAAGCGGCATCTGCTTTTGTTTCTTCGCTTTTACGTGCGGCTTTACCTGCTAATAAATCAGCGGGGTCAAAGTCATCTACGTTAATCACATCTAAACGAGCTTTTTCTACAGCAGCTAACTTGTCAGCTTCTGCTTGGCTTAATATGCCAGCTTCAAGGCCCATTTGCGCTACTTTATCAAGTTGGAAGAATGGCAGTTTAATGCCTTTTTCTTTACATACTCTTTCAAATAACGGCTCTACAGCAAGTACATCTTTAAGTGTTTGTTCTTGACGGCCCACAAGATTAAGTGGCTCGTCTTTTAAGTAAACATAGCTTGCTAAACGATTACGCGTTTCGCTTGGTACTTGAAGTAGTTGTGCTAGTTTATGCTCAAGTTTGTCGGTCGGTTTACGAACCGGGCGACCAAACGGGAATAACAGTACTTTTAATACACCACGTAGTGGGGCAGACGGCATGTTATTAATTAAATCAGCAAGAGCACGTTGGCAGTGGTAAAGGTGATCCTGACAGCTCCATTTTACTAAAGCTAAATCTTCTTGTTTACGGCCTTCGTCGTTATAACGTTTAAGCGTTGCAGACACTAAGTATAAGTAGCTTAGTAAGTCACCTAAACGTGCAGAAATACGTTCTTTACGTTTAAGCGAGCCACCAAATACCGCCATGCTAATGTCAGACATAAGCGCAAGTGATGCACTAAAGCGTGACGCTATACGGTAAAACTCTGCGGTGTCGTCTTTATACGGTACGCTAGTAAAACGTGCACCGGTAAGCGCAAGCCACTTAGTACGTACAAGGTTAGACATAGTAAAGCCAATGTGGCCCATTAGCGCTTTATCAAATACGTTAAGCGCTTCTTCGCGGTCTTCAATTTCACACGCACCAAGCTCTGTTAGTACAAATGGATGGCAGCGAATTGCACCTTGACCATAAATAATCATATTACGGGTCAAGATGTTGGCACCTTCTACTGTTATAGCAATAGGGGCACCTTGATAGCCACGACCTAAATAGTTATTTGGCCCAAGCATAATCCCTTTACCGCCAAGTACGTCCATTGCATGAATGGTCGACTCGCGCATTTGCTCAGTAAGGTGATATTTAATAATAGCTGAAACAACCGATGGCTTTTCACCTAAATCTACCGCCCCCGTAGACATGCTAACAGCTGCATCTGAGCTGTAAGCGTAACCTGCAAGTTTAGCCAGTGACTCTTCAACACCTTCCATTTTACCAATAGGTAAGCGGAACTGACGACGAATACGGCTGTATGCACCTGTCGCTACGGCAATTGTTTTAATGCCACCGGCAGAGTTTGACGGCAATGTAATTGCACGGCCCACCGATAAACATTCAACTAGCATGCGCCAGCCTTGGCCGGCCATTTCTGGTCCGCCAATAATGTAATCAAGTGGTACAAATATGTCTTTACCGCGAGTCGGGCCATTTTGAAATGGTACGTTAAGTGGAAAGTGGCGACGACCAATTTCAACACCAGGCGTGTTAGTTGGAATAAGTGCACAGGTAATGCCTGGCTCTTTGTTGTCGCTTAGTAAACCATCTGGATCTTGTAGTTTAAAGGCAAGACCAAGTACAGTAGCCACAGGAGCAAGGGTAATGTAACGTTTGTTCCAGGTAAGGCTAATACCTACTACCTCTTCACCGTTCCATTGTCCTTTACACACAACACCATAGTCTGGAATTGAGCTTGCATCAGAGCCTGCTTCTGGCGAGGTTAATGCAAAACATGGAATTTCTTGGCCTTGGGCTAAGCGCGGTAAATAATGGTTTTTTTGATCTTCAGTACCGTAGTGTTGTAATAATTCACCCGGACCTAATGAGTTTGGTACACCAACAATTGACGAAAGCAGTGTTGATTTACTGGTTAACTTTTGCAGAACACAAGATTGTGCAAACGCAGAAAACTCTAAACCGCCGTATTCTTTTTTGATGATCATGGCAAAGAATTTATTATCTTTTAGGTATTGCCATACATCTTGTGGAAGGTCGGTAAGCTCGTGTGTTGCTTCCCAATCATCTAGCATGCTACATACTACTTCTACTGGGCCATCAATAAAGGCTTGCTCTTCAATAGTGAGCTTTGGTACTGGGTATTGGTGTAGTTTTTTCCAATCTGGGTTACCACAAAATAAATCAGCTTCCCACCACGTAGTACCAGCATCGATTGCTGACTTTTCAGTGTCAGACATACTTGGCGTTACTTTTTTAAAGGTAGTAAAAATCGGCTTGATTATATATTGCTGACGAATGCCAGTAACAGAAAGAGGCACTGTGATGATCAAAAAGATCAACCAGCTAATTAAACCAAAAGCACCTGCAAAGGTACCAATTAATAATGTTGCGGCAGAAACACCAAGTGCTGTGTTCCAACTCGCTCTGTGGTAAACCGCGATGCTGAGCAGTGCGATTAAACCGAGTGTAAATATGAGTGTCATTGCTTATTCCTTAATAGAGGTCAGACCACCTCAGTTAGAGTAGCGCTAGTGAGCGTAAGTTTCAAGTACATTACAGCGTTAAATTAACGACAAACTCGCTATTTTGCATATCATTATTCCCTTTATAAGGAACGAGCATACACCACTGCTGTGTTTAATTCAGTCATAGCGATTATTTAAGCGCTAAAAATCAGTAAATCAGCTAGCCAAAAAAGTTTTTTTAAGTAAGTATATCTGTTGTAGCGAACAGCAAAGTACAGCGCTATTTATACGTATTTTTTAAGGGTTAGTTTATTAATGTGTGAATTACTTGGCATGTCGGCCAACGTACCAACGGATATTTGTTTTAGTTTTTCAGGTTTATTAGAACGCGGTGGCAATACCGGCCCGCATAAAGATGGCTGGGGTATTACGTTTTACGAAGGCAAAGGCTGTAGAACCTTTAAAGATCCTGAACCGAGCTACCAATCAGAAATTGCCAAATTGGTAAAAGCCTATCCCATTAAAAGTGTGTCGGTCATTAGTCATATTCGCCAAGGAAACCGTGGTCGAGTGTGCCTTGAAAATACCCACCCGTTTACCCGCGAGCTTTGGGGGAGGGAGATCACATATGCACATAATGGCCAGTTATCTAACTATCACGATTTAAAACCAGAGTATTATCGCCCAGTGGGCAACACCGACAGTGAACTGGCGTTTTGTTGGCTGCTTGATAAAATTCGTGAAAAATACCCTAAACGTCCCTCCAATATGGCCTCTGTTTTTAGATACGCTGCAAAGCTTTCGCATACGCTGCGTGAAAAAGGCGTATTTAATATGTTATTGACCGATGGCGTATTTGTATTGGCGTACTGCACTAATAACTTACATTACATAACGCGCCGTGCGCCATTTGGTAAAGCTACATTAATTGATGCTGATATGGTGGTTGATTTTAACGAAGAAACCACACCAAACGATATAGTTACAGTAATAGCTACACGGCCATTAACCAACGATGAGCGGTGGCAAAAAATGCAGCCAGGGGAGTTTGCGTTATTTAAAATGGGTGAGCTTATTTAGTTAAATAGCTCAAAAGCAATCACAAAAAAACGCGATATAAAATCGCGTTTTTTTGTGATTGCTATCACCGTGTTTACGGCGCTTCTGATCTTACTTCGCTGGTTTCGTTTACTGGAGTAGAAACAGGTTGGGTAACAGTAAATGAATTCATTTGAACTTCAAACTGCTCCATGCCTTTTTCACCTTTCCACATTCGTACTAGCATGTAATCCATTTCTGGCGCAAACCAAGCAAGAGCTTGTCGTTTATCGTTATCATATAAACGTTTTACTTTTATCGCTTCTACGTTACCAATTGGCAGCGAAATCATTTCCTTGCCAACCACTTCAAAATTGTAGTCGCGGCGATTGCCCTTTTTATCAATAAGCGGAAACGAAAAATAAGTTTCGCCTTTTTTTAAGCCTTCGCGTACTTGTACTTGATACGAAATAGCATCTTGAAATTCGTCAGTCCATTCGCATTTTAGCGGGTATTCGCTAGTGCTGCTGGTTACCACCTTGTTTTGTGTATCAAAGTCTATTTTATAATCTTTATCTGGGCCGGTGCCGGTACGCACCATATTGTAATGATGAGGGGTAACTTTGTTATTTAAAAAAGTAAATACAGAGGTTTCTTCTCGCTTGTCAGAGAAAATCATCCACTCAATATTGCTGTGATAAGTAAGTTGATACGTTTGCTCGCCAACTTTTTTAAGCTCACGTACTGCCTCGCCATGATTTTTACCTTTGCGTAAAATATCATAGCTTGCTTGATACTGGGTTAATTCGCCTGCAATTAGGCTAGTAGGAAGTAAAGCGCCCACACATAACAGCAGGGCACTTATTTTTTTATTGTGGGTAGTGCGCGCCGTGTGCAGGAAGTTGTTTTTCGTCAAGAACTGCATAATCTGCTTCCATAGTAAGTCGTTGTTCACTGAACCATTTGACCACCAAAGGATAAATTATATGCTCTTGCTCGTGCACGCGTTTAGCTAATGTTTCTGCTGTATCATCCTTGAGTACAGGTATTTGCGCCTGAAGAATAACCGGACCGCCGTCTAACTCTTCAGTTACAAAGTGAACACTTACGCCATGAACATCGTCTTTTGCATCAATTGCTCTTTGGTGGGTATTCAGCCCCTGATACTTAGGCAACAAAGATGGATGAATGTTCAACATTTTTCCAACATATTTTTGCACTAAGCTAGGAGTAAGAATACGCATAAACCCAGCTAATACAACTAGATTTGGCATAAAAGAGTCAATAACGTTCATTAATTGCGCATCATAGGCCTCGCGCGAGTCAAAATCTTTGTGACTGAGCACTTTTGTAGCAATACCTGCTTGTTTTGCTCGCTCAAGGCCGTAAGCGTCTGCTTTGTTACTTATTACAGCCGCTATGTGTCCGTTTATTTCGCCGCGCTCACAGGCATCAATAATGGCTTGTAAATTAGAACCACTACCCGATATTAATACCACTAAGCGAATGGGTGCCATTACTTAGCACCACCTACAATTTCAACTTGCTCTTCGCCAGGCGCCGCATCGTGAATTTCACCAAGGTGCCATGCGTTTTCGCCAAGCTCTTTTAAAATACTTAAGCTTTGTTCAAGCGCATCGCCTGGTACTACTAATACCATGCCTACACCACAGTTAAATGTACGGTACATTTCGTGCGTAGTAATATTGCCGTTTTCTTGCAACCAGTTAAAAACGGTTGGCCACTGCCAGCTATCACCTTTAACTACTGCTTTTGCAGAATCGGGTAATACGCGCGGAATGTTTTCCCAAAAGCCACCGCCAGTAATATGCGATAGGGCATGCACGTCTACTTGCTTAAATAACTCAAGTAACGGTTTAACGTAAATACGGGTTGGCTCAAGTAAGTGCTCGCCTAGTGTTTTGCCGTCAATAACTTGGTTCGTATCGGCGTTTGATACTTCAAGCACTTTACGAATTAAAGAAAAGCCGTTTGAGTGCGGACCGCTAGAGGCAAGGGCAATAAGTTGATCGCCGGCTGCTACTTTTGTGCCATCAATAATTTTAGATTTTTCTACTACACCGGTACAAAAACCGGCCATGTCGTAGTCTTCACCATCGTACATACCTGGCATTTCAGCGGTTTCGCCACCAATTAGCGCACAGCCCGAAATTTCACAGCCTTTACCAATACCGGTTACTACATCGGCCGCTGTGTCTACATCTAGTTTACCTGTTGCGTAGTAATCTAGAAAAAACAGGGGTTCAGCGCCTTGTACTATTAAATCGTTTACACACATTGCAACTAAATCAATACCTACAGTGTCGTGTTTTTTTAGGTCGATAGCTAAACGTAGTTTAGTACCTACACCGTCAGTACCTGCTACTAGTACTGGCTGTTTGTAACCTTCTGGAATTTCGCAAAGAGCGCCAAAACCACCAATTCCGCCCATTACTTCTGGACGACGCGTTTTTTTAACTACGCCTTTAATACGCTCAACAAGTGCATTACCAGCGTCGATATCTACGCCCGCATCTTTATAGCTTAATGACTGTTTTTGTTCGCTCACAGGTTTTCCTCAAATAATTGCTTGGGGTTGCTTTTCGATAGCTTAGAAACGCGCGTATTTTACAACAATTGCAACTGCGCGGCTAGCTCAAATATAGTTTTGAAATAATTAACAAGGACACTTGTCCGCTGCCTGTTGTTTAAATAAACAAAAAAACGCCCGCAGGCGTTTTTTTAGTAATTAAAGTCGTTAAATTAACAGCTATGCTTTTGCAGTTAAAATAGCTCTAAGTGGTGCAGGGTAACCTTCAATGGTTTTACTGGTGTCGTTTGGATCTAAAAAATCAACTAACGATTCGTTTTCCATCCAGTCGGTCTTGCGTTGCTCGTCAAGCGTAGTAATTGCACAATCTTTTATTTGCACATCTTTAAAACCAACGCGCTCCATCCACAGTTTGAGTGCAGCAGTACTTGGAATAAACCACACATTACGCATTTTTGCGTAGCGGTCGGTCGGTACTAGTACGGTGTTTTCATCGCCTTCAATCACTAACGTTTCAAGCACTAACTCGCCACCTGGGCGAAGCTGCGCTTTTAACTGCGCTAAAAAATCAATTGGCGAGCGGCGGTGATACAGCACCCCCATTGAAAAAACCGTATCAAACGCTTTAAGCTCGGGTAGGGCTTCTACACCAAGCGGTAATAAGTGTACGTTTTCGTCTGGGTTGTAGTGTTTTATAGCTTGAAACTGACATAAAAATAAATCAGACGGGTCAATACCCACCACAAATTCAGCGCCTTCACCGCGCATACGCCATAAGTGGTAGCCAGAGCCACAACCTATATCTAATACTGTACGGCCTTTTAGTGGCTCAATATGAGGAAGCAGGCGGTCCCATTTCCAATCACTTCGCCATTCGGTGTTTATTTCAATACCATGTACAGTAAAGGGGCCTTTGCGCCAAGGCATCATGCGTTTTAATAAGTGCGTGGCCTGTTTTTGCTCGCCTTCGCTCATCTCACCCGGTGCGCCAATTTCTACTTTAGTGGCGATATCAACATGGGTTGTTTTTACTTCTGGCAAGTTTTTAAGCACTTTTTGCCATTTTGGTAAATCGCCATGGCTTGCCTCGTTTTGCCAATGCTTTAATTGAGCGGGCAGGGTTTCTAGCCAGTGGCTAAGCGGGCTTTGTGCAATTGCTGCGTAAAATTGGTTAAACCATTGAGACATAAGTCACTCTCTTTATTTAATTGCTACCATCGAGCAAAAATTAAAACATTGATACCACACCTGCGTTTGGCTAAAACCAATGTCGCTTAAACGATTAAAGTGAGTGCTTAGGGTATCGGGGCGCATTACGTTTTCAATGGCTGTACGTTTTTGGCTTATTTCAAGCTCTGAGTAGCCATTGTGGCGTTTAAAGTCGTGGTGCAAATCAATTAATAGGTTATCGCACTGCTCGTTTTCGGCTTTAATTTTTTCGCTAAGTAGCAGTACGCCACCGGGTTTTAAGTTAGCGTAAATTTTTTCAAGCACGGCTTGGCGCTGCAAAGGCGGAATAAATTGCAAGGTAAAATTCATGGCCACAACCGACGCGTTTTGAATCTCAAGCTCGTTAATATCGCCCAAAGTTACTGTAACCGGCACGTCTGACTTAAAGCCTTGTAAATGAACCTTGCAGCGCTCAACCATAGCTTGTGAGTTATCTACAGCAATAATATGGCAGTTGTCGGTACGAATATTACGGCGCATACTTAGAGTAACCGCACCAAGCGAGCAACCTAAGTCGTAAAGGTTTGAATTACTTTGCGCATATTCTCCCGCCAATTTACCCATAGTGCTGACAATGGTGGCGTATCCAGGCACAGAGCGCTGGATCATATCCGGAAAAACCTCAACCACATTTTGGTCAAAGCTAAAATCTTTTACTTGTTGCTCAGAGGCGTAAATACTGTCTTTTATACTCACTAAGGCAGTCTCTTTAAAAATAATGGCACTATTTTAACATTTTATACTGGATAGTCAGTGATAAATTCAGTAGCTTGGCTAGAATTATGAATAATAAGTATAAAAGAGAACGTTAAATGAGCAAAAGTAAGGTAATTAGCACAGACGATATATTAGCAACCCTATGTCATTCAGTGACGGGTGTTCTTTCATCAGCCAGTGGTAACGAAATTAGCTACTCGGCTATGGTGCAAAAAATAACGCGCACTTGTATGCGCCCAGATATTGGCTGTTTTGTATTATTTGATGGAGGCTTTACAGGGCTGGTGGTAACCAACTTTACTGCGCAAGCCGCAATGGAGATTTATGGCGATTACATGCGTAACATGGGCATGCCAGAAGAAGAAATTGCTCACAGTCATTTATCAGATGACGTTTCAAATGTAATGGGCGAGCTGATGAACCAAATTGTAGGTGACTTTACCTCTAAAGTGCGCGAGCAATTACATACCTCTATTACTCAAAACCAACCAAAAATGATGGCCATCAACAAGCAAGTGCAAATATCGGTTGATACCACTATGGATCGCCCACAAGCACGCCGCGTAACCTTTACCACGCGTAACCAAAACATCTTTTATCTAGAGCTGGCAATGGATAAAACAGAGTTTATTAAACTACACGACTTTGACATTGTAGAGGCCATAGACCCAGACGATATTATCGAAAACGAAGCTAAACAAAAGGCTCAAAAAGAAAAAGCTAAGTCAAAAGAAGCAGAGCAAGATGATGCCGATGACGACTTTATGGCTGAGCTAGGGCTGTAATGTAGGTTGGGTAGAGCGAAGCAAAACCCAACGTGCTTTTGAGCTGTCAGTTTTAAGCTATCAGCGGTCAGTAAAAAAGTTACCAAAGAAAACGCGATGTTAAATCGCGTTTTTTATTATTAAGAACTTTGATTATGAGTTAGGTTGTATTTATATTTTCGCTGACCGCTGACCGCTGACCGCTGACCGCTGACCGCTGACCGCTGACCGCTGACCGCTGACCGCTCATGAATACGGATTCTCTCCCATCGCTACCATCACACAAAATATCCGTAAATCCAGCTCCAACTGATGATACTGCGGCTCCATGTGGCAGCACAGTTTATAAAAGCTTTTGTTGTGATCTTTTTCTTTAAAGTGGGCGAGCTCGTGTACGACTAGCGCTTTTAACAGTGGCTCGGGGGCGCGCAGTAAATCGCTGTTTATGGCTAAATCGTGCTTACGGGTTTTACCTTGCATGCGGTAGGTGTGTGTACCGAGTGCGTTGGTAACCATATCACCTTGTTTTTTAAATGCAGCGCGGCCAAACGGTGGGGCATTTTTTAAATACTGTTTTTTAAGTTCGGTGGCGTAGCTGTAAAGTAGTTTGTCGGTGGTTATGGTGTGCGCGTGTGGGTACTTTTTAAGTAAGTAGTCACATACCTTGTTGTTATTTATAAGGCTTAATACTTGCTCAACAATATTAGCGGGATAGCCGGTAAAGTAACGTGCGTATTCACTCATTTTTATTCTCTATTTAAAAAAGCGTTGGCTGGTGGGCTTCTTTTTCGCCACTGAAAGGGTTTAATACTGGGTGATTATACCCTAGGTCTTTGCAAAACTGCCTAGCGAGTAGTGGAGATTCACGGTTATCGGCGGTATGAAAAAACACATACGGGGTTTTACCCTCATCAAGCCATTGCTTTACTTTACTCAGCCACGGCTTATAAAAGGTTTGGTAGTCGTTTTGTAAATCGGCTATTACAAAGCGCGCCATAGGCTGTGAACCGGTAGCTATTGCATGTACAGGTAAGTGCGGCTTTTTTTGTTGTGCATCTATTAACGCTTCGGTGGTGGGCTTTACTGCAAACAGCGCACGGGTATCCATAGCAATACGGTTTATATTATTTGCCATTAATAGCTGATTAAGGGCTATTTCGGCCTCGCCTTTTTTAAAAAAATCGCTGTGGCGTACTTCCACCCCGTAATTTAGCTCTTTAGGTAATAAATCAATAAATTGTGTAAGTTTAGGTAAGTCGTTTGGACCAAATGCTTTGGGTAATTGCAGCATTATTTGCCCCGTTTTTTCAAGTAAAGGTGCAAATAACGTCAGCCAATCGGTAAGCTCTGTTTGTACATTACTAAGCGCAAGCTCGTGGCTAAAACGACGATGAAATTTAAACGTAAATTTAAAGTCATCGGGTACGCTCTGTGCCCAGCGTAAAACTGTGCTTGGTGCTGGGTCTGCATAAAAGCTGGTGTTGCCCTCTACTGAGTTAAAATGCTGGGCATATTGGCTTAGCATATCGGCGTTTTTACATTGGCGGGTAAATAGGTTGCCTTTCCAGGCGCTGCTCGACCACTGAGGGCATCCAATATATAACATAAAAAGGGTGGCTTAATGACTTCGTGGCGCTAGTGTAACAAATACAGGCGATGCTTGCTTTAAATTAACATTGCAAAGGTAAACACGCCCTAGCATCTTAATACTACTTGGGTATAATGCAGGGCTTAATTTGATTATTTTTAGATTGCTAGCGGCTTTATTTGTATTGTGGTGACCAGTTTTTTAAATCACACGCCTTAAAACAAATAACTTTAACCGTTTAAGCCTTTTATCTGACAGGAAAACTATGCGCTCTATATATTGCGGACAGCTAAATAAAACTCACGTAGATCAAGAAGTTGAACTATGTGGCTGGATCAACAAACGACGTGACCTTGGTGGACTTATCTTTGTCGATTTACGCGATAGAGAAGGTTTAGTACAAGTTGTATTTGACCCAGAAGTTGAAGGACTAATGGATACCGCTAACAAACTTCGCCAAGAGTTTTGTGTGCAGTTAAAAGGGGTTGTACGTGCACGTCCAGAAAGCCAAGTAAATAAAGACATGGCAACCGGCGAAGTAGAAATTTTAGGTACTGAGCTAACTATTATTAACCGCTCTGAGCCGCTTCCGCTTGATTTTAATCAAACAAACTCTGAAGAGCGCCGCTTAAAGTACCGCTACTTAGATTTACGTCGCCTTGAAATGAGCGACCGTATTAAATTGCGCGCTAAAGCAAGCAGCTTTGTTCGTCGCTTTTTAGATGACAATGGCTTTTTAGACATTGAAACACCGGTACTTACAAAAGCAACACCAGAAGGTGCACGCGATTACTTAGTACCTAGCCGTGTTCATAAAGGTAGCTTTTACGCATTACCACAGTCGCCACAGTTGTTTAAGCAATTGTTGATGATGTCGGGTTTTGACCGTTATTACCAAATTGTTAAATGTTTCCGTGATGAAGATTTACGTGCCGATCGCCAACCTGAATTTACCCAAATAGATTTAGAAACCTCGTTCATGAGCTCTGATCAAGTACGTGGTATGACTGAAAAAATGATCCGTGAAATGTGGCAATCATTATTAGACGTTGATTTAGGCGATTTCCCAATCATGCCTTACTCTGAGGCAATGAGCCTTTACGGTTCTGATAAGCCAGACTTACGTAACCCTATGAAGCTTGTTGATATAGCTGATTTAGTAAAGGATGTAGAGTTTAACGTTTTTTCTGGCCCAGCTAATGACGAAAAAGGCCGCGTTGCTGTATTAACAGTACCAGGTGGCGCTAAGCTTTCGCGTAAGCAACTTGACGATTACACTAAGTTTATTGGTATTTACGGCGCTAAAGGCATGGCGTGGATGAAAGTGAACGACCGCGATGCAGGCGCTGAAGGCGTTCAATCTCCAGTGGCTAAGTTTTTAAACGAAGAGGTAATTACCCAGTTACTTGAGCGTACTAACGCACAAACGGGCGACATTATTTTATTCGGTGCCGATAAACGCAACGTTGTAAACGAAGCAATGGGCGCGCTTCGCTTGAAGATTGGTGTTGATTTAGAAATCACTAACCTTGATAGCTGGGCGCCACTTTGGGTTGTTGATTTCCCAATGTTTGAAGAAGATGACGAAGGCACGCTACATGCTGTGCATCATCCATTCACAGCACCAAAAGATATTAGCGCAGCAGAGCTTGAAGCAAACCCAGCAGCGGCTATTTCTGATGCCTACGACATGGTATTAAACGGCTACGAAGTAGGTGGTGGTTCGGTACGTATTCATAATGCTGATATGCAAGAAGCCGCATTTAGAATTTTAGGTATTGATGCACAAGAGCAACAGGACAAGTTTGGCTTTTTACTTGATGCCCTTAAATACGGCACACCACCACATGCTGGTTTAGCTTTTGGCCTTGACCGCTTAGTTATGCTTTTATGTGGTACCGATAATATTCGTGACGTTATTGCGTTCCCTAAAACCACTCAAGCATCGTGCTTATTAACTGATGCGCCTAGCAAAGCGAATAGCGACTCGTTAACTGAGCTTGCAATCAGTGTGGTAGAAAAAGCAATTCCTAGCGAAGAGTAATACCGCGCGTAACAAATGCGCTTAGCTAGATTTAAAAACCCTTAGGAGTATGCCTAGGGGTTTTTTTATAGTTAAATTTAAAGCAGTTCATACCAATCATGTTAAGTTACTAGTTTATTTAGCACGCTAGTATAGTTATACCAATGCGCAATAATACTTAATCATTTTTAGGGGCTAAACGTGTCGCTATCAGCGTTAAAAAATTCTAATTTAGAACAACTAAATAGCGAATTTTTTGCCTTGCTATCAACACGCTTTTCACCCTCAAAATAGAACGCTTAATTATGCTGATAGGTATTAAATATTTAAGTACATTGATATCAAATATTGTTCAATAGAGAAGGCGCTCTTATGTCGTTTAATCTCACATTATTTGGTGAACTTTTAGCATTTGTTGGCGGATCCTTAGCGGTATTTCCGCTGTTTGGCCTAACTTTTATCGCTTAAGTAACGCTTAACTATTACCCACCTTTTACTTGCTTATCAGCCTATAAGTAGGATTGATTTGAAACACTCATCAAAATTCAAAGTGTTATACTTATCTGCAATAATGAAGATCGAGTTTGACACTTGCTGCGTAAAAAGTTTGCAAACTTGTAAAGCTAAAACTAAAAAACTGCCATACTATTAAGCAAGGAAAGTGACTTATATCATTGCGCAATAATACTTAATTATTTTGCGTGACTAAACGTATCGCTACCGGTGTTAAAAAATACTTATTTATAACAAATAAATAGCGATTTTTGCCTAGCTATCAACACGTTTTTCCAGACTCAAAATAGATCACTTAATTAAGCGAATTGGTTTAACATGGTTGATAACGTAACTTTTGTAAGCTGCTCTTCTTTCGTATGATATAAATATTATTGCAAAATATGGAATTTATGCCCAATTGATAAGGTCATATTGTTTTAAAGGCATTGTTGTAATTCACAATAATTAAGCAGGTTAAAGAATAATGCGAGATAAATTAGCTGTTTTAAGTATATTTTTGCTGATCATACTAAGCTTTTCAGGTTATGCAAAAAGTAGCAGTAATAACAGCTCTACTGCACTGAACATGCCTTTAAAAATAACGCAACCAACTAATGGTGCGTTATGTAACAGTCAGGCTAAATGTCCGGTTGTTATTGTCATTTCTAATTTTGGGGTAAGTAACAGTGATTATACATTTGTGAGTAAAGCATTTAATCAGCGTGGTTATTTGAGTGTTGTTATGGCAAATGAGTTTAATGGTGCACTTTGGAATTATCGCGATAAAATGGGTTTATCAGTACGGTATGAAAACTGGCAACGTGCTGTTAATACGGTTAAAACAGTTATCGAGCAACTTACTATTTTATACCCTAAATATGATTTTTCTGAGCTGACACTATTAGGGCATTCTAACGGAGGAGATATTTCTGTTTTGTTTGCGACAATTCACCCAGATAAAGTACATACTGTTGTTACATTAGCTAATCGGCGTATGCTTTTGCCACGTAATAAAAAAATACGAACTTTAACACTAAGAACTGATGATGCTGAATTAGATAACCGTTTACTTTTGAGCAATGTTGAATTGAAACATTACCCAGTGAAACAAATAACAATAGCAAATGCGAGTAAAGATGACATGCATGATGGTGGCCCTAAATGGTTGGTAGAGCGAATAAGTAAAGAAGTAGAATTATTTTTAGATTACCCCTTTTGATTTATAACTATTCTTTAAGAAGCTATTTTAAAAATAGCTTCTTATCTTTTTTAACAGCTAGGGCCGTTTTTGTTACGTGCGCTTGCCAATGTGCGGGCAATTTCAAGCAGTGCAGGGGTGATGTCATCAGCGCCGTCTTTAATTAATTTGGTTACATCGCCAGATGAATATAAGCTATCGCGCGGCGACTTAATGCCCAGTTCGCGCACAAAGTCTTTTGTTTTGCCTGTGCTGCCTGTTTCAATAAATTTAAAAATAATACGCTCGTTATTACTTTTTGGCTCGGCCTGTAACACGGCAATTTCTTCTTTATGGGCCTCTATTCGACTTTGTAAAATGTCGATACGTTGTTCAATAGTGTTGTATGATTTCATGGGTACTTTTCTAAATTAACTAAAAATAATACCCGTATTATCGCATACATTAGCAATGGCGCGCGCTAACCTTTAAAGTAAAAGTTATTTTTATTTAAAAACAATAATTTATATAAGTTAAAACATGCATAAAACAATAAAAAAGCTACTAACATTGAATGCATTTAGTCTAAGCGCGAGTTTAATATCACCATTAAGCTTTGCTCAAATTGATGTAATAGTGGATCAAAGCCGCAATCGAACCATCCCTATCAATATCACACTTCCAAATAACAGTAGTAAATGCAGCGTACACGCAAAGTGCCCTGTAGCATTTGTTAATGCGGGCTACGGCATTAGTCACACTAACTACACGTTTGCCA
Organism: Pseudoalteromonas sp. C12FD-1; assembly: GCF_037414265.1. NCBI lineage: Bacteria > Pseudomonadati > Pseudomonadota > Gammaproteobacteria > Alteromonadales > Pseudoalteromonadaceae > Pseudoalteromonas > Pseudoalteromonas sp. C12FD-1. The sequence goes on from NZ_JBBEVD010000069.1 coordinate 341,148, forward strand.
GTAAGCTATTTAATGCACAGGGTTATTTAAGCATTGCAGTCGCGCATGAGCTTAAAACCGATCCTGCGCTTAATCGTATGCAGCCTTACTTAACTACCCGCATGGAAAACTGGCATCGCGGTGTGGTAACACTTAAGTTTTTAGTTAATCAGCTCAGTGCGCAATACCCTGAGTATGACTTTTCTCAGCTGACGTTATTTGGGCACTCAAACGGCGGCGATATCTCCGCTTTATATGCTTCAATTTACCCAAATGAAGTAAGCCAAATAATTACCCTCGACCACCGCCGCATGTTGATCCCACGTAATAAAAACATACGCGTGCTTACACTGCGTGGTAGTGATTATCCAGCCGATGCGAATGTTTTATTAAATGAAACAGAGCTTAAAGAGTTTCCGGTTAGCCAAGTAATGATTGAAAAATCGCGCCATAACGATATGTATGATGGCGGGCCAACATGGCTGGTGGATAAAATGAATAAAGAAGTAGGGGCGTTTTTAGATAATTAGCCAAGATATATAATCAAGCCAACTCTAAGCTGGCTTGATATATAAAGGTTTAAGCTGACGCAGAATTTTGAGTGGTATTAAACAAAGTATGTATATTATTGCAGGTTACCCTTGCGGCGTAGCAAACTGTTTTATTGGCCGTTGTTTTATTTCCATATCTTTTGTAGGAATAGCTAGGAGTGAATATTTCGTTCTTATGGTAATGATATCAGCAAACTTACCGTTAATGTACAAGTTGACGAACGGTGTAATTGTACTTACTAAGTATTTTTTTTCAGGGTTTAAAGCAAACCTTTCTTCCATGCCTTTTAGCTCAATAAACTTTACTTCAAGCGGTTCGAACTCTATCGAGGATAATTTTTTGTGTGCACGCCGGCGCCCTTGTATAGGTTGTTCAGGGACCTTTGCATTTGGGTTTTCTGCTCTTATTGAGAAGTATTCGTCCACTTCATATATGAACATTGAGTTTAAGTCGATACCTTGTTCATTGAAAGCGAGAGAGCTTAATTTAACTTGATAAGGCGAAGTATTTGCCAATCTTATACTAGTTATACATTTAGTATCTATATGACAAAATGTATAAGAAGATGCAGCAATAGGACCTTCGATAACTTCTTCAGAGTTGGCAAAAGTAGAGTAACTAATTAAAAGAAATATAATATTGATCAAAGTTTTCATTGGGCTGTTCGCACTGCATTTTCAAAAAGATATGCCGAATATAGCAATGTATCTCTGTCTTCATTAGTTTGATAAATCTGTGCCTTTTGAGCGATGAAATTAAGATCCTTTATAGCAGTTCTCGCGTTATATGCTGTATCTTCAGAAGTCCAGACTGCGTGACTAAACTCATGAACAATAGTATCTACTTTTCTATCAGTACCTACGCTAAAAAAACTCTTGCCAAATCCTATAATTCCATATCTGTCATAATAGGTAGCATCGCCAAACTCAGCACATTTATACAATTTTTGTGGGGTCAAATACATAGAACCAATAAGGTTAATTACTTTACGCGCTTGGCTGATTAAAAATGTTCGTGTTGCTTCAAAATTAATTGAATTAACAAAACCATATTGTTTCATAATTGATTCGAATTTTTCTTTTTTCTTTTCATCTAAGTTAGCAGGGTTGTGCAATATATTAATAAAAGTTGTTAATGCTTTTGGGGTGATTAGCATAGCTAATTCAATTTGTTTTAGCTCAGATAAAGTTAACTCGATACCTGTTTTGTTTGTTACTTCGTAAATTGAAAAGTTGTTGCGCTCATAGTAAGTATTTTTATTCATACTGTTTATACCTATCCTTGGTTGTATAATTTCACTAACAAATTACTAGAGTTGTACCTATTATTCAACCCCTATATTTTATCTTAGATTGTGAGATTGCTTTATTGAACATCTAAGATAGCGCAGCCACAGCTGCGCTATTTATGTTTTAGTTACTCAACTAACTCACTGACTACAATTGGGCTGTTATGCAGGGTTTTATGCACTGGGCATTTATCGGCTATTTCTAGCAGGCGTTGGCGTTGTGCTTCGGTTAAATCGCCGCGTAGGGTAATTTTACGGGTGATGGCTTCAAGGTTTTGTGTGCACTCGCCATTGTCGCAATCTTGGTAGTAGTCGCGGGTGTGTTCAAGTTCCACTTTTACATGTTCAAGCGGCAGCTTTTTTAAACTTGCGTACATACGCAGTGTCATTGAGGTACAGGCGCCTAGGCCTGCGAGTATATGGTCGTAAGGATCGGGGCCTAAATTACTGCCACCTACCTTTAATGGCTCATCGGCAAGCCACGTATGATCTTTTGTACTGACGTGCTGAGTAAATATATGGTCTTTTTCTTCAACCAGTACTTTGCCGTTTTCTAATTTTGCGCTGTAGCTATTTTGCTCATATTTAACGTAGCGGGTAGCCCAGTTTGCAATCATGGTAGCGGCGTAATCAGCATCGTTTTTATTACTTAGTAGGTGATCAGCGTTATCTAGGCTAATAAAACTTTTAGGGTGCTTAGCACTGCTGTAAATTTTTTCGGCTTCAGAAATATTTACTGTGGCGTCAATTGGCGAGTGCATAACTAACAGGGCGCGTTTTAGTTTACTAATATGGCTTTTATCGTATTTTGCTATGTCGTCTATAAATTGCTTTTTAATAGTAAATTCACGACCAGCTAAGCTCACTTTAGCCTCGCCTGCAGCGTTTATTTCCTCTAAATGGGCTTCAAAGTTATGTGTAACGTGTTGTGCATCTGATGGTGCGCCAATGGTAGTAATAGCCGATACCTCAGGAATATGCTCTGCAGCAGCCAGTACGGCAGCGCCGCCTAAGCTGTGGCCAATTAATAATTGTGGTGCATCAAAGTGCGTACGCAGGTGATCAGCTGCGGCCACTAAATCTTGAATGTTGGATGAAAAGTTACTGTTGGCAAAGTCGCCGTCGCTATTGCCAAGGCCGGTAAAGTCAAAGCGCAGTACGGCAATACCTTGCTGGGTAAGGGCGCGGCTTATGCGCGTAGCGGCAGCAATATCTTTACCGCAGGTAAAGCAATGTGCAAATAAAGCATAAAACTTTACATCGCCTGCTGGACGTTCAAGCTGGCCTGCAAGTTCTAAATCGCCGCTTTTAAAAGATACTTTTTGTCGCATAGATGAGCCTTAGTGTTTCATTAAAATACGTTAAAATAATAGATAAGATATAAGCACTAATGAGTGCAATTTCAATGTTTTTTATATTTTGATCTCGATCAAGTAAGTTGTTTACTAATTCACCTTGCGGACATTTGTCCTTATGTTTTTAGGGTGGTTTGTCTATCCTCGCACAGCGCTATAATTAAGGCTTTGCTACTTTATTTTGGCATATTAGCTATATTTAAAGCGGCACTGTTCTTACAACCTATTCACTGGAACGTACAATGCAATTACCTACTGTTGATTATAAAGCTCCCGATGCGGCTGCTCAATTTGTTGAATCGTTAAGAAACACCGGTTTTGGTGTATTAAAAAATCACCCAATCCCGCAATCTTTAGTTGAGTCTATTTACGAAAAGTGGCAAGACTTTTTTAACTCAGAGCAAAAGCACGACTTTTTATTTTCTAAAGAAACACAAGACGGCTATTTTCCGCCTTCTGTATCTGAGGTAGCTAAAGGCTTTACAGTAAAAGACATTAAAGAGTACTTTCATGTTTACCCTAAAGGCCGTGTTCCAGCGCAGCTTGAAGCTGACGTACGTGAGTACTACCGCTTAGCTAACGAATTTGCAGCAACGCTTTTAAGCTGGGTTCAAGCAGAGGCACCAGCCGATGTACGTGCTAAGTTTTCTATTGATTTAAAAGACATGATTGCTGATTCTGAGCAAACATTGCTACGTATTTTGCATTACCCACCAATGACGGGTGACGAAGAGCCAGGTGCTATTCGCGCTGCAGCACATGGTGACATTAACTTATTAACTGTATTACCGGCGTCAAACGAGCCTGGTTTACAAGTTCAAAAAACCGATGGTGGTTGGTTAGACGTACCGTGTGATTTTGGCAGTTTAATTATTAATATTGGTGACATGCTACAAGAAGCGTCGGGTGGATATTTCCCATCGACTATTCACCGTGTAATTAACCCAACGGGTAAAGCGTCGACTAAGTCGCGTATTTCTTTACCGCTGTTTTTACACCCACGTCCGGATGTTGTGCTTTCTGAGCGCTACACTGCAGACAGCTACCTACAAGAGCGTTTACGCGAACTAGGTGTTAAATAACATTATATTTATTAAGTTAAATATAAACCAAAAGCGGCTTTTAGCCGCTTTTGTTGTTTTTAAGCAAGGTTATACCAATGAGCAATTATGTTTAATCATTTTAGAGGCCAAACGTGTAGCTACCTGCGTTAATAAATGCTCATTTACGACTTCATGAATACAGAGCAATTGTTGAGAACAACTAATTTTTTGGGTAAGTTTGCTTCATAATTAAAACCGACTCAGCAATTATTTGCTCAAGTATAGCTAAATCGATATTTTCCAATCTTGTCACGTACAAACAGCTTTTACCTAGGCTATGTTTACCAAGCTTATTTAATAATGCCGCTATTTTGGGGTGACCAAAGCCAGGCATAATATAAATAGAAAGCTTAGTTTTGCGCGGTGAAAACCCCGTAATTGGCCATTCACCTGTGCGGCCGCAGTCGTACTTATAGTTGTATTGGTCAAACCCTATAATATCTTTACCCCATATAACAGGCTTTGCCCCTGTGACTTTTTCAAACAGGGTTAGTAAGGTTTGTGTGTCTTCAATACGCTTAGAATCTATACTTTCTAGGCATTGCTTAAGCGTTATTTGGTTTGCTTTAGTTTTTAATGTCATCGCGTTGATTTGTATTGTTATTAGCTGCTTTAAGGTTAGCACTTAATTTGCTAAGTGAATATTTTCATGCATTTCTAAGTTAGTTGCGTATAATGCGCCCTTGGCCGGTTTGGCCTTTATTTTATTGAGAGATTTTATGAGTTTTGATGGTTTAGGTTTATCACAGTCTTTAGTTAACGCGGTTTTAGAAAAGGGCTATGAAACGCCAACGCCTATTCAGGCTCAAGCAATTCCTGCAATTATTGAACGTCGCGATGTGATGGCGGCTGCACAAACGGGCACAGGTAAAACCGCTGGCTTTACGTTACCGCTAATTGAGCTGTTATCTAAAGGCAGTAAAGCAAAAAGTAACCATGTACGCGCGCTTATTTTAGCACCCACGCGCGAGCTGGCTTTGCAGGTAAGCGAAAACGTTGAAGAATACGCTAAGCATTCAGATGTAAGTTCGTTTGTAGTGTACGGCGGCGTAAAAATAAACCCACAAATGCAGCGCCTTCGTAAAGGGGTTGATATTTTAGTGGCAACGCCTGGGCGTTTAATTGATTTACATAATCAAAACGCAGTTAAGTTTGATAGCGTTGAAGTGCTGGTTCTTGATGAAGCTGACCGCATGCTTGATATGGGCTTTATTCACGACATTAAACGCCTTATTGCTAAAATGCCTACTAAACGTCAAAACTTAATGTTTTCGGCAACGTTTTCTGATGATATTCGCGCTTTAGCAAAAGGGTTAATTAACGACCCTGTTGAAATATCAGTAGCGGCAAAAAACACCACAGCTAAAAGCGTTACACAAAGTGTGTATGCGGTTGATAAATCACGTAAAACAGCTTTATTAAGCCATTTAATTCGTAGTAACGATTGGCAACAAGTTTTAGTATTTAGCCGCACTAAACACGGTGCTAACCGTTTAGTTAAACAACTTGAACGTGACGACATAGTAGGCGCCGCTATTCATGGTAATAAATCACAAGGTGCCCGTGTTAAAGCATTAGATGGCTTTAAAAGTGGTGAAGTACGTGTGTTAGTTGCCACCGATATTGTGGCACGTGGTCTTGATATTGTTGAGCTTCCGCATGTTGTAAACTACGACTTACCAAATGTATATGAAGATTACGTACACCGTATTGGCCGTACAGGTCGTGCTGGTGCATCGGGCCATGCTATTTCGTTTGTAACAGTCGATGATGCTGCCGACTTGTACGGCATTGAACGCTTTATAGGTGAGCTTATTCCACGAGCTGAGGAAGAGGGGTTTGAACCAACTAACCCAGTACCAGAGCGTGCATTAGATGCTCGTCCAATTAAACCTAAAAAACCTAAAAAGGCAAAGCAGCCGTTTAACAAACCAAAGTCTGATAAGCCTAATAGCAAAAAGCCTAACAATGGTGGTAACGGTACTGGCCCTCGTCGTGGTGGGTCTAAAAAGCCTGCGGCTAAAACAGATGATAATGCACAAAACCCGTGGGCAAAACGTCAATCGGTTGGTGGTAATGGCCAGCGCCGTCGTCGTCCAAATAATAACGATTAAGCATTATTAATGATTGTATTGGCCTTTAATTAAACGCCAATAAAAAACGCGCTCCCTTTTTAATAAAAGTAGCGCGTTTTTTATTATCTGTTATTTATACTTAATGTATGCTCTACCTAATTAAATAATTAACGGCTAAACCTACAAATAAAGTAACACTTACGCTTAGTAAGGTGCCTAGCATTACGTACTCGGTGAGCTTTTTATCTTTACTGGCACTTAAATCACCAAACCTAAATACCGACTTTGCAGCGAGCAAAAAGCCAACTCCAGCAAACTGATCGAGCAAAATAAAGCTCAGCATTAATACACGCTCTAACATTCCAATGCTTTGCCCAGCCAATGGCAAGCTGCCCTCGCTTGAAAAGTTAGCGGTGAGCCTCTCTAGCATCATTCTTATAAATACCGCAGTGGGGCTTAATATAATTAAATAACCACACACAACCCAAAGTACTTTAGGATTTGTGGCAAGTGCGTATACATGTGCCATTAAACTTTGGTTATCAGTTATATAAATACACAGTGTTATTATTACGGCTATATGTGCTATTTGGTCGAGTAAAAAGGGCACAACGCCTTTATTAGAATACGACTTTGCAATATCAATAAAGTAATGGCTAAGCATAATTACAGCTGTGGCAAGTAACACAGTACTTAGTTGCTGCCAGCCGATTGTGTATTCCCAAGTGGTAAGTATTATAGCGCTCGTAATGCCATGAACAAGCACATGCAAGTAGAGCTTTTTAGCTTTAAAATGGCGGGTGTTTCGATTGTTTACCCAGCTCATAGGTTGCCAGTAAAAATCAGCGAGTAGGTGGCCAATAATAAGTGCCACGAGCAATAATGAAAACGCCATTATACCACTCCTTTTAATATCGTTTTTATAACTTGCTCGCTGTGCACTATAAAGCGCTCTATGAGCTGATAATTGGCTAAATTAAGCAGCTTAGTGACGTTTTCGCGGCTCGTATTTAGCTCTTTAGCAAGGGCTGCGTGGTTGTTATCTGTGTGTGTTAAATACACATACAAAGCGTTGGCCTGCTTTTGCGTTATTTTGCTCAGTAAGGTATCAACAAAGGCAAGATTAAGATCAAAGCTTTCATCTACTGTTTGTTGTGCAATAGTAAAAACAAAGCGTTGATTCGCTATATTATCAAGGCCTTGCCCTGAAAGTACAAACGCAGACCCCGTTGCTGTTTTAATGTCACTGCGTGGGTTATCAATGCTGCCAAGAGCCATGCTTTGTCTGAGTTCATATCCGGCTGACTTTAACTGCAGGTAAATTAAAATCGCGGTTTTAATCAACGCTTCGCTTTGGTTTACTTGCAGCTGAAATGCATCACCCCGGTAAATGTTCCAAAGTGTTGTTTTGCTACAAACTGCACGCAAACTTTGCGCTAGCTGATAAAGCATGGCATCGTACTGCTGTTTAGGTATTTTTTGCGATTTAATGATATCGCCGCTGATCACACCAATCATAAAAATCCAATAAGTAACCAGTTTAGGTTACATAGGCTTAAGTAACCAAATTTGGTTACATTTAATTAAGTAACCAATTTAGGTTACTTAAAGCATAATTGCAAGGAACACTCATTTATGGCCCCGACGTTAATTGGGCCATTTGCCTTTATCCACTTAGGAAAATAAATGACTTCACATAACGAGCCGCAAAACAATAAACCCCGTGTTGGTATTTTTGTTGATGTACAAAATATTTATTACACATGCCGTGAGAGCTACCGCAAAAATTTTGATTACAATGCCTTTTGGGCGCAAATGAAACAGCAATACACAATTGATTGTGCTTTTGCGTATGCAATTCATCGTGGTGATGAAAAACAAAACCAGTTTCAAAACATTTTGCGCGCTATTGGTTTTGAAGTAAAACTAAAGCCGTTTATTCAGCGTCGAGATGGCAGCGCGAAGGGCGATTGGGACGTAGGCATAACGATAGATATGCTAGAGCAAGGTAAAAATCTCGATAAAGTTATTTTACTCTCTGGCGATGGTGACTTTGCTTTATTATTAGGGCATTTAAAACACCAATATAATGTACCATGCGATGTGTATGGCGCGGATAAGTTAACTGCCGAGGTACTTAAACAAAGTGCTGAGCAGTTTCATTTAATTGATGATAGTTTACTACTGTAAAGCGTAAAAAAAAGAGCCTAAGTGCCTGCAACATGAGAGTTTTTAATACAGAGCCTATATCGTTAATATAGGCTTTATTTATTACTGTAATAAATTGGGTTTACTAAGAGGTTATGGTAATTTTAAAGCATAACGAGTTACCAAGGACTTACATGCTTCATTACAGCAACATGCCACTAGATAGAGGCTCTAATTTTCGTAAAGACGCTGCGTGGTTAAGCGCAAAAATGTCGGCGCAAAGTAAGTGGCTTTTGGTTAATAATAACCATACATTATTTTATAAAAATTCCCCACAGGTGTGCTACCTAACACACCAACAAATTGCCCATTTAGATTTATCAGATGCGCTGTTCTTAGGTTCAAATGACGAACAACACGGTGTATTTGCACTTGATGTGTCGGCCATACACGATGACGAGCTAGCCCCAATTATTGGCGATGCGCAATTTTTTGATATTCGCCAGTATGGCCCACAAGTGGCTATGCAAGACGGCTCAATTGCGGCACTAGCGCGTGGTTTATGCTACTGGCACGCAACACATCGCTTTTGCGGGCGTTGTGGCAGTAAAAATAAGTTAGTTGAAGCTGGGCACTCACGCTTATGTGAAAACGAGCAATGTAAACACCCTACATTCCCACGCACCGATCCGGCAGTAATTATGGTGGTTACAAAAGTATTTGCCGATGGGGTAGAGCGCTGTTTATTGGGTCGCCAAGCAATATGGCAGCAAGGTATGTATTCATCGCTTGCTGGGTTTGTTGACCCAGGTGAAACACTAGAGCAAGCAGTGGCCCGTGAAGTAAAAGAAGAGGCGGGCGTTGACGTTGAAAACGTACGTTACATTGCTTCTCAGCCTTGGCCGTTTCCTTCCTCTATTATGCTTGGCTTTATTGCACAGGCTAAAACGGAGCAAATTAACGTAGATAAAAACGAATTAGATGATGCTAAATGGTTTACCCGCGAAGAGGTAGCTGAGTTTGGCAATATGGGCGACGAGGGCGAACATTATAAGCTCCCACGTGTTGACTCTATTTCACGCTTTTTAATTGAACAATGGCTTACAAATAAGGTTTAAGGATTGATAATGTCGAGCAAAAATAAAAACACGCAGTTAGTGTCATCTGGGCGCAAAAAAGCCTATACCCATGGCGTAGTAAATCCAGTCGTACAACGCGCTTCTACCATTGTATTTGATAGTGTGGCCGATTTAAAACAAGCCGCTAAAACGCGTGGTGATAAAACTTTATTTTATGGCCGCCGTGGCACAAGTACGCATTTTGCCCTACAAGAAGCCATTACTGAGCTTGAAGGCGGCGAAGGCTGCGCGTTATACCCATGCGGTGCAGCGGCGATTAGCCAAGCGTTGCTGTCGTTTGTAAAAGCGGGCGATCATATTTTAATGGTTGATAACGTGTATGAGCCAACGCGCGACTTTTGCGATAAAATTTTAGCAGGCCTTGGGGTAACAACCACTTACTACCCTCCAACGATTGGCGCGGGTATTAAAGAGTATATAGAGCCAAATACGAAGGTATTGTTTTTAGAATCTCCGGGCTCTATAACCATGGAAATACAAGATGTACCAGCCATGGTAAAGGTAGCAAACGAGCATAATATTATGACCATGCTTGATAACACCTACGGTAATGGACTGCATTACCGTCCATTAGAACACGGCGTTGATATAAGTATTCAAGCAGCCACTAAGTACATTGTTGGCCACTCTGATGTAATGATGGGTGTGGCGGTTGCCAATAAAAAGTACTGGCCAATACTGCGTGAGCAGTCGTATTTATTAGGGCAGTGCACGAGTGCTGATGATGCGTATTTAGCGCTTAGAGGTTTACGTACGATGGCGGTGCGTTTAAATCAGCACGAAAAGGCGGCTATAGAGGTGGCAAAATGGCTTGAGCAACATGAGTTAGTTGATCATATTCGCCATCCTGCATTTGAAAGCTGTCCTGGGCATGAATTTTTTAAGCGTGACTTTGATGGCAGCAATGGGTTGTTTTCAATTGTAATGAAAACCGGTAACCAAAAAGCCATTGATGCATTTTTAGATAGCCTTGAGCATATTAAAATGGGCTTTTCGTGGGGCGGTTTTGAAAGCCTAGTGACGGCTAATTTAACCATGAAAGGGCTTCGCTCAGATACAGGTTGGGATTTAGGCCCGGTGATCCGCTTACATATTGGCCTTGAAGACATTGATGATTTAATTAACGATTTAAGCCAAGCGCTTGAAGTATACCAACAGCATTTATAAAATTTGGCTTAAATAAAGTTTAGCCAGTTACATTTAAATGGTTTGTTACAAAGCTCACTTAAGGTGAGCTTTTTTTGCTGGTAATTCAAGGTGTTTACACTTACTGTGGTTACATTACGCTTTAATTTAAAGCATGAGCAACGTCATTAAGGAAAGCCAATGGCAACATCATCATTAGTAAGCATGGGGCGATTAACCCAAATAGCGGGCTTTGAGCTAGTACGTATGTTTTTAACAAAACGCGGCTTAATTGCAATGGCAGCCTTTGCCCTTGTTTGGCTGCTTATTTTACGCTACCCGATAGGTCAAGCGGTCAGTATTATCAGCGCCCCCAATTTTGAACAAATGGCACGCGATATTTCAGGCAGTATTGGCTTAAGTAAGTTGCTTGATTGGCCAGAAGCCGAATTTGCCATGTATTGGCTGGTGGCCCTGTATAGTTTTCCGCTATTTGCTATTTTTATATCGAGCGACCAAACCGTTGGTGATAGAGAGCGTGGCACATTGCGGTTTTTATCATTGCGCTCAACACGCTTTGAAATACTTTTTGGACGTTTTTTAGGTCAATTAGCCGTATTAGCCTGCTTAGTCGCTATTACGCTTATAGCCACTTTAGCGGTTTTAGGGTTTAGAGATCCAAGCTTACTTGTTAGTGGTTTTTTTCGTGCGTTATCAATATTTTTAATACTTGTGGTAGTACTTAGCCCGTTTGTGGCCTTAATGAGTTTGATAAACACATTTGCACGCTCATCACGTTTAGCCATTGTGTTAGCTATTTTATACTTTGCGGGTGGCGGTATTGTTGTGGGTATATTGGCGTGGCAGATACCAGCTTTAAATGCGCTCGATTATATATTCCCTGGGGTTAATTCTGAGCTTTTAGCTGGGCAAAACTTACCTTTATTGAGCGCCTTAGGTGTGCCGCTTATACAAAGCGCGGTATTTATTGCTATTGCACATAGAATATTTACAAGGAGTTCGCTATGAGCGTATTAATAAAAGCCAGCGGCTTAAGTAAATCGTATGGTGCAAAGCAAGCACTTAATAACGTAAGCTTTGAAATTAATAAAGGTGCACCTGTGGCGTTAGTAGGCCCCAATGGCGCCGGTAAAACCACACTATTTAGTTTGCTATGCGGGTATATAAACCCAAGCCAAGGTGAGCTTAGTATTTTAGGACATAAGCCTGGAAGCGCTGCATTGTTTAACCAGGTGAGTGCATTGCCACAAGATGCGCAGTTAGATCCGCGTTTTAATATAGATAAGCAACTGGCGTTTTATGGCAAGCTTCAAGGCATGGGCGCTAAACAAAGCCACAATGAAGCGCTGCGCGTACTTGATTTAGTTGGCTTAAAAGAAGTCGCTAAGCAGCGTGCGGGCGATTTATCTCATGGTATGCGAAAGCGCGTAACCATAGCGCAAGCGTTGATTGGCGCACCAAAAATTGTAATGCTAGATGAAGCCACAGCAGGGCTTGATCCAATTCATGCCAGAGAGGTGCGCGAGCTGGTATCGAGCTTAAGCGAAGAAGCCACCTTTATTTTAAGCTCGCACGATTTAACCGAACTTGAGCGCCTATGCTCGCAAGTTTTGCATTTAGATCAAGGCATTTTGAGCGAGCATCAAACTAAAGAGAATAATACCGATACACACTTTTATACCTTAATGCTCAGCAAGGCGTATCAAAATGTTGAGCAGCAACTACAAGCGTTAGCAGGTGTAAGCCGTGTGTATATGAGCCAACATAAAGAATTTGTGATTGAGTACCAACCAACCGGTGAGCCACTTGATATTGCTTTATTAAACTTTTGCCATCAGCAAAATTGGCAATATAGGCAGTTAGTAAATGGCCACACATTAGAAAATCAAATATTTACACAGGAGAAAGTATAATGGGATTACTAAGCGGTTTAATGGGTAATGCAAGTGAAGTAGACGATTCAGATCTTGAAAAAGTGCTTGCCAATACACTTATAGATGGCGAACAAGTAGAAAAAGCCTATAAGGTGATTCGCGATATGTTTATTTTTACTAATAAGCGTTTAATTTTAATTGATAAGCAAGGTATGACCGGCTCAAAAATGGAAATGGTAAGTATTGCTTACTCTAAAATTACTAAGTTTAGTAAAGAAAGTGCAGGGCACTTTGACTTAGACGCTGAGCTTAAAATTTGGATTGGGTCAGATCCAACGCCTATTAGTAAAGAATTTAAATCGGGTGATAATATTAACGAAGTGTACCGAGTAATTAGCCAGCACGCGCTTTAAATAATGCACATGTTTTAAGTAGTTGTTGACTATATGTTGCAACTACTTTAAATTTACAGTTTCTTACACCTCCTTACAATTAACTTAATAAATACAACTAGTTAATTAAGTTTTCATTCAGTTTCCCAGCGTTAGCATGTCCCCACTTTAGTCAATGAGCTAAAGCATAAAAAGCAATGTACAAAGGGAAGTCTTACAATGAAAAAATTAGCAGTTATTATTTCAAGCATTTTATTATCTAGCACTGCGGCTGCTGCAGACAGCTATAACTCAATCAGTAACTTAAGCTACAAAGATAGCGATAACAACGACACCGTTGCTGTAGATTCTATTTACTATCTTTCTCCTAAAAAAACATTAGGGCCGTACGATCAGTTTGAGTACATCAATAAGCAAACTAACGTTTACGGTAGCTACGCTGATGACGACTTTGGCGATTTAACGAATGTTGGTGGCGAATACTTTATTAATGAATTTTTAATTGGCGCATCATACGAAAACTACGATCCAGATTCAGGCTCTAATGGTGAACTTTACAAACTAACCGGCGGTTACTTTTTCAACCCAGACTTACTAGCAAAAGTAACACTTGTTGAAAACAAAGACGGCGATGACTATGCTTTATTTGATTTAGCATACAACCACATGCTAAACAGCACAGATTACGTAGGTGTAACACTCACCGCAGATGACGATTTTGATTACCGCGCCGTTGCAGCTAAGTACTTTATTGATTTACAGCAAGGTAACTTCTTAACGTTTGAAGGTAAATACGAAAGCATTGATGATGCAGAGAACCAATGGGTAGCAGAAACTAACTACTACTTCTCAAAAGCAACGTCTGTATTTGCTAACTACAACAAGCAAGATACTTACAGCTTTGGTGCTCAGCACTTCATCAATAAAAACATTGGTCTTAAAGTAGGTTACGAGAACAATGCAGATGACTCTGATAACGATGCATACTTTGCAAACATGCGTTTTCAGTTTTAATTAAGCCCTGTACTTAATTAAGCCCTGTACTTAATTAAAAGCATAAAAAGCCCGCTCAAATGAGTGGGCTTTGTTGTTTTTAATGTTTGAGCTTAATTATATTACCAGCCGCAATTACGGCCTTTGTTTTGCTCATCTAAATAGCGTTGCAGTGGGGCAAAGTAATCGAGCATGGCGGTTGCATCCATTTGCGGTTTGCCTGTAATGCTTTCAAGTGCTTCTTGCCATGGGCGAGATGAACCCATCTCAAGCATTGCGTTTAGTTTTTCGCCTGCTTCTTTTGAGTTATAAATAGAGCAGCGATGAATCGCTTTATCGTTACCGGCAATTTCACATAAGCTACGGTGGAACTCAAACTGTAAAATATGCGCTAAAAAGTAACGTGTATAAGGAGTATTGCCTGGTACGTGGTATTTAGCACCTGGATCAAAGTCGTCTTCGCTACGTGCGATAGGCGCTTGCACACCTTGGTACTTTTCGCGAAGTTCCCACCATGCTTTATTGTAATCTTGCGGCTTTACTTGCCCTGAAAATACCTGCCAACGCCATTGATCAACCATTAAGCTAAATGGCACAAACGCCACTTTATCTAGCGCCATTTTCATTAGTAGGCCAATGTCTTTTGACTCATCAGGCACTTGTTCTAGTAAGCCAATTTCCTTTAAGTAGCCTGGTGTAACTGAAAGGGCAATGGTGTCGCCAATCGCTTCATGAAAACCATCGTTGGCACTTTCTTGATAAAATAAAGGCTGTTTATTATAAGCGCGCTGATAAAAATTGTGGCCTAGCTCATGATGAATAACAGAAAACTCTTCGCCCGTGCGCTGAATACACATTTTAATACGTAAATCGTCTTTGCTATCTATATTCCATGCAGATGCATGACATTGCACGTCTCTGTCTTTTGGTTTTACAAATAACGAGCGCTCGTAAAAGGTCTCTGGCAGTGGCTCAAATCCCATTGAGGTAAAAAAGGTTTCAGCCCCTTTTACCATCTTAAGCTCGTCGTAATTATTTTTAGCTAATAGCTCGGTAACATCGTAACCCGGATCGGCGTTTTCTGGTGCGACTACATCGTAAATGTTACCCCACGCTTGTGCCCACATATTTCCTAATAAATGCGCAGGTATAGGCTCATCTTGTGGCACTTTATCGGTGCCGTATTTTTCACCTAATTTAGCACGTACATGGCAGTGTAGGGAGTTATATAGTGGTTTTACTTGCCCCCAAATGCGGTCAAGCTCGGTTGTAAAGTCATCGGCGGGCATATCGTACTTGCTGCGCCACATTGCGCCGGTATCTGCATAACCTAGCTCTTGTGCCCCTTCGTTGGTAAGAGTTACTTGCTGCTCGTAAAGTGGGCGCATGGGTTTTGAAATTTGACGCCACCCTTGCCATAAATCAAGTAGCTCGTTGTAATCGCGGCTGGTGGCCATTTTTGCGGTCATATCACCAAGGCTTAAACAGCTGCCATCGTCTTTACAATATTTGCCTTTACCGTATAAACCACCTAGCTCTGCCACAATAGTTGAAAGCTGAGCTGTTTTTTCAGCATTTTGGGGAGCGGGTAAGGTAAGCGCGAGTTTAAGTTTATTAAGCTTACGGCGTGCATCGTAATCCAGCGCTAAGTCGTCAAATTGGGCTGCCTGATTAGCTAAACGTACGACCGACTCTGTCATTTTACGATTAACCTCGGCAGATAACGCCGAGGTGTCGTGTGTTATAAAATTTGCATAAATCCACTCAGCGCGGCTCGACTCTAGGTAAAGTTCGCTTAGCTCTTGCTCGGCTTTGGCAATAAACGCATTGGCATCTTGTTTTGTAAGAGGAGACTCTGATTGTGCTGAATCGGTAGTGTCTATGGCTATTTCAGCTTCACAGGCGCTCAGTGCTAATGTGCTTGCGACTATTAAGGCGCTCATACTTAATTTAAAGCGTGGTGTGTTCATTGTATTCCTTTGGTTTATTGTTATTAAGAGAGTGATAATAGCAGCGATGTTTAAAACAATAAAATGAATACGTTAAGGTGTGTAGTGTATCGCGCAATGATTGTATTTAAACTAAGATGGGTCATAATTAAGTTACTATTTTCATTCAATGTAAAAGGAATGTGCTCATGTCAGTATTTATAATATTGCTGGTCGTGGTGGTGGTTATTTTTGCAGTCAAAGATATTCGCCTTAACCTGATCAGCCGTCCTACGTTTAAAATGTTTAAAAAGGTACTTCCGCCGCTCTCGCAAACTGAGCGAGAGGCAATGGAGGCCGGTGATGTATGGTGGGATGGTGAGCTATTTAGTGGTAACCCAGATTGGCAAAAACTACATCGTTTTCCAAGGCCTGAGCTTAGCGATAAAGAAAATGATTTCATGGAAAATCAGGTTAACACGCTACTGGCGATGCTAGATGATTATCAAATTGTGCAAAAAGACAAAGATCTGCCAAAAGAAGTGTGGGATTACTTAAAAACAGAGGGCTTTTTTGCGCTGATCATTCCTGAAAAATTTGGCGGACGAGAGTTCTCAGCGATTGCAAACTCTACCATAGTGTCAAAAATTGCCACAAAAAGCTTAACTGCGGCGGTTACTGTTATGGTTCCTAATAGCTTAGGCCCAGGCGAGCTGTTACTGCATTATGGTACAAAAGAGCAACAAGACCGTTGGTTACCAACGCTTGCCAATGGTGAAGATGTGCCATGTTTTGCCCTTACCGGACCCGAAGCGGGCTCTGATGCAGGTAGTATTCCTGACTCTGGCATAGTATGTAAAGGCCAGCATAATGGTGAAGAGGTAATAGGCCTGCGTTTAAATTGGTCTAAGCGCTATATTACGCTTGCGCCGGTTGCAACAGTACTTGGTCTTGCTTTTAAAATGTATGACCCCGATGGGCTACTTGGTGATGAAAAAGAGCTTGGCATTACCTGTGCGTTAATCCCTACAGATCACGAAGGGGTAGAAACGGGTGAGCGCCATTACCCATTAAATATGGCATTTATGAACGGGACTACGTACGGTAAAGACGTATTTATTCCGCTAGATTGGATTATTGGTGGTCAGCAAGGCGCAGGGCGAGGCTGGCGTATGCTGGTTGAATGCTTAAGTGCCGGGCGTGGGATTTCTTTACCTGCCCTAAGTACCGCAACAGGGCATTTAGCCTCTAAAATGACCTCTGCTTACGCTATGGTACGCCAACAGTTTGGTGTATCAATTGGCCAATTTGAAGGTGTACAAGAAGCACTAGCCCGTATTGGCGGGTTAACATATACGCTTGAGTCGGCACGATTAATGACCGCAGGCGCAATAGATTTAAAACTAAGCCCATCAGTTGTTACCGCCATTGCAAAATATCATATGACTGAAATGGGGCGTACGGTAATGAACGATGCAATGGATATTCATTCGGGCAAAGGTATTCAAGTAGGTCCTAATAACTATTTAGCCCATGGCTATATGGGGATCCCGGTATCAATTACGGTTGAAGGGGCAAACATTTTAACGCGTAATTTAATGATTTTTGGCCAAGGTGCCACGCGTTGTCATCCGTTTGTGTTAAAAGAAATGGAAGCTGCGGCAATGGACGATGACGACGCAGCACTTGATCAATTCGACGGCTTGCTCATGAAGCACATTTTATTTGCTGCAAGTAACGCGGGTATGGCTTTTGTGCATGGTCTAACTCGTAGCTGTTTTGCTAAAGCGCCTATATGTGGTGCAACCGCTGTTTACTACAAACAATTAAGCAGAATGAGCCGTGGCCTTGCTTTTACAACCGATGTAGCCATGCTGGTATTGGGTGGTGAGCTTAAACGAAAAGAAATGATTTCGGCCCGCTTAGGTGATGTGCTTAGTCATTTATATTTAGCGTCTACAGTGTTAAAGCGCTTTGAAGATGAAGGGCGCCAACAAGCTGATTTACCGTTTGTTAAATACGCTATTGAAAACTCATTGTATGAAATTGGTCAAGCGTTTGATGGTTTTTTCAAAAACTTTTCAAATCCGGTAGTTAACTTTTTACTTAAACGCATTGTGTTTCCGCTGGGGAATCACTATCACAAACCAAGTGATGAAACAGCACAAAGTATTTGTGAGCATATGACGCAACCTGGGGTGTTTAGAAATCGCTTAACGCATTTATGTTATGTTGATGAAAATGCAGGCACTGGCGTGATGGAAAATGCGTTTTTAGCTATGCATGATATGCAAGCACAGTTTAAAGACTTAAAACAATGGCAGCGCAGTGGTAAGGTACCTGCCACGCTTGATATAGAAGGCGCAATTAATTATTCGTTGGAGCAAGGCTTTTTAGAGCAAGCAGATGCCGATGCAATGCACCATACTAACAAGCTTAGAAAACAAGCCATTGCGGTTGATAACTTTCAACCCGGTGAATTATAACGCTTAAGACAAGCGCTAAACACAAAAAAGGCCTTACGCATGTAAGGCCTTTTTTGTTAGTAGTTATCGAGCATAAGGGTCTGCAACTATTTTATCTATATACCATTTCCCTTTTTTGCGAAGCATTTTAACGCTGCGCATATCATCGACTTTATCGCCATTAAAGTAGCCTGTAAAAATGAGGTTTATTTTAGCGTTATCACCATATTGTTCGCGTACGCTCATGTTGGTCATATCGACTTCAATGACAACCTCATCGTATTGCAGGTTAACTAAGTTTCGGGCAAATTGCTTAGCAGTACCATAGGATTTCATAATCCGGCTGAGGTTGGGGGTGGCCATGGTGCTGGCTTTTTGTAAATCTTTTTGGTTATACAGTGCATCAAAGTAAGCGGTGGCTGTATCGCCTGGTGAGTCGCCCAGTGTTTGTACGTTATCGCCACAGGCGGCTAAAAAAAAGCATACAATAAAACTTAAATAAGCTGTTATTTTTTTCATGTTGAATGTTTTTAATTAATTTTTTTAAAGTGTGTGGTTAATTAAACAAGATGTAAAGCAGCGCTGGGGAATAAATAGAAAATTGAACAATAAATAATAAAAAAGGATGCCATAAGCATCCTTTTAAGTATCTCAAGGAGAGAAGTTTACTGTACTAATTCTTGCTCGCTAAATTCTTCTGCGAACATTGGGCTAGACAGGTAACGCTCTGTGGCACTTGGTAAAATAACCACAATATTTTTATCAGCGTTTTCTGGCTTTTCAGCAAGACGTTTAGCGGCTACAACCGCTGCGCCTGATGAAATACCCACTAAAATACCTTCTTTTTTCATTAGCTCATGGGCCATTGCAATCGCATCTTCGTTTGACACTTGCTCTGCACCATCAATCACACTTAAATCAAGGTTGCCAGGAATAAAGCCTGCGCCAATACCTTGAATTTTATGTGGACCTGGTTTTACTTCTTCGCCTGCAAGTGTTTGGCTAATAACAGGCGAGCTAGTAGGTTCAACAGCAATTGACTTAACGTCTAAGCCTTTTTCGTTTTTAAGGTAACGGCTAACACCTGTAATAGTACCACCAGTGCCTACACCTGCTACAAAAAAGTCGATGTTGCCATCAAGCGCGTCAAAAATTTCTGGGCCGGTTGTTTCAAAGTGAATCTTAGGGTTAGCTGGGTTTTCGAACTGTTGTAATAAAATGTATTTTTCTGGGTCTGTTGCTTGAATTTCTTTTGCTTTTTCAATTGCGCCATTCATACCTTTAGCACCATCGGTAAGCACTAAGTTAGCGCCTAATGCTTTTAATAGTTTGCGGCGCTCTAGGCTCATTGTATTTGGCATGGTGAGTGTTAATTTGTAACCACGTGCTGCTGCAACAAATGCAAGGGCAATACCTGTATTACCCGATGTAGGTTCAATTAGTTCTTTACCTTTGACAAGCTGACCTGATTTTTCAGCTTCCCAAATCATTGATGCACCAATACGACATTTAATACTAAAGCTAGGATTACGCGATTCTACTTTAGCGTAAACGTTTCCGCCTGTTACGCGATTAAGTCTTACCAATGGTGTATTACCAATGCTTAGTGAGTTATCTTCAAAAATAGTAGACATAATGTTCCTTTGGATACAATCTGATCAATGTGTTAATAGCCTTTGCTATTAACTATATAAATACACTTTACTGCGAGTTTAAAAAAACTAAAGTAAAGTTTGGCTATAACATATATCTATTGGGCTTATAACCAGCCGAAATAAAAATTAGTTATTATTGTTGCTTTAGTTATTAAAGATGCGGGCTTATTTTTAAATTTAAAGAGTAAACTTTGCCACGTAGTTAAAAAATGCACAGGATAGGCTAATTATTGCGATGTTTTTGTGTGTTATTTGTGCACATGAATATAACTTGAATACTTTTATCACACAATGCGCCTAAAACATGTTAAAAACACTCTATCTATATTCAACTAAGCAATCACAATGAAGTTAATCTTAAAATTAATTGCCGGTATTGTGGCCGGTATTTTGGTCGGGCTTTATGTACCTCTTACAGGTGTTGAGCTTTTGTTTACTGTTAAAGAGCTTATTGGCCAACTCATTTCTTTTACCATTCCATTAATTATTTTATTTTTTATTGCTTCGGGCATTGCTGGCTTACCTAAAGGGTCAGGCCATTTATTAGGTAAAACCGTTGGCTTTGCTTACAGCTCTACGGTAATTGCGGGCACGCTTGCCTTTTTATTAGTAAGTGCGGTTATTCCACTGTTAAGTGGCAATATTACGTTTGAAGCCGAAGTTGCCACTGAAATTGGTAGTTTTATTGATTTAGAAATTCCACCACTGATGGGTGTAATGACAGCGCTTGTAACAGCATTTGTTTTTGGTATAGGCATGAGCCAACTGGAACTAGAAACACTTAAAAAAGTCTCTGATCAGGGTCGCGACGTAATTGATGCTTTATTATCTAAAGTAATTATTCCGGCTTTACCATTTTACATTGCGGGTGTATTTGCAGAAATGACCGTAGCAGGTACTGTGGTAGATACACTGCAAACCTTTGGTGTAGTGCTTATTGCAGCACTTGTCATGCATTGGCTATGGTTAAGCGTATTATATGTTTCTACGGGAGTATTACTTAAACGTAACCCGTTGGAGCTAGTTAAAAATATGCTTCCTGCTTATTTTACAGCGCTGGGGACAATGTCGAGCGCGGCAACCATTCCGGTGTCTTTGCAATCAAGTAAAGCAAATAATGTTAAAGAAGATGTAGCAAACTTTACTGTTCCTTTGTGTGCAACTATTCATTTATCGGGTTCTACAATCACTATTGTAACCTGCGCTATGGCCGTTATGTTTTTATCGCCAAGTATGGAAGTGCCTTCTTTAATAGGCATGCTGCCATTTATTATGATGCTAGGAGTAGTAATGATTGCAGCGCCTGGTGCACCAGGTGGTGCAGTAATGTCGGCACTGGGCTTATTGACCAGTATGCTTGGCTTTAACGAGGGCGCTGTTGCATTAATGATTGCACTTTACCTTGCGCAAGATAGCTTTGGTACAGCGTGTAATGTAACAGGCGATGGTATTATTGCCCTATGGGTAGACCGTTTTAGCGAAAAAGCAGCGTAATAAAAAACTAAAGTACTGGTTTTTAGCTGTAGTCAAATAATGCTAAAAGATGAGTAAACCTAAAGCGAAGCAATAATATTAGTTATTGTTTCGCTTTAACTGTGGTAATGTGGCAAATTGAATTGTTTAGTCGTGTATTGTTAGGTTAATGAGGGTATTACATTGATTAATGTGCTTTTAGTTGATGACCATGAGCTGGTACGAACTGGTATAAAACGTATATTAGATGACGTACGTGGTTTTAAAGTGGTAGGCGAAGCTAAAGATGGTGAGGCTGCGGTACAATTTTGTCGCCAGCACGCACCTAATATTGTATTAATGGATATGAATATGCCTGGCATGGGTGGCTTAGAGGCCACAAAAAAGATTTGCCGCTATTGCCCAGATGTAAAAGTTATTGTGCTTACAGTTAACTGCGAAGACCCATTTCCTTCTAAAGTAATGCAAATTGGTGCGCATGGCTTTTTAACCAAAGGTGCAGGCTCTGATGAAATGGTTCGTGCTATACGTTCTGTTCATGCAGGCCAGCGTTATATCGCCCCAGAAATTGCACAGCAAATTGCCCTTGCGCAAGTAACAGGGCGTACCGATGAAAACCCGTTTCAAAGCTTATCTGAGCGCGAGCTACAAATTATGCTAATGATCACCAAAGGTGAAAAAGCACAAGATATTGCCGAGCGCTTAAATTTAAGTTCAAAAACAGTGAACAGCTACCGTTACCGTATGTTTGAAAAATTAAATGTAGGGGGCGACGTAGAGCTTACTCATTTGGCTATTCGCCATAAAATGATTGATATAGACGTATCTCATTAATTTTTTAATTTATGTCTGAATTCGATCACGGCCAATTTTTAAAAACGCTATCAAGTGAACCGGGTGTATACCGTATGCTTGATAGTGAACAACAAGTTATTTATGTCGGTAAAGCTAAAAACTTAAAAAAGCGGGTAAGTAGTTACTTTAGATCTAATCTAACCGACAGTAAAACCCGAGTGTTAGTGAGTAATATTTGCGATATTGAAGTTACCCTCACAAACACCGAAACTGAAGCCCTGCTGCTTGAAAACAACCTTATAAAAAAATATCAGCCGCGTTATAACATTTTATTACGTGATGATAAGTCATACCCTTATATATTACTTACAAATCATAAACATCCGCGTTTAGCCTTTCATAGAGGTAGCCGCAAGGTAAAAGGCGAGTACTTTGGGCCTTTCCCAAGTGCTGGCGCCGTGTCGGAAAGTTTGCGTTTAATGCAAAAAATATTTCCTGTTCGTCAGTGCGAAGATGCCTACTACCGTGCC
Organism: Pseudoalteromonas sp. C12FD-1; assembly: GCF_037414265.1. Lineage (NCBI taxonomy): Bacteria > Pseudomonadati > Pseudomonadota > Gammaproteobacteria > Alteromonadales > Pseudoalteromonadaceae > Pseudoalteromonas > Pseudoalteromonas sp. C12FD-1. Next base: position 364,038 of record NZ_JBBEVD010000069.1, read on the forward strand.
AGAAGCCGCCCGTGTTTACAGTATCAGCTAAAGCGCTGCTCAGCACCGTGTGTTAATAAAGTGACAGAGCAAGAGTACGGCGAACAAGTTGATTATGTACGTAAGTTTTTAACGGGTAAGTCGCACGAAGTGATAGCCGATTTAATAAAAAAAATGGAAGCGGCGAGTAAAGACCTCAATTTTGAGCTCGCAGCTAAAGTGCGTGACCAAATCATGCTACTGCGCAAAATGCAGGAACAGCAGTCTATTTCAGGTAATTTTGCTGAAATGGATGTAGTAGGTTTTGCGCACTTAAATGGATTAAACGGAATTCATTTATTAATGATCCGCGATCATAAAGTGCTAGGCAGTAAAACCTATTTTCCAAAAGTACCTAAAGATTCGGGGCAAGAGGAAATACTTACTTCGTTTTTAGGGCAATATTATTTAGCGCCTGGCGCGACAGGGCGCATAGCAAAAGAAATTATTTTACCGTTCGAGATTGAAGAAAGTAGCGTATTGAGTGAAGCCCTTACGCAAATTAGTGAGCGCAAAGTATCGCTTAAAGTGGTTACCCGCGGAGAGCGAGCACAATACCTTCAGCTTGCTAATAAAAATGCATTAAACAGCATTACCGTTAAACAAAGCACGCAAGACTCTATAAACAAACGTTATGCACAATTAAAAGCGACCCTAGGCTTAGATGATATAAACAGAATGGAATGTTTTGATATTAGCCATACCATGGGGGAGAACACTGTGGCCAGTTGTGTCGTATTCGATTCTCAAGGGCCTAACAATAAAGAGTATAGGCGCTACAACGTAACGGGTATAACCGGCGGTGATGATTACGCGGCAATGGAGTTTGCACTAAACAAACGCTACAACAAAGTGGTTGATGAAGACAAAATCCCTGACGTTATATTTATTGACGGTGGTAAAGGGCAGTTGGGCCGTGCAGAGCAGTACTTTGCCACCTGGCCCCATGCAAAAATGCCGCTGTTAGTAGGTGTAGCAAAAGGCACGAGTAGGAAACCAGGCCTAGAAACCTTACTAATCGATGGCGGGCGTAAAACAATTCCTATGGATTCGGATGCGCCAGCACTTCATTTAATTCAACATATTCGCGATGAATCTCACCGATTTGCTATAGCAGGGCACCGTAATAAGCGCCAAAAACAACGTACGCAATCATTATTAGAAGAGATCAACGGAGTGGGTTCTAAGCGCCGCCAAACATTATTAAAATATTTAGGGGGCATGCAAGGGGTAAAAGCTGCTAATATAGAACAGTTAAAGAAAGTTCCTGGGATCAGTCCTGACATGGCTGAGAAGATATTTAACCATTTGCATGACAAGGGCTAGCCCTTCATGCGAATATAGAAAAAAAGACATATCCAAGTAGTTATGTGGAATATTCCAAACACACTCACAACCTTTAGACTTTTTCTTATCCCCATATTTTTGGTGATATTTTACTTGCCTTATAGCTGGGCGTTTTTTGCTGCCGCTTTTATTTTTTGGCTCGCATCAATCACCGATATACTTGACGGTTATTTAGCACGAAAGCTAGAGCAATCTACGCCATTTGGCGCGTTTTTAGACCCTGTAGCCGATAAGGTTATGGTGTGTGCTGCACTTGTTGCGCTCTCTGATCATTATCAGTCTATGTATATGACGATTCCGGCACTTATTATTATCAGCCGTGAAATAGTGATATCTGCATTACGTGAGTGGATGGCCGAACAAGGCAAACGTGGAAACGTTGCAGTATCAAATATGGGCAAAATAAAAACCGCGGCGCAAATGCTGGCAATTATTGGCCTAATTTGGCAATACGATACGTGGATGATCTATTTAAGTTTTGCTTTATTGTATATAGCCACCTATTTAACACTAAGCTCTATGGTGCAATATTTAATGGCTGCATGGAGTGAATTGACCAAAAATTGATTGTAAACGTCTAATAACGCACCGTTTTAGATAAAAAATAATCAAACAGTTCAAAAGTGGCATTTTTTGTGTTGACGCGTTTAATAATCTCTGTAGAATGCGTCCGTGTTGAGAGGGCATAGCCCCTAAGATAAAGAAAACCAAAGTTACTTAATTAACAGCGCAAACATCGCAAGGTGTTGAATAACGCAGATAATTAAATAATAATGCGGCACTAGCTCAGTTGGTAGAGCGCGACCTTGCCAAGGTCGAGGTCACGAGTTCGAGCCTCGTGTGCCGCTCCAAGTTTTCATTAGGTTGTCCAACGGTTTGGCGGAATGGCAGAGTGGCCATGCAGCGGATTGCAAATCCGTCCACCTCGGTTCGACTCCGGGTTCCGCCTCCATTCAACACTCCACATGCTTTAAATAGCAAGCTCGATGCCCGAGTGGTGGAATTGGTAGACACAAGGGATTTAAAATCCCTCGACTAACAAGTCGTGCCGGTTCAAGTCCGGCCTCGGGCACCACTTTGTGGTTTAATTACATCGCCAAGTGTAATTTATAAAAACAACATTACATAAATTAGTTTATGTAATTGAATTTAGAATTAATATGATGCGGCACTAGCTCAGTTGGTAGAGCGCGACCTTGCCAAGGTCGAGGTCACGAGTTCGAGCCTCGTGTGCCGCTCCATATTAGTTTTATCCACTTGCTTTAAATAGCAAACTCGATGCCCGAGTGGTGGAATTGGTAGACACAAGGGATTTAAAATCCCTCGACTAACAAGTCGTGCCGGTTCAAGTCCGGCCTCGGGCACCATTTTTTAATTATTCAACCAAGATAATTAAAAGTTTTATGCGGCACTAGCTCAGTTGCCAGAACGTTTTACCGCGACATGGTCGTGCACCAACGGACAAATTACTGACAAAGTTTAACGCGGCACTAGCTCAGTTGCCAGAACGTTTTACCGCGACATGGTCGCGCACCAACGGACAAATTACTGACAAAGTTTAACGCGGCACTAGCTCAGTTGGTAGAGCGCGACCTTGCCAAGGTCGAGGTCACGAGTTCGAGCCTCGTGTGCCGCTCCAAATTATTTGGAAGCGTTAAGGCGGAATGGCAGAGTGGCCATGCAGCGGATTGCAAATCCGTCCACCTCGGTTCGACTCCGGGTTCCGCCTCCATTTAATTACTCCACATGCTTTAAATAGCAAACTCGATGCCCGAGTGGTGGAATTGGTAGACACAAGGGATTTAAAATCCCTCGACTAACAAGTCGTGCCGGTTCAAGTCCGGCCTCGGGCACCAATCTTACTAAAGTTCTTTTAGTAACTTAAATACATCCTAATTTTAAATAATTACTTCGTTTCTTTTTTGCCTATCTTTTAAAAGTTAATAGCAATTGGCTTAATTAGGTGAATGATTTGAAGCAAGACAATCGTGCTTAAAGCAGAGTATACGTTTTGTTGTACGTTAGCATTAGCTGATTAAACCTACATTACTTTTACTATATTCCTTTGCTGCTAATAGGCTACTTTTAACGCCGTTTACATTCAGTTCAGTTCATCAAAGCAATCTTATACCAATCCGCAATAATACTTAATTATTCTGCGGGGCTGAACGTGTCGCTACCTGATGATATTAGCTTGATAGCTAAAGGTGTAAATAATAGCGCTGGGCTTTATGTATTTATATAAGCGCTACTTATTTAAAAATGTGCTTATAAAGAGGATTGCTATAGCTAACTAGTTTGGCGCTTTAGTACGTTCGTTAACGTATTAGCTGGAGCTTAGGTAAGAGAGGAAATAAAATAGTGAGCAAAGCGACACACAAGGCCGCTTTACTAAAGTATATAATGCTATAACTTTGTTTGTGCCTTATAAATAGGGTACTCGCTCATTAAACCTTGAATAAGCGCCACGCACATTAAAATAAGCACAATTGAGAAAGGTAACGCAGTTGTTACTACTCCCGATTGCAAAGCTTGTAAGGCTTGAGAGCCTCCTACCCACAGTAATACGGCAGCTATAGCCCCTTCAATCGATGCCCAAAATATACGTTGTGGTACCGGCGCATCAATTTTTCCGCCAGCGGTTATACCATCTATTACAAGCGAGCCAGAATCAGAAGAGGTAATAAAAAACACTAAAATAAGTACAATCGAAATAACACTAATGAAACCACTAAGCGGAAGCTGCTCATAAACCTGAAATAGCGTCACAGAGATATCGGTTAAACCGTTTTGCCCGAGTGGGCCTACTTTATCAATAATTTGTGAAATCGCTAAATTACCAAATACCCCCATCCAAACCAAGCTTAATAGTGTTGGCAGCCCAATGACGACTAATAAAAATTCTCGCACGGTACGACCTCTAGAAACGCGGGCAATAAACATTCCTACAAATGGCGACCACGATATCCACCATGCCCAGTAAAATACTGTCCAAGCATGCATCCAGTCTTCATCTTCACGGCCAAACGGATTACTAAGCGGAATTATATGCTCCACATATGCACCGAAGGTAAACCATATTGCTGTAATTGAATCACCAAAAGTAAGCCATATTATGGCTACAAGTAAAATAAATGCACAGATAAGGTTGATGTTACTAAGTACTTTCACACCCCCTTCAATCCCTTTAATAACAGAAACAATAGCAATACAGGTAACGAGCGCTATAACCGTAATTTGAAAAGCAGTCCCGTAATCTGTGCCTATTAAATAATTTATACCACTTGTTGCTTGTTGCGCCCCTAAACCAAGAGACGTTGCTAAACCAAAAAGCGTAGAGAGTACAGCAAGAATATCAATAACATGACCCAGCCAACCCCAAGCACGATCGCCAAATAAAGGGTAAAACACGGATCGTATAGATAATGGAAGGCCTTTATTGTAAGCAAAAAACGCTAAGCTAAGCGCAACAATGGCGTAAATAGCCCAGCCATGTAAGCCCCAGTGATACATGGTGGCACCCATGGCTAAAGAATGAGCTTCTGGGGTGTTTGGCTCAGCATTCATTGGCATTAAGTACCAATCTGTGTAATAGGCTGCAGGCTCTGCAACACCCCAAAATAGTAAACCTATTCCCATTCCTGCGGCAAATAGCATTGCCAGCCATGAGAGATAACCATGTTCAGGTTTTGCATCAACACCCCCTAAGCGAATTTTACCAAGAGGGGAGAGCGCAAGTGCAAAGCAAAATAATACGAAACCATTAGCAATCAACATGAAGTAGCTATCAAATTTATTGATAATGGCATCTTTAGTTGAGGTAAGTGCTTCCCTGACGACTTCAGGGTCAAGCAATAAAGTAAGGGCAACAAATAGTATGACTAAAAATGCGCTTATTCCAAACACTGGGTTATGAACATCAAACCCCCATTTTTGCACGTTATCTTGACCTACCTGGTAATCCGTAGTGTCAATACTGTATTTGTTCAATTGGTCATCCATCATGACTCCTTTATATTATAGATAACAAACTTCAATTTTATTGTACGTAAGTAAATCAAAAAGCGCCTATTACTGATATTTAACTATGGTATATATCTTTGAAATACATTAATAAATTTTTATATAGTTTGTAAGGCAAAAAAAAGCGAGCTAATGCTCGCTTGATAATTTTTAATTTAGCGTTACTTCCATGCGTTAGGATCAACCTCTTTTGCAAGCTTAGGGTGTTTGTCTTTGTCAAACGTCGGTAATACACCTTGTTTATTTTGCGCGTTGTAATCTTTTGATAACCACACAACAACACCAGATAGCATAAAGAGTGCAACCACGTTTACAATAGCCATTAGGCCCATAGAAATGTCAGCAAGTGTCCAAATAATACCTAGTTCACCAATGGCACCAAACATAACCATACCTAATACAAGTAATCTAAATATAAACATTCCTTTATTAGAGTTATGCTCTAAAAACATTAAGTTTGTTTCGGCATATGAGTAATTCGCGACAATAGAAGTAAATGCAAAAAACAAAATGGCAATGGCGATAAAGTACGTTCCCCAATCACCCACGTGCTCTTGCAGTGCAGCTTGCGTTAACTCTATTCCTAGTACACCCGATTCAGGCACAAGTTGATTAGACAGTAAGATTAATGAGGCAGTGGCTGTACAGATCACAATAGTATCTATAAATACACCTAGCATTTGCACGTACCCTTGTGACGCTGGGTGCGGTGGGTAAGGTGTTGCCGTTGCAGCAGCATTGGCTGCGCTACCCATACCGGCTTCGTTTGAAAACAAACCGCGCTTAATACCTTGGATCATAGCTTGCGTTACACCATAGCCAATTGCCCCAGCGCCTGCTTGCTCTAAACCAAATGCACTTTTAATTATAAGTACAATAACATCAGGCAGGGCAGTAAAGTTAACCGCACATACATATATAGCAACTAGCAAATAGGCAAGCGCCATAAATGGAACAACCATTTCGGCAAAACGTGATATTGTTTTTAATCCACCAAAAATAATGATGCCAGAGCCAATTACAAGTGCAATGCCTACTATATACTTAGGTACATCAAACGCTACTTCAAATGCGGCAGCAATAGAGTTTGACTGTACAGCATTAAATACCAGGCCAAAGGCTAAAATCAAGCACAATGAAAACAACACACCCATCCAGCGTTTGCCTAAACCGCGTTCCATATAATAAGCAGGACCGCCTCTAAAGTTGCCATCAGCGTCTTTAGTTTTATAAGCTTGTGCTAACGTACTTTCTGCAAAGCTAGTTGCCATACCTATTAAAGCAATCAACCACATCCAAAATATAGCGCCAGGGCCACCTAAATAAAGTGCCACAGCAACACCGGCCATATTACCTGTTCCAACACGCGCCGCTAAAGAAGTACAAAAAGCTTGAAAAGAAGAAATCTCATCTCCACCACATTTACGTGAGCCAAACATAACTTTAAACATATGTGGGAATTGTACAAATTGAATAAAGCCTAAGCGAATGGTAAAAAACACACCTGCTGCTATTAATAAGTAGACGAGAACTTGGCCCCAAAGTAAGGCACTTATACTATTTATTATATCTGTCATGAATACTACCTAAGTACATGAGTTGAAAAAGTGCTGGCAACTTACCATAACAAGTCAAAAGAGTTTAGTTTTAAAAGCAAAAAAGCATTGTTACCCACAGGCTTCTGTGGATAACATGTGTCTTCAGTGTGGGGTGCTTATGAGTAAAAATTAAATGCAATTTTATCAAATAAAACGCTTGCGTATAAATTCGTTCTCCCTATAATGCGACCCCACTGAGACGGCAGACAGCAACGCTTAGCGAGGCAAGAGTCAATCAGTGAGTCGAGTAAAACTTAGTTTTAAAAACTTTTAAGTTTAACAAAATTAAGTGTTGACAAAAAAATAGGAAAGCGTAAGATGCGCAGCCCTAGCGAGATAAAGTTTAACGCTTTAATCGCAACGTTCTTTAACAATATAAAGCAATCATCTGTGTGGGCACTCGTACAGATTGAGTTCTAACAGCCAAGCTTAGTTTACTAAGTGAGGCAAACAAATTTAGAGTCTCAATTGAAGCTGAGTGACCAACAGCAATAACTTACTTAGGTTTTACTTAAGAAAAGAATTGCAGCACAGTCAATTCAATATCGAAAGATATTAAATAAATTCAGAATTCATTGAGCTGTTCTTCGGAATATAAAAACTTTTTAATTGAAGAGTTTGATCATGGCTCAGATTGAACGCTGGCGGCAGGCCTA